>JANQPJ010000152.1 GCA_028289525.1 Pirellulales bacterium
AAGTATGACGCTCTTAATCGGCGAGGTTCGAGCGGGGCTTGCTTCGTTGGATCCACGTGGCGTGTGGGCTCTGGGCGGGCCAGCTAGCGCTCTTTGGGGACATGGCGCTTTGCACGAGAGGTGTGGTCCCAATTGCGCCGAACTGTGGCAAGACAATTTCCCCAGTTGCCTTGATCTAAGAGTATTGCAGGGCTGCACCAATGATCAATGTGAGCCACTAAAACAAGAAAAAATGACTTGCTGGTATTCAGGACATAACCAGTCTGGCGCGCGAAGCATGCATGCTGGCGGAATCGTAGCTGCTTTCTGCGATGGCAGTGTGCGGTTTATCTCCGATTGGATCGACCAAGGAGGATTCACGACCACAAACCCCTCGGTTTGGGAACGGCTGAATGTGTCGGCCGATGGATTTGACGTCGACCCAGGCCAATTTTAGTGACGCGGTGGAGGGTGGAGGGAACGCGCTCGCCGCGTTTTGAATTACTTGGATTGTTGGGCGTTCCTTGTTGAATATTGGACACTCCCTTTGCGTCAAAGAAGAACACCCAATATCCAACAAGGAATATCCAATTTTCCAAGGATCAAGCAACGCGCGAGCGCGTACCACTCACCAATAACTAACAACTAAAAACCACACCCGTTGTTTGAAATCATGCGCCGACGAACCTTCATCTTGTGGTTCACGGTCCTGTTTGGCTGTGGCTCTGGGGAACCGTATGACCTGGTGCCGGTCTCAGGTCAGGTAACCTATGAAGATGGAACACTGATCGCTGCCGAGCGGATTACCCTCTATTTCCATTCACTGGCGCCGCCTATCAACGCCAAGACCCACCCACGTCCTAGCACTGCGGAGGTTGAGCCGGCCACCGGCAAGTTCGATTTGGCAACCACTGCCCAGTATGGGGACGGGATCGTCGCTGGCCGCCATCGAGTCACGTTGATTGTTCGCGGCACAGAGAACCTGCCGGTCGATACCATTCCTCAGCATTATATGTCGCACGAGACCACACCGCTCGAAGTCGACGCGGCCGATGCTCCCTTCGATTTCAAAATCGCCCGGCCTGCGAAGGCTAAGTGAACGACGTCAGGCGACGAAATACGACCCGACTGGCCAGCAATACGCTGCCTGGGGAGTTGGCTGCCAGCGCTGACAGGCAACATGCCGGCGCGATGGGCTAGAGAGACGCGGCACATAAGCCTGAATGGCCAGGTTCAGTTGGTTGCAAAAACGATCGTGGCCGGTCGTGATGCAAATGCAATGCCTGGCGCCCAGGTCGAACGCTTCCAGAAATTCATAAGGACTCGACGATTGGGTCAGCGCGATCACCGGAATTTCGCGAAACCGATTATCCCAGTGCAGTTCGGCCAACAGCTCTCGGCTGCCGCCGTCAGACAGATGAAAATCGAGCAGAATAATATCTGGACGATGTGGCGCCGTGGCGGCGAGCGAGGCTTCAAGCGAGGCAATCGCGCTGCGGGCCGTGGGGGCCGATTCCACGCGGCACTCCAGATGACCTTCGGCCAACGCCTGGCAGGCAAGCCGAGCCCGGCTGGCGTCTTCGGCCACTAACAATACATCGACCTCGTGACGGCGAACCCATTCGTCCATGACGGGCACCTCGGCGACAGAAAAGAGTTGAGCTGGTATGCCGCTTTTCGCCTGCTGCTGAGCGAGTCATTCGCAGAGTTGGTCGTGCAAGAAGAAAGCGGAACTGTTGGGCGATTGTAGCCGCAGCCAAAACCTAGGGTCAAGGTGAGCTTTTGGGCATCCAGGGCAAGTCAATTGTTTAAACTACGCAAACGCGAACCCGAAGCGTAAGCGAGGATGGACGCCAAAAAACCGTGGTTTTCCCTCGCTTACGCTTCGGGTTCGTAGATCGTTCGTGGCCCAAATTGAAAAACGGACTCGCCCTGTTTGGGCATCCCGGCTAGCGAGATAGCGTTGCTGGCGCAAGCAATCGTCGATGCGTTCCGAGTACAATGCACGGACGAAGGAATATCCAATATCCAACAAGGAATGTCCAACTTCCAAGGGATGGTAAAGTGTAGCCTAACGCGTCAGCGCGTTACTTCGTTATTGGACATTCCTTGTTGGATATTGGATATTCAAAGCACCTAGTCGCCTGAGCACCCTATTCCGGGTGCACGATCTTGCTCTCCGGCGCGGCCGGGGCGGCGACCGTGGCCGCATTTTTCATCGCTACAAATGCCATCCGCAACTGGTGCAGCACGTCGGTCAGGCTTTGCGATTCGTCGGTCTCGAGATTGCCTTGGGTCTTCTCTTCCAGCATGCCCAGCGTGTCGATAAAGTATTTTGCCGCTTCCAGATTTTGTTCGGCTTTGCCGGTCGCCGGATGGGGAATTTGTCCCAGGGCAACCATCGCTTCGGTGGCCAGCGTGGTCAACAGCATCGGAAACGAAGCCGGCGGCATCTGGCCTTCTGGCGGAGCCTCGGCTTGCTGTTGTTGTTGCTGTTCGAGCGCCTCCTTTTCAGCCTGTACCTGACTCTTCCAGTCGTCGTCGACGATGATTTTTTTCTCGTTTTCCGGGGCGTTGTCAGACATTACTTGAGACTCCCAAAATGAAAATGTTAGCCGTTTCGCGAGCGGCCACCGGCCGCTGTTTTTCCTTCGCGATCTTTGCGCCCTTCTGTTCGGGCAATCTGATGCTCGACCGCCGCGGCGACAAAGCCAGCAAACAACGGATGGGCCCCGGTCGGTTTCGACTTAAACTCAGGATGATACTGCACCGCCACAAACCAGGGATGGTCGGCCACCTCGATCACTTCGACTAGCGAATCGTCTGGGCTCGTGCCAGCAAACCGCATCCCATGGGCAGAAAACTGCTGACGATAGGCGTTGTTAAACTCGTACCGATGCCGATGCCGCTCGTCGACCGATTCCTGGCCATAGCATTCCAAAGCTTTCGAATCCACAACCAGCTTGGTCGGTTGGCTGCCGAGCCGCATCGTGCCGCCTTTGTCGGTGATGGTCTGTTGTTCATCGAGCAAGCAAATCACCGGATGGGGCGTGTTCTTGTCGAATTCGGTCGAGTGGGCTCCCGGCAGTTGGCAAACGTTGCGGGCAAACTCAACCGCCGCACATTGCATGCCCAGGCAGATGCCAAACATCGGAATCCGCTTCTCGCGGGCTAGCCGAATCGCCTCGACTTTGCCTTCGATCCCTCGTTCGCCAAACCCGCCAGGCACTAACACGCCATCAAAACCGGCGAGCACCCGTTCGGGCCCTTCGCGTTCGATCGTCTCGCTCTGAATCGGTTGAATGCAAACCTGGGCTCGATTGGCAATCCCGGCGTGGTCCAACGATTCGTAAATCGACTTATAGGCATCCCGATGTTCGGCATACTTGCCCACCACGGCGATGCTGACCTCGTGTTCAGGATTGCGCAGGCTGCCCAGCAGGTCGTGCCACTGGTCCAGATCCAATTCGGCGGCGGCAAGGGCCAACTGCTCGACAATCAGATTGTCAAGATTGTTGTTGGCCAGGCTCAGCGGAACCTCGTAAATCGAAAAGTCTTTGTCCTTCTCTTCGATCACCGCGTCGATCGGCACGTTGCAGAACAAGGCAATCTTCTCGCGGTCTTCGCGGCTGATCGACTGTTCGGTGCGACAGATCAGAATGTCCGGCTGAATACCAATCTCACGGAGCTGACCGACCGAGTGTTGAGTCGGCTTGGTTTTCAACTCGCCGGCGGCCTTCAGATAGGGCACCAACGTCAAGTGGATATACAGGCAATTTTCTTTCCCCACGTCGAGCGAGAACTGCCGAATCGCTTCCAGAAAGGGCTGGCTTTCGATGTCGCCAACCGTGCCACCGATTTCGGTAATCACCACATCCACGTCCGGTTCGGCCAGCTTGTGGATGACACTTTTGATTTCATTGGTGATGTGAGGGATTACCTGAACGGTTTTGCCGAGGAATTCGCCTCGCCGTTCCTTGTGAATCACTGATTGGTAAATTTGGCCGGTGGTGTAGTTGGAGTCGCGGGTGAGCTTGCTATGGGTAAACCGCTCGTAGTGGCCCAGGTCGAGATCGGTTTCGCTGCCGTCGTCCAGCACATAGACTTCGCCGTGCTGATAAGGGCTCATGGTGCCGGGATCGACGTTGATGTATGGATCGAGTTTTTGCATCCGGACTCGAATGCCGCGCTGTTCCAACAACAAGCCGACCGAGGCGCTGGTTAACCCTTTGCCGAGCGAACTGACGACGCCGCCGGTCACGAAGATATGTTTGGCCATCGAGCTTAACCTTCCTAGAAAGACGTCTGGTTCCGTCCACCGGCGTGCGACTCGGCGTCACGGTGAGCCGCGAGAAGTGGTTACCAAACAACTCATTGTAACAAATCTCGGGCCACTGAAAACCGGCGAGAAACAGGGCGTTTCCGAACAAGTGGACCGGTTCGAGCATCATTTTACCTTCGCTAAACCGACGAGCACATTGTCCCAAGCGAGCACGCGTGCTAGGGAAGCCCTGTGGCAAGCAACTCATTTGTTCGGAGAAGACGATTTCGCGAGTTTTTTTGCCATTGTACGAGACCGAGGGCTTCCCTGCTGCACAGGTGCTACCTGACGCTTTCCGTATCCAGTGCTTGGCGATCAAGTAGCCTGACGGCTGACTTGCTTTGTTTCAACTTCTGTTCGCTGGAAAACGATTGACGGCTGCGCGGCGAGCAACCCCTCAGGCGACCAACGAAAGTCTGTAGATTCTGCCTAAAACCGCACGTCTGCGCAGTCTTCAATAAGTTCTTGCTAGCCGATTGATCTGAAGGAGGAATTGCCATGCAACGTTTGCTGCGAGTTGGGTTGTTTTCAGTCTTCGGGTTCGGGGTTCTATGGGCGTCGCCCGATCTTGCGATCGCACAAAAAGTGTCCTCGCCAAAGCAGAAATCCGCTGCGCAAATCGCTGCTCAGCTAAAATTGCTCAAAGCCTTGCCATCGCCTTCTCCCTGTGTGGAGGCGGTTATCATCGCTTTGGAGAATCCTGGTGTTCGCACCCTGGTGATTGAAAAAGCGGCCGATCCGTGCAACGTGTTTAAAAAAATCTGTTGTCTGGGTTTGCCGAGGATCCCCGGGTATGAATATGTGCTCTTCGACTTCGATTGCGAAAATTGTGTTTGTCTCGTCGATCCTCAGTTTTTAGTGGTTGTTGACCGTAATCGCAACAAGGTGGTTGATATCCAAGATCCGTATCTTGGACCAACGAAACCCTGTTTGCCGGTTTACGAAGTCAAGACAAAAACAGCAAAGTGTTGTGCTGCTTGTCAGGACCAGCAGCCTTTCGCAATTGGCAAGGAGCAAGCCCACGGCTATATCAAACTGATCAATGCCACGAGCGACCTAGAACGGGCTGTGTTTGTGATTGCCAGTTCCAACCACTGCGAGCATTACCAGGTAACCAAGGGCGCATCGTATACAATTGCCGGTTTGCCTGCGATTGGGTTTGCCGCAGCGGCTTTCAACCCAAAGAACCCTAGACGTCGCGCCATCGGGGGCGACTCATTCCAACTGAGGGTGCCGTTTGAAGTTTCAGTTGAAGGCGCCGCAGGAAGCTACCGGCTAAAGATTAACCCGCTCGAGTGAGTACGGACAATACAAGCCCGACGCGCAAGCGAGGGAAGACGTTCCAATCCAATTCCCTCGCTTGCGCATCGGGCTTGTATTTTTTATTTAGACAAACACCGATCGCTGTAGTACTAGATCGCCGCATGGTACGACCGAAACCAGTCGACATATTCCCGCAGGCCTTCGCGGAATTCGACCTTTGGCCGGTAGCCTAACAGGCGTTCGGCCTTTTCCAGATTGGCAAACGTGATCGGCATGTCGCCGGGCTTCTCTGGCTGCCAGTCGATGTTCGCCGTTTTGCCCAAGGCCTCTTCCAGGCCAGCGATCAAGGCGCGAACCTCGATCGGTTCGCTATGGCCCAGGTTGATCGTTTCGCCTACGACGCCGTCGGCCGTCATCGCCGCGGTAAGGCCATCGCAAATGTCGGCCACGTGCGTGAAGTCGCGGCGGATCGTCCCGTCGCCAAACACAGGCAACGTTTTGCCGTTTTCGATCGCGTCGGTGAAAATCGTCATCGCCAAGTCGGGCCGCAGCCGGGGACCGTAGACGCTAAACGGCCGCAAACAAACCACCGGCACCTGATGCAGGTCGTAATAAGTCAGGCCCAACAGTTCGGCTGCCCGTTTGGTTGCTCCGTAAGGGCTCATCGGAATGCCGAGCGGGGCGTCTTCGCTAAAAGGCACCGCCGCACCGCTGCCGTAGACGGTCGACGACGAAGCCAGCAAAAATCGTTCGACCGGATGCTCGCGAGCCGCTTCTAGCAAACTGAGCGTCCCTTGGACGTTTGCCTGTTGGTAGATAAACGGGTTGGCCACGCTAGGACGCACACCAGCATAAGCCCCCAAGTGAACCACTTGGCGAAACTGGTGCTGGGCAAACAGTTGCTGCATCGCCGGGGCGTCGCAGAACGACTGTTCGACCACGGTCACTTGATCCACATCGTCAAACGCGGCGGCATTCGTGCGCTTGAGCGCCGGGTCGTAGTAGTCGTTAAAATTGTCCAGGCAAACAATCGGGTCCGAGGTTTGCGGAAGTAGACGCTGGATAAAATGACTGCCGATGAAGCCGGCGCCGCCGGTGACTAAAATGGACATGGTAAGGCGTTACTCGAGGCAAATTGAACGTGGTGCGAACGACGCCCGACCACGCACGTCGGACGCCCTGCTCTAGGCAGCGTCCCTATCATAACCTGCCAGAAATCGGCTTACAAACGCCTGATAATCGGCCGGGGTGTCGATGCCGATCGACGGTTCCTCGATCGGAGAAACCAAGATCGAATGCCCATTTTCTAGCACCCGGAGCTGTTCCAGGCACTCCAGACGCTCGAGCGGCGAAGGAGGCAGGCTGGCCAGGCGGAGCAAAAATTCACGACGATAGGCGTAGAGCCCAATGTGCTGGAAATAGACCGGGGAGTCGCGATCGAAGAGGTCGGCATCTGGAGTCCGAGCATGAGGGATCGGGCATCGGCTGAAATATAACGCGCGACCGTGGGCATCGGTCACTACCTTGACGCAGGCTGGGTCGTTCAACTGCGCGGCCGAGCGGATCGGCGTGGCCAGGGTGGCCATCGACGCGCTACGATCAGCGGCCAACAGGTCGATGAGTTGATCAATCGCCGCCCCAGAGATTTCTGGCTCGTCGCCTTGTACGTTGACGACAATCTCGCAGTCGGCGAGCGATTGGGCCACCTCGGCCACGCGATCAGTGCCGCTGGCGCAATCGACCGACGTCATTTGCACCTGGCCACCAAAACGGCGGACCTCGGCCGCGATTTCCTCATCGTCGGCGGCCACCCAAACCGCCTCGGGCCGAGTCGCCTGGCGGGTGCCTTCATAGGTGTGTTGGAGCACCGACTTGCCGGTTTCTCGCAGCAACAGTTTGCGCGGCAAACGTGTCGAGGCCAGTCGGGCTGGAATCACCACGACACTGCGGTCGGAATTTGTAACAGACGTAGACATCGAAAAGAATTCTCCGGCGACGAAGTCTCCAACGCGGCTATTTCAACGAGCACTTCGAATCGTTTTCACAGGTTGCGAGCAACTTGAGCACGAAAATTAACGAAAACTGGCCCACCGGAACAGACCATTTGTGTGGTACGATACCAGGTAGCAGGCGTCATTGGCGTTTCCGGTTGTGCTAGCAATTACAAATTTGCGGAGTCCGAAGCGATGTGTGGAATTGTCGGGTATGTGGGCCATGGCCAGGCGGGCGATTTTTTGGTCTCAGGGCTCCGACGGCTGGAGTATCGGGGCTATGACAGCTCTGGCGTTGCCTGCATGGACGAGGAAGGTCGCACGCAAATCGTGAAGACAGCCGGGCGGATCGACAATCTGGCCGAACGATTGGCCCAATCTCCGACGCCTGGTAGCGTGGGGATCGGCCACACGCGTTGGGCCACGCATGGCCCGCCGACCGACGAAAACGCCCACCCTCATGCCGACACCGGGGCCACGTTGGCCTTGGTCCACAATGGGGTGATCGAAAACTTTCGGGCACTCAAGCGACGCCTGGAGTCCGAAGGCTGCCAGTTTCAGTCGGCCACCGACAGCGAGGTGATTGCCCATTTGATTGCGCTCGAATTGACGACCGCCCAGCGCCAGCCGACCAGCGATCTCGATCCTTACGCACCGCTGGTGGCGGCCGTTCAGGCGGCGCTTGCCCAACTCCAAGGCACCTATGGCCTGGCGGTCGTGTTTCGCGATTGGCCGAACGTGATCGTGGCGGCTCGCCAAGGCAGCCCTTTGGTGATTGGCGTCGGCGATGGCGAACATTTTTTGGCCAGCGACGGTTCGCCGTTGGTCGGTCGGACCGACAAAATTGTCTATCTGGCCGACCACGAGTTGGCGGTCGTGACGCCTGACTCGCTGCGCGTCGTCCATCGCGACCAAGGCCACGTACAACACGATGTGCAAACGCTCGAAATTGACACTGGCGACATCGGGCTCGAAGGCTATCCACACTATATGCTCAAGGAGATTTTTGAGCAGCCGGAGACGGTGCGCAACGCCATGCGGGGCCGCCTGAGCCGCGACGAGGCAACCGCCGTGTTCGGTGGGCTTAATCTGACGCCCCAGCAACTGCGGTCGGTCAATCGGATTGTGATGACTGCCTGTGGCACGAGCTGGCACGCCGCATTGGTCGGCGAATATATGATTGAAGCGCTTGCTCGAATTCCAATCGAGGTCGAGTATGCCAGCGAACTACGCTACAGCAACCCTCCGCTGGACGGCCAGACGCTGGTCTTCGCACTGACCCAAAGCGGCGAAACGGCCGATACCCTGGCTGCCCTGCGCGAAACCAAACGCAAAGGCCACCCCACGCTGGCCATCTGCAACGTCGTTGGCAGCACGATTGCCCAAGAGTCGGACGGCGGCATCTATCTGCACGCCGGCCACGAGATTGGCGTCGCCTCGACCAAAGCTTATACATCGCAATGTGTGGTGCTGGCGATGCTGGCGCTCTACTTGGGCCGGTTGCGCCACTTGAGCTACGAAGCCGGACTACGGCTGATCGACCAATTGGAGCAGTTGCCAGACCAAGTGGACAGGGCGCTGGCGACCAACGATCGGGTGGCCGAGGTCGCCAAGAAATACGCCGAGTGCGACAACTTCCTCTACCTAGGCCGCCAGTTCAACTTCCCGACCGCACTGGAAGGGGCACTCAAGCTCAAGGAAATCAGCTACATCCATGCCGAAGGCTATCCGGCCGCCGAAATGAAGCATGGTCCGATCGCCTTGGTCGACGAGCAGACGCCAAGCGTTTTCATCATGCCTCAGGGTGCGGTTTACGACAAGGTGATTGCCAATCTCGAGGAGATCAAGGCACGCGGCGGGCCGGTTATTGCCATTGCCGGCGAGGGCGACGATCGGGTGGCCGAAATGGCCGACGACGTGATCTACGTGCCCCAAGTAGAAGAGTTTTTGCAGCCGGTCGTGGCCATCGTTCCGCTCCAATTGCTCGCCTACCACATCGCCCTCTTGCGCGGCTGCGACGTCGACAAACCGCGCAATCTGGCCAAAAGCGTCACAGTAGAGTGACGCGGTGGAGGGTGGAGGGAGACGCGCTCGCGCGTATCAACAACCAACAAACCAACATCCAACGTTTCGCGAGCGGCCGCTGCTTTTCCTCGAATGGCCATTCCTGCCGGTCGGTCGGCACTTCTTGCTGCTAGCAGCCCTGGGCGGCGGCACCACGCCTGGCGCTAAGCGAACCTATTTGTAAAACCGCTAACTTCTTGGCTAGCCAGCGGTTCAGCCATTTCTTCAAGGCCCATTGCCAGGCCTGCCGCACAAGTTGGCACGACCATTGCAACTAGCGACCGGCGTCTCGCAGGGGGGCGGACACGTTGCATGCGAATTTTGATTCGCTTACCGCCATGCCATACGGAATGTATATCTCGGCCGAAGGAGCCCAGGCTCAGGCCCAGCGGATGGAGGTCATCTCCAACAACCTGGCCAACGTCAACACCCCTGGCTTCAAACGCGATGTGGCCACCTTTCAAGCCCGCTTTGCCGAAGCGATCGAGCAAGGATTGGTGCCACCGGAGCAAGGAGGTGTCGAAGACATTGGCGGCGGCGTGATGCTCGACTCAGTCAGAACCGATTTTGCCACCGGCAACCTCCAACGCACCGGCCGCGATACTGACATGGCGATCGACGGCGAAGGGTTTTTCGAAATCCTCACCGAGCGAGGCAACATGCTAACCCGAGCTGGCAACTTCACGCTCAGCCCGAGTGGTCAGCTACAAACCCAATCAGGCGATCCAGTCCTCAGTACCGGTGGTAGCCCCATTACGATCGACTCAACACTTGGCCCTTGGCGCGTCACGCCTGATGGCGGCATCGAACAAGCCGGAGCCGTAACGCTCTTGTCATTAGTCAGGCCAGGTTCGTTGGGCGACTTGGCCAAGGCAGGCGAAAACCTGTTTGCCCCGCTGGCTTCGGTTGAACAAGTGCCGGCCGCCGAGCGAAGCGTGCGGGCCGGCTATGTCGAGATGTCAGGCGTCAACGCCACCAGCAGCATGATGGAGTTGATCGAAACCTCGCGTGCCTTTGAAGCCAACATGCAACTGATCCAAAACCAAGACCACATGATCGGCACCCTAATCGGCCGAGTCCTGCAAAGCTAGTTCAAGAAACACGTCAGCACGTCAAATACCAAACTCTAAATCCTAAATCAGAAATCCCAACGGGGTAGTTGTTATGAGCGTACAAACCCTTTACACCGCGGCCACCGGGATGGAGGCCTTGGAAACCAAGTTGGACGTGATCGCCAATAATCTGGCGAACGTGAATACGGTCGGCTTCAAACGCGATCGGGCCAACTTCGAAGACTTGTTCTACCGGCATCAAGCGGTGCCAGGGGCTCAGGATTCGGCTGGAAACCTAGCGCCGACCGGCATCGCCATCGGCCTCGGCTCGCGGGTTTCCAGCACTCAAACCGACTACGACCAAGGTGCGTTTCAAACCACGAACAACCAGCTTGACCTGGCCATCGAAGGCAACGGATTTTTCCAAGTGCAAGATCCTTCTGGTGAGACGCTCTACACACGGAGCGGTAATTTTTCGATCAACGCCAACGGCAACTTAGTAATGGGTTCGGCCAGCACCGGTCGCCTGGTCGAGCCGCCGGTCGTTTTTCCGCCAGACACGACCAATATTAGCATCTCGGCCGATGGGATTGTTGAAATCCAGCAGGCAGGCAACAGCCAGCTGCAACAGCTAGCCCAACTGCAGTTGGCCCAATTCACCAATCCCGATGGTCTTCAGAAGTTGGGCGAAAACTTGTTCCGCGAAACGGACGCTTCCGGCTCGGCAACCTTGGCCAACCCCGCCACGCAAGGGCTGGGAGTCGTGCGTCAGGGAACGCTCGAGTCGTCCAATGTCGAGCCTGTCCAAGAACTAATCGACCTGATCACAACCCAACGTGCATTTGAACTGAACAGCCAGGCCGTCCAGGCAGGCGACCAAATTTTGCAACTGGTCGCCAACCTACGTCGGTTCTAATGCGCGGTCGAGAGTCGAGGGCACGCGCTAACACGGATTACTCACCACTCACCACTCACCACCTACCAACATGAACCAGTCATCCACTAACTTGTGTTTCATCCTTCTACTCGGCACTGCCGTGTCGAGTTCCGCGGCCGAAATCCATCTTCGTTCTCAGGCTCGACCGGTGAGCAGCCTGGTCCGGTTGGCCGACATTGCTCAAGTCGTCGCCAACGATTCGCAACAACAAACAGAATTAGAGTCGATTGGCCTGGTGCCGGCCCCGGTCGACGGGCAGACTCGCTATTTGGGCATTCGCGAACTCCAGGATCTGCTCCACCTGCGAGGAGTCGACTTGACCACTTTACGGTTCTCGGGGGCCAGCCGCGTAGCGATTGGGGCCGATGCCGAGCAGCCAGGTCGTCGAACAAATCGCCTTTCGACCCAAGAGGCCGGCCGTGCTCAACAACGAGTTCACCAGGCACTCCAACAGTACTTGGACGCCCAGGCACCGGGGGCCAACTGGCAGATTGCTTGTCCACTCAATGCCGCTCAAGTGGCCGCGGTTTCGCAGGCAGGCGGGGCCATTCAGGTCTCCGGAGGTCATGCGCCGTGGACTGGTCAGCAGCAGTTTCAGCTCCGCTTGATCCATCGAGGCGGAACGCAAACGATCGGCGTAACCGCTCAAGTGTCGCTGCCCCAGGCGGTGGTAACCGCTGCCAGGCCGTTGCCGCGCGGGGCGATCATCAATGCCTCGGATCTGGTTTTGCAGCCCAGCGATTCACCACGGCTGCGAGCTGGAGAAGATCTGTTTCATGAAATTGAATTGGTGGCCGGGATGGAGACCACTCGATCGGTGGCCGTGGGCGAGCCGATCCATGCTCGCAGTGTGAGAACGCCGCAGTTGGTTGCCCAAGGCGATGTAGTCACAGTCTACTCGAGAGCCGGAGGAATTTCGGTCCGCATCACCGCTCGGGCTCGGCAAGCTGGTGGATACGGAGATTTGATTGCAGTCGAAACCTTTGAAAGGAAACGGTTTTTTGCTCGGATCAGCGGACCGCAACAAGTGGAAATCAGTGCCGAGCCGGCGCCGGCCAAACGTCCAACAACTGCCCAAGCTTCGCGCGAGGGCGGTCGGCGGGCTGTGGCCCTGGCCAACCAATGAGGACGCGGTGAAGGGTTGAGGGTGTAGGGTGGAGGGAAAACGCTTACGCGGAGATAGATATGAAAATTGGGTTGAATGACTTAGCCAAAGTTGGAATGGTTTGGATGCTGTTGTTGGCTTCCGGCGCTCAGGCACAGGATAGCAGTCTGTTTCAACGCGGGCCGCGCTCGTTGAATGAGCCGTTTTTAACGGTCGACAATGCGTCGCTGTTGTACCGACGGCCCAATCCGCCCAAGACGCTCAAGCTCCATGATCTGGTAACGGTCGTCGTCAGTCTGAACTCGCGGATGTTGAGCGAAGGCGATGCCGAGAGTCGAAAGACGGCCAATATCCAAGCAGTGCTGGCCGACTGGGTTGGACTGGATGGCCTGGCGCTGCGACCTGACCCACAAACACCTGGCGACCCTACGATCGACGGCTCGCTCAGTAGCCAATATCGAGCTGAGTCAGACATCGAAACCCGAAACACGTTGACCTTCACCATCCAATCGACAGTGGTCGACGTGCGACCCAACGGCAACTTGGTGATTGAAGCCCGGCAAGAGGTGACCAACAACGGAGAAATTTGGGAAAAATCGATCACCGGAATCATTCGCCGCGAAGATGTGAATCCAGACAATACGGTCGAAAGTGATAAGGTGGCCGACCTGCGACTCTTCAAGCGTGAACGGGGTACGGTGCGCGACGGTTATCGTCGCGGCTGGCTGGTGAAGTTTTATGACCGTTTCCATCCTTTCTAAGTGAATAGTATCCCAAGCCTGGTTGTTGCGATTAAATCTTTCGCCGGAGAATCGAGTTCGCCATGTTCGTCAAACGCTTCCTAATCAACCTGTTGGCCGTGGTCGTCACCCTGAGTGTCTTGGCCACCCCGGCACTGGCCGGCAAGACGGTGCTTCGCAACATCTGTCGGGTGAAAGGCCAGGAAGAGAACACCCTGCGAGGGCTCGGCTTGGTGGTCGGCCTGCAAGGGACCGGTGATTCAGATGACAGCTTGCCGACCATGCGGGCATTGGCCAGAGCCATGGAACTGATGAACATGCCGGTCGTGGGCGCCGGGTTCAGCGATCAGGAAATTTTACAACAATTCAAAGGAACCAAAAATGTAGCGTTGGTTTGGGTCACCGCCACTGTGCCGGCGACCGGGGGCCGGCGAGGCGACGCCCTCGACTGCACCGTGAGCGCGATTCGAGCCAAAAGCTTGAAACACGGCGAACTAGTCTTTGCCGCGCTCCAGGGGCCGAATATTCGCGACTCGCGAATTTATGCCTTGGCCAGCGGCCGGCTCCATTTGGACGACTCGACCCATTTGACTCATGCCAAAATCTTTCGCGGCTGCCGGCTCGAGGAAAACGTCCGCAATGGTTTTCAAAAAGATGGCAAAATCACTCTTGTGTTGAACAAAAACCACGCCGGATTTCAAGTCGCCTATGAAGTGGCCAATACGATTAACACCCAATTTGGCTACCAAGGCGGCGGCGGCACGCAAGACGATGAAGTCGCGCGACCGATCGATCCGAGCAACATCGAGGTGCGCATCCCCGACGCCTACCGCGATGTGCCAGTGCAGTTCGTGGCCGAGGTGATGGAGTTGGGCGTGTTCCGTGTGCAAACCGAAGCACGAGTGGTGATTAACGAACGGGCTGGCAGCATTGTGATCGGCGGCGACGTGGAGATTGGCCCGGCGGTGGTTGCCCACAAAAATGTGACGGTCGATACTCAAGCTCCCCAGGATTCGCCCTTCGTGGCCTTGGACCCCGAGGCGACCGAGACGCCTAAACTGAAGTCGTTGGTGGCCGCCTTGGAACGCGTGAAAGTCCCGCCGAGCGACGTGATCGAGATCATCAAAGGCCTCGACCGCAACGGCAAGCTGCACGCCAAACTGATTATCGAATAACCAAGGTCGCCACGAAAACAATCTCATGCAAAGTCTCGACACACTTTTGGCTTCGACGCCGCTCGACACCTCGGCCGCCACGCGGCTGCAGGCCAGCGGCGCGCCGAAGCCTGGCCCAGACGAGGTGGCCCAGGCACGCGACGTGCATGACGCCTTTACGTCGTTTGTCGGCGAAACGTTTTTTGCCCAAATGATCAAGGCAATGCGCAGTTCACAAGACAAGGCAGCCTATTTTCACGGCGGTCGGGCAGAAGAGGTGTTCCGCTCTCAATTAGATCAAACACTGGCCGAGCAGATGACCCAGAGCAATGGGGCGCAAATTTCCGAAGGCTTGTTCCGCAATCAGTTCCCCCATTTGGCCGAAGTGCTCCAGGCAGCCGATCAGGCCGGCAGCCTGCAAGACTTGGAGCAGCTGGTAAGACGATAGTAAAACTAATTTTTGAATGAAGCTAGTACCTTCATTCACTTGAATTTGTGAGTTGTAAGCTTCTGTTTCCCCCCTAGCCGCGACAAGACTTTGTCGCCGGGAAGCCTTGGGCCGTAACACGAAACTTTGCCAAACAACAAATACAAGCACGTAGCGCCGCGAGTTGACCGTGAAGTTCGAGATTCAGTGGTTGCACATTTCTCATGTTGAGCAGTAGCAGCGGTCGGTGATCGCTCGCGAAACCGTTGATTTTACAGATTTCCAGAAAACAATCGGTTTTCGAGCCCTTGTTTTTGGAACGACTGAGATTCATTCGCTGACGCGTCATGCTTGTATTTTTCATTTAGCCTGTTTTGAGACAAAGCCCAAAATCCCCCCTTAAGAAAATTCACTTCGTGAAATGACTAAACAAGAAGAGAGGCACCCAATGGACAACTCCCCCACGGCAGACTCGCTGCCCGAAGTCGCTTGGGAAACAGAAATCGCTGAACTGCTGTCAATGCTGTCAGCAACCCAAGGCGAAATGCTCGAACTGCTAGGCGAAAAACGCCAAGCCTTGGTCGATGGCGACTCCCAACGCTTAACCGCGATTGGACCGCGCGAAGAGAGCCTGGTGGCCAGGCTGTCGGAATGCCAACAACGCCGGGCATCGTTGCTCGAATCGGCAGCCGAACACGGCTTGCCTGCTGGCAGCATCGAGGCTCTGTCGGCTGCGGTGACCGGCGACGAATCTCATGAAAGGCAAAACGAGATTCGTGACGCCAAGCAACAGGCAAGATTGTTGCAGCACCATAGCCTTACCAGTTGGGTGCTCGTCCAACGCACCGTGCTGCATCTTTCTCAGCTCTTAGAGATTATTGCTACTGGAGGGCAAATGCAGCCGACATATGGAAAAGGGGGAACCTCGTCGGCCAGTGGTTCCTTAGTCGACCAGGCCGTTTAAGCACCATTACGCAATGACAGCACTGCCAGCACTCTCGGCCCTAGCCCTTTGCCTCTAAACCCTGGAACTGAACCGTGTCGCTATTCGGATCAATTCAACTTGCCAACAACACTCTGAGAGCCTCGCAGATCGGCCTGCAGGTGGTCGGGCAGAACATCGCCAACGCGAATACCCCAGGGTATATTCGCGAAGAGGTGATTCTGGCCCCCGCGACCACGCAGCGCCAGGGCGGATTGCTGCTCGGTTTAGGGGTAAGAATCGAGGCCGTGGTCCAAGAAATCGACACCTTTCTCGAGGCGCGGCTACGCGGCGCGGTCAGCGATCGGGCCAGCGCCGAGGCTCAGGAAAGAACCTACCTCGATCTGGAAGGCTTGATCGGCGAACTTTCCGACACCGACCTGTCGACCTCGCTCAACAGTTTTTTCAACAGCATTTCGGAAGTGCTCAACCAGCCGGAAAACGCCGCGGTGCGGAATCTGGCGGTTCTCCAAGGCCGCACGCTGGCGACCGATGTGCGGCGGTTGTTCGGACGCGCGCTCGAACTGCACGAAGATGTGAACAATCGGGTTACCGATCTGTCGAGAGACATTAACCGACTGACCTCGGAAATTCGGGAACTCAACGTGCGAATCGCCTCGGCCGAAAGCGGCGGGGCCACGCCGAGCGACGCGGTAGGATTGCGAGATCAACGCTTGTTGGCGCTGACCCAATTGGCCGAGTTGACCAACATCAATGCCATTGAACAGCCGGATAGCACGGTGTCGATCTTCGTCGATGGGGATTTTCTCGTGCTAGGAAACGAACGTCGAGAAGTAACCGTGGCCGATGTGAGTGACAATGGCCGGATTCGTAGCGAGATTCGCATCGCCGCGACCGATTCGCCTCTCAGCGCCGAGGGGGGCGCGCTGGCGGGTTTGACCGAGTCGCGCGATGTGATTCTCGATGGGTTTCTCGATGGATTGGATGACTTTGCCCGCACGCTGTCATTCGAGTTCAACCAAATTTTTTCCAGCGGCCAAGGGCTCTCCGGCTACGAAGAGTTGGTGAGCGAGTTCGCCGTCGACGCGAGCGACGCCACGTTGGACGCCGCGAATCTTCCCTTTACGCCAGAAAACGGCTCGTTCGAGGTGCTAGTCTACAACACCCAAACGGAGCTCTCCCAAACTTCGACAATTCGCGTCGACTTGAACGGCCTGGACGAAGACTCCACGCTGGCCGACGTGGTGGCCCAACTCGAAGCGGTCGACGGAATTTCGGCGCAGATTACTCCCACCGGTCGGTTGTCGATCGAAAGCGATGCGGTCGACTCGACGTTTGCCTTCGCGAACGACAGCAGTGGGCTGCTGGCCTCGCTCGGCATCAATACGTTTTTTAGCGGCACCGGCGCCGCTGATATTGATGTGAGTCAAGCCATTCAGGATGACTCGTCCAAGTTTGCCGCTAGCCGGAATGGGATTGGAGAAGACACGCTGATCGCGATCGACTTGGCTGCGTTTCTCGATCGGCCGCTCGATTCGGTCGGCGGCGAAAACTTGGCCGAGCAATATGACACCTTGATCAATACAACGGTGCAAGGGTCGACCGTTACGCGGAGTGTGGCCGAAGGGTTGCGGGTGTTCGAGTCGTCGCTCGAGTCGGAAAAATTGGCCACGAGCGGTGTCAACCTGGATGAAGAAGCGGTCCGCTTGATTGCCTTTCAACGAACCTATCAGGCTTCGGCCCGATATATTGCCACGATTTCCGATCTGCTGGACGTGCTGGTCAACTTATAGCGGCGTTCGTCCCTTCCAAAGCTTAGACAGGACAAGTACACCAAAGAGCTAAACAGAACAAAGACACCACAGAGGGCACAGAGAACACCGAGGGAAAGCGTTTTAGTCTGCTTACACGCGCAGGCGTCGTTTCTCTTGTTCCCAAGCTCTGCTTCAAGGCATTTCGAGAAACGTAGGTCGACGAGCGAGGAATCAATAAAAGGATGCCTGGGAAGCAGAGCATCCTTCCAAAGCGTTCCCAAGCAGAGCTTGAGAACGAGACGAAAAAGTACGTGCGATCAATTCCCAAAACGCATCCTACAAACCAAGTCACCATTTTCTACCCTACCGCGAACTTCCATGACCTCAGTTTCGTCCATCTCGTCGGCTCGTGTTAGCGGCCTGCTGATCCGTTCAAGGCTGGTGCAACAGATCCAGTCCGATCAACGGGAGTTGTTTCGTATTCAGACGCAACTGAGCACCGGGCGGCGCATTGCCTTGCCAAGTGAAGATGTGCCAGCAGCGGTTCGCGCGATCAGTTTGCAGCGCTTGATCGAACGCAAGGAACAAGCCCAGATAAACCTGCAAACGAATGAATCGTATCTGTCAGCAACCGAGTCGGCGCTGAGCAACGTTACCGGGATTCTCTCCGACGTGCGTGGATCGGTGTTGTCGGTGACCGATACCACGAGTAGCGATCAGCAACGTCAGGCGGTGGCCGAAGAGATCGACCGGGCGTTGTCCCAACTGGTCGATGCCGGCAACCAGCGGTTTCGCGGCCGTCATCTGTTTGCCGGCACGCGAACCAGTGTGCGGCCTTTTTTGCTGCGCGACAACGTAGTCGAATACGTCGGCAACGAAGGCGAATTGCAAAGCTTTTCGGACATCGACGTGTTGTTCGAGTCGAGTGTCGATGGAAATTCGGTGTTTGGCGCCGTGTCGACCTCGGTCCGCGGCACTGCCGATTTGAATCCAGTGCTAACCTCGGAAACGGCGCTCGACGATTTGCGAGGCGGTTTGGGAATCAGTGTCGGCAGCCTCGAAGTGAGCGACGGTGTCGACACGGTGCAGGTCGATATCAGCGGAGCGGCCACGTTGGGCGACGTGGCCCGCTTGATCGAAACCAATCCGCCGGCCGGTCGTCAGACGACCGTCAGCATTTTGCCGGAAGGGCTGAAAGTTGAACTCGATACGGCCGGTGGCGGCGAGTTGACGATTCGCGAGGTGGGCGGAGGGACCACGGCCAACGAATTGGGGATTTTGGCCGAAGACGGCGAGCCGAGCGGCATTGTGCTCGGGGCCGACCTCGATCCGATTGTACGGCTCGGAACCCCATTGAACGAGGTGTTTGGAGCCCGGGCTCAGGCACGGCTTGCCTCGCCAGGACCGAATAATGATCTCACCATTCAAGCGACCGACGTGGGAGCCCAATTCAACGGCGTTCAAGTGCAACTGGTCAACGACCGGCTGCTCACCGCGTTGCCTGGGGTCTCGGTCGGAAACGAATTTGCCCGCTTCGAAACCAGTGCGGTCGCGGCCCAGGCAGCACTCACGTTCCCCGGCGCAGATAACGATCTAATTCTCACTTCAACCACGCCAGGCAGCGCCGGCAACGACGTGACCGTGCGAGTGACCTCAACCGAAGCGGGGCCGAACCCGACCGCCTCGTACGATGCCAGCACTAAAACGTTGTCGCTCAATCTGGAAGCCGACGGTTCGTCAACCGGCAGTCAGGTGGCCACGGCCATCGCCGGTTTGGCTGGCACGCCGTTTTCCGTTTCGCTCGACACCTCGGCCGAAACAACCAACACCGGGTCCGGGACGATTGGCCTGTTGACCGATAGCGACTTTGCCAGCACCGGTTCGAGCGGCGGCGAGGCCAACACGTTGTATGTCCACGTTCAGGCAGGCCAAAGCCAATCGCGGCACGTGGTCGACGCGATCAACGCCGAAGGAACCTTTACGGCCGAAATCGACCTTCGCGATGCCCTGACCGCGGTACAAGCCGGGTTTGGCGTGGTCGATCCAACGGCCGCGACCGTGACCGAAGGTGGCAGCGGCTCCCAACTCGATCTCGACTCCGGCATCCAGATCACCAGCGGCGAAGAGACGTTTGAAATCAATTTTGACACCGCGGAAACGGTCGAAGATCTGTTGAACGCCATCAACGGCTCTGGCGCAGGGGTACTCGCCCAAATCAATGCCGCGGGGACTGGAATCGACGTTCGATCTCGGGTTAGCGGAAACGACTTTGCCATTTCAGAAAACGGGGGCGCGACCGCTTCGCAGTTAGGGATTCGCACCTTTACGGCCGATACCCGGCTTACTGAATTGAACCTTGGTCTCGGGGTGCCGACCGCTCAAGGGACCGATTTTACCGTGACGACCAGCGACGGCACGGCCCTCGACATCGACGTGGATGGACTGCAAACAGTCGGCCAGGTGATCGATGCCATTAATAACCATCCTGGCAATACGCAGTTAGTTCAGGCTCAATTGGCCGCCGTTGGCAATGGCATTGAACTCATCGAGCTAAACCCCACCGGACCTGGCAATTTTCAGGTTGATTCGGCACCTCTCTCCTTGGCGGCCGAATATTTGGGCCTGGTGCCTGAGGGCACGGCGACCAGTGGTTCGCCTACGGCCGCCACGCTTTCGACCGGAGTTGCCGATCTAGCGGCCGCGAACACCGATTTGACCTTTTCCGCCCGTTCGCCAGGAACCGCGCTCAATGGGGCCCGAATCGAATTCGTCAACAACGCCGCCACAGGCGACCAGGCCCTGGTGAATTATGACACGGTGTCTAACACGTTGACCGTCGATATCGACCCGGCCAATACGCGAGCAGTGACGGTCGCGGCGGCCGTCAACGGTCAGCCAGGCGGTCTGTTTGATGCCCAATTGAACACCGACAACGACCCCAACACCGGGCAAGGAATCATCGCCGAAACCGGCGTCGTGGCCACATTGGCCGGCGGCACAGGCCAGGTGTTGGCCGGGCGCGACGTGAACCCTCAAGAGACCAACGGGGTGTTTAACACGCTCATCCGTCTTCGCCAGGCAGTCAACGAGCACGACGTGCCTGCGACGCAGCGTTATTTGGAAGAGCTGGACGCCGATCTTACGCGGCTCACATTTGCCCGCGCGGAGTTGGGTGCCCGGCAGCAGGGCACCGAAGTGTTGAAAACCCGGCTGGAGAACGAAGAAATCGAACTCCGTTCGGCATTGTCGTTGGAAATCGACGTCGACATTGCCGAGGCAATTTCGGATCTGACCAGTCGTCAGGCTTCGTTTGAAGCAACTCTGCGAACCTCGTCGAGCATTCTGCAACTCTCGCTGTTGGACTTTCTCTAGAGCGTATTTCAAAACCATGTTACCCATGCAAATACAAAGCGCGCGGCGCTAGCAAGGGTCGAGAGATACGCAAATCCACTCGCTTGCACTTTTGGAAGTTGCGCTATTTCCAGAAGTGCTTCTTGATTTTTCTCAGAAGGTCGCTGAAAAGGTTTGTTTGGGGTACTCTTTTATAAAGCCTGTGTAGACATTGATCGCGGCAAGTGCTAGCACCCGCTGGCTCATCCGCCGGAAACTCGGCTTGTCTCCTTGGCAGTCTTCTTGTATTTCTACTCGCCCAAATGACGCCTTCTCGATCCACAGCAACCGTTCGGTGGGTTCCCTGCGGGGAGCGCTGAACGTGAATCGCATGGTCTGTTGTCGCGGCGTCAACGAACTGGCCTGGCGTCCAATCAATACACGCCCTGGCTGCTGTGTCTGCAAACCTGATGGACCTCACTTTTAATGACACACGTTGGCTCACGGATGAAAACCATGACGTATTGCACCCTGGTCGCCGGGCTAGGGTTGCTGTGCCATGCCAAGTGGCTCACGGCCCAAACGCCGGAGCCTGTCAGCCCTGGCGAGCTGGTGGTCGATGTGCGCGTGCAAGGGAACCAAACGGTCACCCAAACGCGCATTCTGAACGAAATCAAGACGCGGCTCGGCCGGCCCTTCTCGCGCGAGACGGTCGAGCAAGATGTTCGCCATCTGGCCCGCCTGGGCTGGTTTGTCGATGTGAAGCCGTTGTATCAGCAAACGCCTCGAGGCCGCGTGGTGATTTTCCAGGTCACCGAACGGCCCACTCTGCGGTATATCAAATACCTGGGCAACGAAAGCGTTCGCGACAAAATCATGGCCCGCGAAACCGGGCTCAAGGTCGGCGACGCACTCGACCCCTATGCGGTCGAAGAAGGCCGGCGGAAGATCGAACAATTCTATCGCGAGCGCGGCTACAACAAGGCTCAGGTAAAAGTTCTCGAAGGAACCAAGCTCCAAGATCGCGGCGCGGTGTTCGTCATCAACGAAGGCGCTCAGCAGCGTGTCTGGAAGGTCAAATTTATCGGGAACACGATTGCCAGCGATTCTCGCCTGAAGACTCAAATCCAGTCGAAGCCAGGCCTTTTTTGGTACTTCAAAGGCTACGTCGACCGCAAGAAGATCGACGAAGATATCGACCGGCTAACGGCCTACTACCGTAGCCTGGGTTTTTTCGGGGCTAAAATTGGCCGTGAACTGGAGTTCAGCGACAGCGACAAGTGGCTCACCTTGACGTTTGTCATTGACGAAGGTCCACGCTACAAAATTCGCAACGTTTCGTTCCTCGGCAACAAACGTTTCCAGACCTCGCGGCTGGCCACCGGCATCAGCCTGAAGCGGGGCGATCACTTCGATCAAAAGTTGATGAACCATGACGTGAGCCTGTTGCGCGATTTGTATGGCAGCGAAGGCTATGTGTTTGCCGACGTGAAGGCCGACCCTCGCTTCCTGGAAGAGCCAGGCCAGCTTGACCTGGTGTATAACATCGACGAGGGGAGCCGCTATCGAGTTGGCCGCATCACGGTTCACGTGCAAGGCGACAACCCGCATACCCGAATTCAAACCGTGTTGAACCGCGTGTCACTACGCACGGGCGACATCATCGACATTCGCGAAATGCGGGCTAGCGAGCGCCGCCTGAGGGCCTCGGGCTTGTTTGCCAACAACCCGATCGCAGGCCAGGCTCCGCGAATCGTACTGCAACCGCCCGGCTCGCAAGAGACCCAATTGGCCGAAGAAAGAGGCCGGGGCGCGCGCGGCCAAAGCCCCGATCCGCCGCGTATCGCGCCGCGCGGCCAACAAGTGGTCGATGTACAAGTGCATGGTCACTTGGCACCAGCACACCATACTGCCCCCAACCATCCGGCGCGCCTGCGCCAGACCGCGAAACCGGCGACCAACGTGGTGCGGATGCAAAGCCCAGACTCTGGTGCAACCCGTCCGACCACCGGCTACGGCGGCTATGGGGTGAATGCCGTGAGCCCCGGCGGGCAACCGGCTGGCGGCTATCCGGTTCAACCGAGCGTTACCCAAGCTCCGGTTCGCACGGCCGCGCTGCCTGGCAACGCCGGGGGCGGGGTTCCGCAATACACGCAGCCGAATTTTCCCCAACCACACTGGGATCCCAACGCACCGCTGGAAGTTTATCCAGAAGGCTTGCCGGTCGACATTTTTGTCGAAGAGACGCAAACCGGACGTTTTATGGTCGGCGTCGGTGTGAACTCCGATGCCGGCGTGCTCGGCAACATTACGCTGGATGAACAGAACTTCAACCTGTTCCGTGTTCCTCGGAGCCTGGAAGATTTCCGCAACGGCACCGCCTTCCGTGGTCGGGGACAACATTTTCGCCTTGAAGCCCAACCAGGCAGCGAGGTGCAGCGGTACCTGGTCAGCCTGCAAGAACCCTACCTGTTCGATACCCCGGTGTCGCTCGGCCTGAGCGGTTTCTTCTTCGACCGCCGTTTCCGTGATTGGGACGAACAACGTTACGGTGGCCGCGTGTCGCTCGGCTACCAGTTGACGCCCGACCTGTCGTTGTCGGTCGCCTACCGGGGCGAAAACGTGAACATCCACGATGTGTTTGTGCCGACGCCGCCAGAGTTGGCGGACGCGGTTGGCGACAACGTGTTGCACGGCTTTCGCCCGACGCTGCGGCACGACACACGCGACAGTGCGTTCTTGGCCACCCAAGGGCACCTGCTGGAACTGAGCTTCGAACAGGTGATCGGCACCTTTTACTATCCGCGCGCCGAACTCGACTTGCGACAATACTTCCTGGTCCGCCAACGGCCGGATGGCTCTGGCCGGCATGTCATTAGCGTCGGGGGCAAGGTCGGGTTTACCGGCGCGCAGACGCCAATCTACGACCACTTTTTCGCCGGCGGGTTCTCCACGATCCGTGGGTTTAGCTTTCGAGGAGCCGCGCCGCGCGATCCAGACACCGGAGTGACCGTTGGCGGCGAATTCACCATCCTGGGCAGTGCCGAATATCTGTTCCCCATCACAGCCGACGACATGCTACGCGGCGTCGTCTTTTGCGACGTTGGAACGGTCGAGCGAGATGTCGAGATCAACGACTTGCGCGTGGCCCCTGGCGTTGGCCTGCGGATCACGGTACCAGCCCTGGGCCCGGCTCCAATCGCGCTCGACTTTGCCTTCCCGGTGGTCACGGTGGCCGGCGACGACGAGCAAATCTTCAGCTTCAACGTTGGCTTCTTGCGGTAATCGAATGACGCGACGAAGCAACGATTCCTTCGCTTGCGCTTTTTGAAGTTGCGCACTTCCTAGTTGGCCTGGGCCATTTTGTTGTAATCTCTGGGTAATACAACCTGAACGATTCACGATTGCCACTGCGTGGCTAAAAAGCGCAACTTCAAAACTGGCGTTTCAGGGTTTAAAGCAAGTTACCCAAATACTTGTTGATGTTTCGTCGAGAAGTCTCAGTGAAAATTAGGTCGCGCCCGCGATGGTAAGGGGTGCAGCCTGGGTTTTGAGACGAAGTCCAGCATCTGTAGCGACCACCAAAGTATCCGTGTGCCGGCCGCCTTTGGATTTCTGATCTGACGTGTTGACGCGTACGAACAACCAAAAACCAATTCCCAAGCTCTGCTTCAAAACGTAAGTCGATGCTCGAAGAATACGCAAAAAGACGCCTGGGAAGCAGAGCTTTCTTCAAAAGCGTTCCCAAGCAGAGCTTGGGAACCAGGCTAAAGCGACTAGATCTTTCTGGTTTTTGCGGAATAAGCGGCTCTGATTGAGCCTGCACTATCCGGCCAGTCGGGTAATCCGATTCATCGGCAGAACGTTTTCCCCCGACTCGGGGCGATAGCGGAATTGCATTAGATAGGCGTCTTCCGGTGTATCTTCATAGTAGCTATGCAGCACCGAGACTGCCCGAAAGCCACATTCGCGGAAGAACAGTTGGGCCGACAGATTGGTCTCGCGCACTTCAAGCGTAATCCGCGTGCGCCGCTGGCTGGAAAGTTTGTTGATCAGTTTGTCGACCATTTGGGTGCCAGCACCACGTCGCCGGGCATCGTCGGCCACACAAAAATTCAGGATATGGAGCCGTGATTTGTGCAATTCATAAATCATGAATCCCACAACCTGTTCGTCGTGCTCGGCCACCATGCCGATGCAGTTGCGTTGCCGCAAACAGCGGATGAAATCTTCTTCCGACCACGGAAACTCGAAGCTACGGCGCTCGATCTCAAGAACCTCCGGCATATCGCGACGAATCATCCAGCGAATATGTACTCGGATCTGTGGCTTGCGACCTACACTCATGCGCGGCCTCCTTCCATGTCGGCCTAAACGATGCGATGATAACTGTTGCTCTAAAGCGTTCGAATCCTTCCGAACATTCAATCGGCCAGCGCCGTCTCGTGACGTGGTTCGTAAAAGTAGCAAAACAGCCGGTTCTTGCCAATACGATCTAAAGCGCTACGGCCCTAGTTTTTTCTCGGCGATGCTAGCACTCGCATTATTTCTCGTAGTCTCGTTCCCAAGCTCTGCTTGGGAACGAGACTACGAGAGTAAAAATCACTCGGAAAGCACGATTTCAAATAGCGTCGTAAGCGCGGCTAGGGGAAGAGGACGAGGATCAACAACAGGACCGGCGCTTCGCCGGCATTCCATGCGCGCCGCACGGCCAGATAGAGTCCGACGAACATGAGCGCCAGCCCCACGACACTGGGCGCAAGCCACAACCACCAGACGAGTCCAACGATCGCAACCATCAGGTGCGGCCAGCGCCAGAGCCATTCGCCCATCGTCGCCAAGTGGCAACCTCTGACGGCGATTCCCAGGCTCGTCGCCAGTCCCAGCACAACAAGCCAACGCCAGAGCCAATCGCCGCGATCAGGCTCGGCATAGTCGACCTCGACGACTGGCTGCCAGGCAGTTCCCGGCTCGCTCCACCGGCTGGCCGTTCCTCGATGGAGGTCGCGATATAAGTTTCCCAACTGCGACACGGTACTCGTCTCGCCTCGCAGCTTCGCATATTGGGCCATGACGCCCAAGCGACGGGCTAGCCGTAGTTGTTCGTCGTGGGCCGTGGTGGCAGTGGTTTGAACCTCTCTCGAAATCGTCTCACGCCCGGCGGCCGCGATGGCATGGACCAATGCCCGTTCCGAGGCCAAAAAGCGGCGTGCCCAGGGCCAGTACCAACGCTGGATTTCCTCGGCCGACTGTCGTTGATCAATGTCGGCAGCACGACTCAACAGACGGCCCATCGACTCGACACGTTGACCGGCTGCGGAAACCACTCCAATCTGATCGCCACGCGACGCCTGAATAGGCCGATATCCGGCCGGCCCAGAAACGGTCCAAAGGCCACGAGTCACCGGAATCGGTTTGCCGTGTGCCCACAACTCCGGCACAACCAGACGAACTTGCTGGTCAGCCAGGCGTTCGATTGCTCCGGAAAAGAGCACCGCCACCCGTTGGGGCAGGCGACGAGAAATGGTAGCCACGCGCCAATCGCCTGAACCGGCGCGCCGTAGCGAAGCTGGTTGATCGGCCACCATCGCTTGCAAGAGTTCAAACTGTTTGGGAAACCGAATCCGGCACTCGGCCAAACCGGCCGGCTCTAGATCGAAGGTCGCCACGGCGTGCATTCGTCCATCGGCCTGCCAGGTGATCGACACATCGGCCAATTCGATCTGGGGTGTGCCAAGCGTGGCTCCAGACATTTGCGGAACCGCTGAAAAATCACGTCCAAACACCAGGTATGACTCCAGGCGTTGGGGCATCAGCCAGGGCGGCTTGGCCGGCTGTAGGCCGCGCGTTCGCCAAGTGATTTGTTTTTCGCCAGTCTGCTTGGGCAGCACGACATAACGCTGTACGTTGCCAGGCCCAATCGGCACGATTTCAGGCACACGCAACGACTGGCCGGCTTCGAGGTCGAGTGGAAAATTCATCCGAAACGCAACCTTGCCGGCCAGTGCCTGGCGAGGCCGGACGATCAACCGCTGGTGCGGCTGGCCTGGTAAATCGGCCAACACCGTATCGGCCGCCGGGGCGACCTCCGGCGAATTGGCAAACCAGGCTGGCAAATCGAAATAGATCGCGTCCAAACGACCTTGCTCGACCTCGGCTCGATAGTCAACTTCCACTGCCCAACGATCTCCGCGGGGTACCATCCTCGTCACCAAGGTCGACTGAACCTTCGGCTCGTTGGCCGACACGCGAAATCCCAAGGGCACCGCATCTGGCAGCACCAAGAAGCTGGCCACCCAGCGCCCAGCGGCATGGGCCGGTCGACGCTTGGGTTGGTCGAGCGACGCCAGGCCGTCGTCCGGCAGATCGACCAACACTTCTGGCAACCGATAAACATTCAACCGCAACGGGCCCAGAAGGCCCTGCGGAGCGACTTCGCCAGAGGCCGAACGCAACGCAATCTTGGGCACTGTGAACCGTTGGGTCGCTGGCACTGGGATGTTGCCTGTTAAACGCAAACGGTGCGTGCCGGAGAGCGGTTGCTTGAGAAAGACGGTAAGCGTTCCATCGTCGGTCCGCGACCAGCGCACTGCTTGCTCCGTGCGGTTTTGAGTCACGGAGACCGAATCGACCACCAACTCTTTAGGAATCGCAAGCATCTGTCGCAAGTAGAACCCTCGTCGGGTTTCAATCGCGACCTCATAGGCCACCAAGGCCGAGCGCCGCCGGAAGCTGAGGGCCAGCGTTTGTTGAGCGGTCATTTGTGGCGATTGGGGCCAGGTGGCGAGCGTCCAACCAACCGTCTGGCTGTCGAGCGCATAGGCTCGCTGAGGCGGCTGATGCTCGATGCCCCAATGCCCAAAAAATTCCATCACATCGGTCGGCTGCAGCTTTCCTTCGGCCGCCTTGACCTCGGATTCCAATGACTTGTCGACCGAGACGCCCAACAAGCGTTCGGTGGTCGCAGTATCGAGCAGACGCAAGAAAGGCAACGACAACTTGCCAACCCCGGAAACACCACGCAACAGCCAACGTCCCTCGAACACCACTTGATCTTGGGCCGGGCGTTTCAATTCCCAAACGTAGGTTGTACGCACGCCGGGGATGGTTTCGATCAGCCGCACTGGTGCATCGGGCGGCGCCGGCAACAACCGCAAACGCGGATCGGCCTCGATGCGCAAACGGGTTAGCTCTCCCTGAGAAACGCGCAGCTTGAAACGCGCCGAAAGCACCACGGTTCCAGGCCGAACGTCTAGCCACAGTAGCTGGAGCGCGTCGAATCGGAGCGCCTGGGTCGCACCGTGGGGGGCAACGGCCCAATCGGCCTGAATTCGTTTGGCGCTGCCCAATCGGCCGCGCAACATGCCGGCGGCGCGATCGAGTCGCACAGCACCGGCAATCCCCGGCAGCCGCGGCTGACTCTGCCCGACGGCTGCTTCCACCGCAATCGTCGACGAAGGCAAACGCGGCACCCGAAAATCAACCCGAGTTCCGGTGGGAGTCGCGAGAAGCTTCGGGCGAAATTGAATGGTTACCCGATGTTCCCCAGACGGCTGGCCAGGCAATTCACAATAACCACCTTCGACGTCCCATGCCAACGGCTGGTCGCGCCCGTCGACTTGAGCCACCAGTGGCCGGTGAGCCAAATCGCGCGGATCGAGCGCGATCCGAATAGGACGGTTGCGATGGAGCACTGTGATCGAAAACACCGCCCGCGCCTGAACCATCTGGGGCGCGTCTTCGTCCATCCCACGCACCAAACGTAACCGGTAGTCGGCCGCCGTCAACAACCAACCTCGAGGGACGCCGCTCACCGTTTCGGCGCGTCGGGTAAGATCGTGCAACAGCGACTCTGGCACCTGATACATGCCGCCGGTCGGCTTCCGATCGTCGTCGATGGGAATAAAGACACGATGAATTTTCACTTCAGGACGCATCTGGTCGCTGGCTTGGACTGGTTCGGGCACCGTCTGCCCAAAGACCGCTTCGGGGGCGATGCTCAACAACAAGGCCAAGCTGGCCGTAGTGGCCGGCAGCTTGCGTCTGCCGGAGTCGTGCAAAGCGATCGCTTGAAGCGCCAAGGCCGCCAGACTTCCCAGCACCGCGCCCGTGGCGATCGGCGCATAAATCACCGGCATCGCCAGGGCAAGCGTTCCACTAGCCGCTAAAGCCAACCACCCCAGGCGCGCCTGACGACGACTACCCCACAAGACCATCGCAAAGGCGAACAAAAAACTCGCGCCGCTCAATGCTTGAATCGCGACCCGATCGACCACTTGGACCGTGGTGGTCTCAGGCGACCAATCGGCCACCCGAAACGCATTCCAGCCCTGCCGGGGCAACCGGGGAATGCCAGTGCTGGTCCACGGCAACTTGACCAACCCACCGGCCTCGTTCCAATCGGCCACGGCGACCCAAGGCCGGTCGGGCGTCGTTGCCAAATGGCCTTGTTTTCCGGACGCTTCGAACGCATAGGCCGCGACCTCTGGCAACAACGGGGCGCGGTTTGCGCGCGTCGCCGCTTCTACCTCGGTCGTCAACACGACGGCCCCCGGCGCCACCAGCAACGCGAGTTTTGCACGCTGCAAAATTTCAACGGCCTGCTGCAGACTAGGGCCGTGGACATCCTGCCATGGGACCAAGCCTTCCGGCAAAATCTCACCGGCGGCTAAACTTTGCTCATCGACCAACAGGGGCTCCCAAACCGCCGTCCTCCGCGGACCGACGGTTTGCAACGACTCGGCCATTTCCAGCCACGCTCCCCAGGTTAGCTGGCGACCGGAATCGTCGGCCGGCAATGCCTGCCCGAGTCGTTCCAAAAGCGCCCGCACCCATGCTCGATCGCGCTCGGCCGCTGGCTCGACGCTGAACATCGTCGACCAATCGGTCAAACGTCCTGGATGAAACGGCAACGAAGCGGTACGGGCTAGCGGACCAAAAATCCGCTCCCGCCAGGGGACCGACTCTAGCCACGAAGCGTCTGCCGAGCGAACGGTATATCCCGACGGCACCCAGAGCGTCCATTGCCTGCGAATCACCGGCAAGTCGATCTGAGGGACCAAGGGACGTTCGGAGCGCGTGAGCGAGCCGGCCAACTGCTCGGTTTCATAGCGGACCACTAACTGAGGAAAACGTTCGCCGGTTGGCAGTGGAATTGCAATTTCGCGCTGACCGCCCAAGTGCTGCGTCGGTTTGACCAGGGTTCCGTCGAGCCACGCCGAGCGGAAGCGCAATTCCGCTGGCCAGCTTAAGCGGACTTGGCGATGCCCTATGTTTTCAATCGCGTAACAAGCCGAGTGAATCGCTTTGCCGTCACGCGCATATTGCGACTGCACGTCACAGTTCCACACCCAGGCAGAACTGCCTGGGGACACGTGCGACCGGCGCTGGACACGGATTGCGACCGGGGCTCCCTGCAAGGCGTCACGAGCCGGCTCATAGCGAAACACCATCCTCGCAGCGGTGGTTTTTTCGTCGGCCCAGGGCTCGGGGGGAATCGGCTCTAAACGCTCATTGGCCAGCCCGACGGCAAACCGGCGACCGGCCATCACTGAGACTGTGGCCGATTGGCTGGCCGCCTGCGGCAAGCCGGCTAACCCGATCGCCATGGCCGGCTTGACCGGCACGGTGCAAGTAGCACGAATCTCAAATGGAACACTGCGCGCTTGGCGGAGCACAATCTCCCAGGTCTCGCCCTGCGGCGAGGCCTCTTCGGTTCCTTCGGCCACCAGAATCCGTTGGGCGGAAAGCTGGGGTTCGCCATCGGTGGCCAAGGTCCAGCGCCAGGGGTTTGCCCGACGCTGAGTAAAGTGAACCAAGAGTCGGTCGATGCGGCTTTCGATCGGCGTACAGCGAATCACCAGGGATTCGGTCAACGAGTCGTTCTCAACCTGGGCCTCAAGCGCCAGAGCAGCCTCATAACGAGCCCCAGCGGTTACCAGGCGAAACGCCAGACGCCGCGTGTCAGCCCCATGATCGAACAACATGCCGCTCCAGGGCCCATTGAGCAACTCGACGGTTTCAACCTCCAAGGTCGCCGGATCGACTTGCAAGAGCCGCTCGTCCCCTTCGCTGGCCAGGCGATAAGGATCGCTCGCGCGGACCAACAACCAATCGGCGGCCAGTTGAGCCTGCTGGAAATCGAGCATCCGTAATCGCAAGGCAGGCAACAATTCGTCGAGATTGCTACGCCGTAGATGCCCTCGGGCAACAATTTTGAGCGTTCGACCGACCGCGAGCCCCTTGGCCAAACGAATCGCCACTTCGCCTGATCCGTCCTTCCCGCGCCGCATGCTCCAGTCGGCAATCGCCTCCTCTGGCACGCTGGTAATGGAGTCGATGATCCAATCTTGAGGAAATTTGGCGTCTAGGGTGAACTGCGGAGCGCCGTCAACAGTCAGCTGAGCGGTCATTTGACCGACCACTTCGCTGGCCCCGACTTCAATGGTCGTTCCCTGGCGCACCTGAAGCTTGGTCTCGTCGCGGCGCACCACCACTTGAACCTGACAGTCCTCTTGGAACTGCTGCAACTCGATCAACTCACCCAATCGCGGCTCAGGCAAACGCAAGGTTCTCGTTTGCGTGCAGCCCTGGGTATCAAGCTGTTCGAGCACCAAAGGGCGAGGGATCATCATTTCGATCCGCCCTTCCGACCACTTCAGGTCAGGCAGCCGGATCCGTGGCAAGCGCCAAGCGCCTGCGGCAACCGGCGGTGCAATCGCCAGCAAACGAATCGTCTGTCCCGTCCCAACCAGCGGTTCCGGCAACTGCAATACCACCTGATTCTCGGTCTGCTCGGCAGACGATTCGGCCACCCAGGCAATTTTCTGCTCGCCATAGCGGGCAGCGACAAGCCTGAGCGTTGGCGCCAGCGAGACGCGAATCGCATGCAGGGGACGCTCGGGATCGTCGATCGCAAATTGGGCCGAAACCTCGACCCCACGAGGAGAAAAATCGTACGTGGTCGCTTCCCGCACGGCCGCTCGGGCAGTCGACGCGGCAACCTCCTGACCACGACGAATACGCAACTCAAACTGGGCCCGTGCCCCGGGCTCTAACCGCCACTGTCGGCGATGGCCGGCAACCGGGCCCACGTCGCTTACCAATCCACCGGCCAATACAGGGCGATCGCCCTCAGGCAGATTGATCATGATCCGCTGTAGCGGGCAAGGCACCAAGGCCAAATCGTATTGCAAGTCGTCCTGTTGTCCAACGGCTCGCTGCGTCCACTCGATGTGAAGCTGCCCAGGGTGCTCGACCATCAGGGCCAGCTCTCCGTTCGGCTGGAGGCCCAAACGCGCAGGCTGTCCATCGCTGTCTTGCCAAACAGCTTGTTCGATTGCTAACCGGCAAGGCCCCAAAGGCAACGACACCGCCCGATCGCCCTGGTGCGAAATTTCCAGCAGCGCCTGACCGATCAAGTTCCCGGCGTCGTCCAAACGAGCTTCATATCGGGCCTGAGTAACGCGCGACATGACCAAGTCGGGCACGCCTGCCGCGGCCGCTCGCGCGCGCCGCAAGAGGGCATCGAACTGGTCAGGCGCGATCGGCAGATACGGCTCCTTGCCGAGTGGCCAATCGTCGATCCGATCGGCCGGCGCGAAAATCCGTCGATACTCGATCTCACGCGGTGCGTGGCTGGCAGGTTCGGCCGCTTGAGCCCCACACGTGCCAACCAGCCATACTAATCCCACGACAACTTGGCGCGCTAGCCAGCTCAACAGCAGCGGCCGGTGGCCGCTCGCGAAACGCTTGTCTGGCGTGCTCATCGGTTCGATTCCGTCGGATGCAGCGCGACAGTGGTCGCCGCAGACGATGGGGACGAACCGCCTGACTCGTAGACCGACTCCACCGCACTGGGGGTAAGAATCATGCTCGAGATAGGCCCTGAGGCGGGCCGCCGCCGTTTTTGTTGCAACAGCACATATCGCAACAGCCCGGCCAGTAACACCAACACAACTCCCACGGTCGCGGCTCGACCAACCTGGATTGCCAAGTCAGGCTGACTCACCCCCGCAACCAGCAACAGCATCGCGAGCGCCACCAAAACGGCCGGCCGACGGGCTACCGGGAGATAGACCAGCAACAGCCCTACGGCCAGGGTAATCCCCGAAATGACAAACAACACGGCCCCGCGGCTGGCAGTGTGCACTTGCAACACTGGCGGGGAATCGAGTGAGAAAAACAGATATCGAGTGGCCGAGGCCGGAATCTGGCCAGGGGATTTTGCGCCCGCCCAAGCTTCTAATTGCTGATCGCTCAAGACCGGCCGGCGACTCCAGAGCCAGCTTTCGCGATCCCAAAGATCGAGTTGAGTAAACGACTGGGCCGCCGACAACACGGCCTCGCGCGGCGGCAAAACAAGCTGCCAATAGGTTTGGCCATTCCATTGGCTATCCAACATCTGGACTGATGCCAGTTGCAGCGCACCGCGCGGCGGTTGATCGAACAAATGGTAACGAAGTTCGAGGTGGTGCTGCGTCGCCAAATCGCCCGACGGTAACGACACCACCAGCGTCCCGCTCACCGCTTTGGCAGCTTGCAACGCCCCGTCTAACAGCACTTCAACTTCATCAGGAGTTACGCCCGAGGGAAGTCGCAAGCGGATTTTCGAGGCGGTCGAGGTAAACCGATAGACTACCCGATCTTGACGGGCAGAACCGTTGAGCCAAGTTTGCACCCAGAGCCGATGCACCAACGTTGCCCCGTCATCCGACCGGTCTTCGAGTTCCAAGATCAACGGAACCTGGGCCGCTCGTGTTTTGGTCTGCAACACCAGCGACTCGCTACTGCCTGCAGGTCCAGCCAACCAAGCTGCCTGAGAATCGTTTTTGCCTAGTTTGGTGCGCAACCCGGACTCTGGCTTCACGGTCACTTGGGCCGAAACAAACTGGCCCTCGATCGGAACGACCAGGGGAACCGCTTCGCGCACGGTACTACGGGGTTCGAGCCTGGGCAACGGGTGTTGATAGCGCACTAGCAGGTTGCAGGTTCCAATGCGAGCCGGGGGCGGCAACGCAACACGCACCATGGTTGCTGGGCTTGGTTGCTCTTGATTGGCAACCGGTTCCAACAACTTGAACGGCAGGGGGTTGCCTTCGAAGATTAACTCCGCGCGTCCGTCAACCGCCAACCCAGCCGGCAGTCGTAGGTCGACGTGATCAATCGGTTCATGACGCACTCGATAGACGATGCGTTGCCGGATGTCGGCCGTGGTCTTGCTCACCGCAATTTGGGCATTGGTCTCAACCGTGATTTCCTGGGGATGGACCGTCATCTGCGCCACAAAACTTGCTTGTTCTGCCTGAGCCCGATAGTAAAGCGGTTCCTGTTGGCGCACTGGCAATTCGATTTCAGGCGCTACATGCTGTGGTAATAGCCCGACCATCTTGTCGGCTAATGGAACTAGCTCGACATTGTCTGCCGGCTGGACGACCAGCATGGCCGGCTCGGAGGAAGTCGCCCTAGGCACTGGCAACACCAACTGGAGGCGCTCGGCATCGGCCTCAACCGGCTGCACCCCGGCCAGTTCTAAAGTGACCGGTTGGGTCGAAGGCCGCTTGAGCGGCACAATCAACTCTCCTTCGTCCGTAATCACCACCCCATCTTTATCCACCAGGTGATCCGGTCCGACCTCGACATTTTTCCAGCCTTGCATCGCGATCGTAAAGGCAAACACCTTGGCGCCTCGAATCGAATAGCGAAGCTTTCCTTGCAACACGGTCCGATTGGCATCGACATGAACCAGATATTCCGGTTCAACCCTAGTTTGCGTGCTTCGCGGAATGACGCGAGCAGGCAGCGAGAAGGGTTGGCTGAAGTATTCAAAAGCGGCCGCCAACCGTTCTCGGCTTAACGCCTCGGGCACCTCTTCCACTTGGCGGACGTTGCGCGACTGGCCCCAAAGCACCTGCCAGTCGTCGCGCACCACGACCGCCACGTGGCCCCATTGCCTCACCGCGTCGACCACCTGAAAACCGGCCATCTCAAGCGTTTTATCGGCCGCGGAAAGATCGAGCGACCGGTCAACGGTAATCCGCACCGGCAGCGATTCGCCGGTCGGTTCATCGAGCCGGACCTCGACTTCGCGTCCTCGATCGGCCGCGTTTTCGTCGGCCGCGCTAATTTGCGCAACCGAATAGCCGTTGTGAACCGTCTGGACCAACGTGGCCTGAGGAGGCAGCCGTACCCGAAACGTATCGAATTGGCCGCCAAAGCTGCGGACCAACAGTCGGGCTTCGGAACGAATGTTCGGACCGTTCACGCGCACGACAACGTCGCCGGTCGCTTCCAAGGCCGTGGGAGCGGTCGAGCCCTGACGTTCGGCACTATGCCAGGAGAATTCTAGTAGACCATCGAGTCCCAGCGCCGAGAACAGGGTATTGTTGCCTTGGGCCTTGGCCGCCTGCAACTGGCCACCTTCGACCAGCCGGCCCACGGCCTTGGCCATGGCGACCTCCAAAGCCAACTCCGAATGGGTCGCCCGAGGCACCTGAAGCTTTAAGGTCGACAGCTCGCCTTGATGTTCGATGGGCACCAACAGTTCGAGTTCCACTTGGTGCAGCGCCTCGTCGGCCTTGGCGTCTGGTTGCTCGTCCGCGCGCAGCCACAACACATAGCCAGCCCCTGGTTCGAAATCCAGATAGCGCGCGCCCGACTCAGGCTTGGCTAACGGCTTGGCCAACACGGCGCGCTGCATTCCGATCGGCACCCGAACCCAATTGGACCGATGCAAGCGGATGCCAAGTTCGACTTTCAACGCAGCCCGATCCTGTTTGGCATGACCGGTGATTTTGAGCGTCTGCAAACTAAAACGCGGCTGTGCCTGGTCTTCTTCTAGCCCTTGCAACATACGACGGGCTTTGACAAAAGCCTGATAACTGAAATTCAATACCGCCTGGAGTTGGCCCTGCTCGTCTTCGAGCAGGTAGGTATCAGGTTCGAGTTCGCGGACCTCGCCCTTGGCAACCTCGGCCGGTTTGGGCGAGGGCTCTTGGGCACACAGTTCCGGCGGGCGAATCGACAGCACGAGAACCGCGAAAACAAGCGTAACAGCGTGAAAAGCTTGCACAATCAGCGAAGGGTGTTAGAACACATTTCAAAACCAGTAAAAGTAACGCAGGATCGCGGGATTTCGCCACCAAATCCAGGTTTTGAAACTGGCTCTAGAACTGCCGCGACCTGGGTCCGGAACATTCCCGTGCCGATTCAGACCGGCAAAATGCCCATAGGAGAGCAGGCCGTCAAAACCGCACAGGTATCTTCCAGTTTACTCTGGCGAATCTAACAAAGCCATCATTTGCCGATGAATCGTGGGGCCTGCGGCCGCGACAAATTTGGGATTCCAGAGGTCAAACGCCCCCCCATCGCGGGCTGTGAGCTGTCCGCCGGCCTCGATGACCAACAAACAGCCAGCCGCCACGTCCCAGGCTTTCACGTCGCTGGCCCAGCAGACGTCGTAGCGGCCAGCCGCCAAATAGGCCAGATTCAGCGCCGCCGAGCCCCCCCGGCGCACCGCCTGACACTTGGGCAACACGCGGACAAACTCATCAATGGCCGGCAACTGCTTGTCGACCCGATGGGGAAAACTGGCCGCCACCAGGGCCTCGGAAAATTCGGCCACCTGGCTCGTCCGCAGCTGGTTGCCGTTGAGCGTCGCCCCTTGGCCCCGTTGGGCTACGAAACACTCATCCAGCATCGGGTCGAACACCGCACCAACCAGGCTCTGGCCTTGATGGACCAACGCCACGCTGGTCGCATAGTGGGGAATGCCGTGTGCGTAGTTGGTCGTCCCGTCGAGTGGGTCGACTACCCAGCAATACTCGGCCAGCGGCTCGGCTGCCCGAGGCCCCTCTTCGCCAACAAAGCCATGGTCGGGAAAGTGTTGGGCCAACAATTCCTGAATCGCCTGCTGAGCGGCAAGATCGGCATCGGTTACCAAATCGGCAGGCCCTTTATATCGGGCTTGAAAACGGCCCAAGTGCTCAAGCAACACCTGACCGCCAAGTCGGGCTGCCCGTTCGCAAATCGTTCGTTCGTGAGACATTTGAGCGTTTTTTCCGTTGTTAGTTGTTGGTGAGTGGTGAGTGGTGAGTGGTGAGTGGTACGCGCTCGCGCGTTGCTTAATCCTTGGAAATTGGATATTGGGTGTTTTTCTTTGACGCAAAGGAAATGTCCAATATTCAACAAGGAACGCCCAACGATCCAAGTAATTCAAAACGCGCGAGCGCGTCTCCCTCCACCCTAAACCCTCCACCGCGTCCTTCCACCGCGCAAAACCTACCGGGGGGGCAACCGCCGACCAAGAGATATGTGTACCGGTAAATTTTAACGACAATCAGGGAAGCCTGAGTGTAAAGACCAAAAAGTTTCAAAAAAGAGTCTGCTTGGCATTCGAGTTTTCTATCCAAAAGACTGGACATCCAGCGCCAAATCTGTATGATCGAATCTTAGTGAACGAAGAGGGTGTCGAGTTTTCATCTAGCGAGAGTTTATTCACGGCAGCATACGCCTTATTTTTATTCATCTCAGCTTCGTTGGTGCATTCGGCCTCTTCTCTGTTCCGGCCCCGTCGACTTACGCTTGCGTAGGCGGCGGGGTTTTTTTATTTCTAGAGCAGATCCAGCGTAAGTGTGACGATGTAGGCCTCGATGGCATCTACTGTGTGGCAACTCGACGACCAGAGCGCCGCGCTGACTCAACCAGGGTTGCGCGCCAACTTTCAGCTCTCCAATCCTCAACAGGGAATTGTGGAGTGCCAGGTAGCCGACGCGCGTCTCGACGCCAAGTTGTTGCAGGGCGCTCGCCTCGACCCGGCGACCGCAGGCTGCCAGTTGCTCGAGGCATACGTTCGGCAAAACGATTTGATCGCCAGCTACACACTCGGACAAGAACAGCCTTTTGAGTTGAAACACTATTGGCGTGGCTTGCCGTCTAACAGCACGTCGACTCTGGCCGCCCTGGAACTGATCAGTTCGATGCAAACCGAGCTGCTCGATGCGCTGCCGCGATGCGTGGTAGGTAGTCGCTTAGCGGCCGTCCAATCCGTGCTGATTTGGAAATCGGTGGAGGACGACTGGCAACCGTTGGAAATCGAGCCAGAAAGTTCGCACATGTTCGCCCACCATCAGGTGCCGGCTGGCGTGCTCTGGCGTTTCAAAGCGCCTCAGGTAAGCTACTTAGAACTGATCCCGCCTGGCGACGCCCAACAGTTGCGGTTGGCTCGAACGGCCAACGGTGCCGTAACTTCGCAATGGCAAATTTTTGCCCGACCGCTTGAAAAGGGAGTAATCCTCCGCTCGCGCCTGTATGGCGTGTTGGTGGAACAAGCCACCGACCTCGACCAAGCTCAGCATTGGTGGCAAGCTCTTGAGTCGAGCCAACTGCCTTTGACGGTGTAAAAAGTTTTTAGTTCTTGGTTTTTAGTTCTTAGTTTTCATGATCGAAAGTGGCGCTGTCCAACTAGAGCGAGTCGCTCTTTACCATAGCAGGCACGGCCTAGCTTCCACCAAGATTTTCCGACGAAACACGACTACGAATCATCCAAAATTGCTCTAAGGCCGTTGGATTCGCGCGACCATCCATCAAAGTTGCATTTCAAAGCCGACTCGATTGAGCAAGCTTCGGTCGGGCGGTTCGCGCTGCACCGTTGAGTTGGAAACAGGGCAACTGGGCAATCTCAACCATTTCCGCCAAGCCTTCAGAGACCAATTCTTGTCCGGTGATATACCGGCCTGGATGAATCCACTTATCCAAATGCCCGCGTGGCATCCCAAACAGCTTGGCCAGCAGTTCGTCCATCTCTTCCTCAAGATGTCCGAAATGGCGTGCCCATTCGGCCGCTTCGCCCAGCCCCACGTGTTCTTCGCTCTGCCATTTCATGGGATGAAACAGCAACACGCTAAACGGAGTCACCAGCCGGCGTTCACACGCGGCAAAGGGCCACAACATGGCCGAAGAGCACTCGCCTGTCACGATCCCGGTCACTTTCAGACCGCGCAATTTCATAATCGACATGAGCGAAAGCGACGTGTAAGGACTGCCGCCTGGCGAATCGATATACATCAGACATTCGCCGCCTGGCTCGACGCCTAGCAGTTTTTCCGTGATGTCACTTTCGTGGTCGGTTAAGTCGCCAATCACGGCAATCTCGACCGGGCCTTCTTGAATTGCATCTTCGGCCATCAATCGTGTATTCCTCAGGTTACTGAAGCCAACTTCGCTAAACTCCATCGTACACGTATTTTTCTAATCGGGCTACGAATTGGGTACCCTGGAAGCCGAAATTTCCTGCCCTTGAAAGCCCGACTTTTTCGATTATAACGCTTATCCCGTGGGACCACTGGCCAGGAAAACTGCAGAGTCAACGATTCTACAAAAGCAGCGGTCGGTGACCGCTCGCGAAACGGCTAGACTCTCCCGTTTCGCGAGCGGCCGCCGGCCGCTGCTTTTCGACTTTGCAATCGTCCTGGGGCCACTGGCCCTGCTGCTTCACACCCCACGGCACCCAGGTATATAATAGAGTTTCAGTCGTTCCAACGGTTTCGCGCTTCGGCCACCGGCCGCTGTCACCAACACTTCTCGCAGGAAATTCGGCCGCCAGCAAAACGTCATGGGCATTAAGTTTCAGTGTCCCAATGGGCACCAGCTGAACGTCAAAAACTTCCTGGCTGGAAAGCGTGGAATTTGTCCCGACTGTGGGATCAAATTCATCGTTCCCGACAAGAGCGGTGGAGTCGCCGAAATGGCCTCGACCACCCAGGTGGCCCCTCAGGCTTCTCCGGCTCCGATGGAGCCCCCGTCGGATACCAACCCGTCCACGACGACCGTCACGGCCGTACCGGTCGACCAACCAGCGTCGACGCCAACGGCTATTCCCACCGATCCGTTGGCCGTTGCTCCCACGGCCTCCTGGCATGTCCGGCCCAGCACCGGTGGCCAGTTTGGCCCGGCGACGGCCGGGGTGATGCGCCAATGGTTGTCGGAAGGACGGATCGGCAACGATTCACTGGTGTGGCGTGACGGCTGGAGCGAATGGCAAAACGCGGCTCAGGTCTTTCCGCAAATTGGCAACCCCAGCGCCCAAGACATCCACACGTTGCTCGGGCAACCGGCCCCCCAACGAGCAGTGAACCGTCTGCGCTCGCACCGTTCACGGCACAAGTCTGAGCAGCTCACCCTGGCAGCGATCGTCGTGATGATCTTTTTGACCGTGTTGCTCTTTGTCGGTCTGGTGTATGTGATCTCACAGCAAAATTTTGGCGCCAGTCGCCTCGAACGCTTGCCTGAGGCTGTAGGCCATTGTCCCCAAGCACATGCGATGCCAAGATTTGAAACCTGAATCGCCAGTTCTGAAGTTGCGCATTTGTGCTGGAAAGCTTGCAAGTGTTGGCGGCAAAGGGAAGTTTCACGCTAAAAACATCCCCTGACGAAAGAGCGGAACTGCTCTAATGTCTCCCTGCAGGCAAACAGCCGCGTAACAAGGCCGGCGAGGCAAACGCCAGGCTGGCAATCAACATGACCAGACAAAACAGCGTTAACCCGGTCAGCAACGCCAAGCCAGCCCACATCACCACGGCCAGGGCCAACAACAACGGGCGGGCCAAGGGAACCCAAATCAACACGGCAAACCCAATCTCAAAGAGCACAATCGCATGGGTCCACAAGTTGATGAGATAGATATGGCCGGATAATACGCCAGTCAAATCGACCAATCGGGTTTCAGGCCGGACGGCCAGCCACCACACCGCCTCGCCGATCCACCAGGTATCTCCGCCGGCCCCTAGTTGGCCCACGGCCATCATCAGATAAACCAAGACGATGTGCACCTGAATGAGCCGCAACACAATCCGCGCGGCATAAGAACGCGACGGCAATTCGGTTTCGTCCTCAGCGGCCTGACGGCGTCGCCAAGCGTCTACCGACAGCTTGGCGCCACAAGGCGCCCAACACAGATAGAACAACACCAAGGTGATGATCGGCTCGACCTGGCCAGTCAACAACGGTGCGCGATGAATGTATGACAATACCACCAACAAGGTGAACACCGCGCTCAGTCGGGTTTTGAAACCGACCAGAAACATCAACAACGGGACGGCGCAAGCCAGGTGAACCGTCCACAGCATCGTTTCGGAATGGACATAGTCGAGCAACGAGAAGCTGGTATTCTCAGCTCCCCGCAACAAATCGATCGCCTCGACCGGCAACATCCCATGCGGTCCAAACCAGCGGACCAAATCGAACGCATAGGTCGCATGCCAATAGACGACGACCGCCGCGATCAACACCCGAATCACGCACAACGGCAACGGATCGGCCGGCGTATACCAAAAACGGTTCCACGCCTGGCCAAACCGCTGGCTGCACACCCCGGCATAATCCCCCATGGCCGAGAGACTCATGGTTGCGTCTCCTGACGAACCGCCGCGTTCTCGCCGGCTCCGGCAGCCTTCGTCAAATGGAGCCGCGACTGGAAAAATGATAAATTTGCTCGATAGACGGTTTCGTACCATTGCGGATCGTAGGGATCTCGGACGGCCGGGTCGAGCGCCTCCATCGACTCCCGAGGAATCAGCAACTGACGCTTGACCGCCAACTGATGTTTTCCACGGTCGATCTGCCGTTCGGCCAGCAATCGCTGGCTAATCTCCACTGGCAATACACCGCCGACACTGTCGTCGCCCAGTCTTCTAGACAACGTATACATCAGGTTGCCATACCGGCGGGCTCGCACGCGAGGCCGCAGGCCCTGGACAGGGAACTGCACGGCCGCCGCACCATCGGCCGCTTGTCCTAGCTCAAGCTCGATCACATGATCAACGTCCAACTCAGTAGCATGGGTAAAATGGTAGTTATACCCCAGATCCATATGCAACCACTGGAGATAAGGCCGCACCAAGGGGACGTTGGCCAACTGTCGCCGGACCGCCGAAACCGGGCCGACGTTCGAAGCCACAGCCACGAAGAGTGCGAACAGGTGGAGAAACAACAGGAAGGAGAGCAGCGTGCGAAACCCCTCGGCCGGTAGCTCGGGCGAGTCGGGATCATCGACTGCGGAATGGTCGGCTTTGCTCTGCATCGAAGTACAACCTAAACGAAAGCAAGTTCTATCGTTTTCCGACGATTACACTACGGAGTTACGGAGGGGGAAAATCCGAAATCCGAATTTCGGATTTCTCCCAAGCCCCCAAGGTCGATTCCACCCGGCTGAAGTCTTACCTAAAATTCAAATACTATTGTCCACTGGGCTTTGTCTCAAAACAAGTATCAACGCGCAGGAGAACCGCAAAGTCATTGATTCCACAAGAGCAGCGGCCGGCGGCCACTCGCGAAACAGGAA
>JANQPJ010000153.1 GCA_028289525.1 Pirellulales bacterium
TACTAGAGCAGCTTTCAGGTTTGTGTAGCGATGTTTCGTCGAGAAACATCGGAAAAACCAGAGTCACGACCGCTATAGTCCCGTGCAACTTGCACTAGAACCCCAAGAACTCTTCAAGCGCTTCGCGCATGAGTACCGTATCGGCGTCGATGTCGGTCCACATTCGAAAGGCGATAGCCGCTTGAGCGACAAACACGGCCAGCCCATCGATCGTTTGGCAATCGCGCTGTTGGGCTTCGTGTAACAGCTGTGTGCGTGGCGGCTGGAAAACCAAATCGGCCACCATCTGATGGGCTTCGAGCGTTTCGACCGCCAGGGGCGCTTGGTCCGCCGAATTGCCCATACCAACCGACGTGGCATTCACCACCACGTGCGCGTCGCCAGGCACCGCATAATCGCCTTCTAACACCACACTGGTGGCCGTGGTGTCGAGCTGTCCGGCCAGCAATTCGACCAACGCCTGACCATGATCGGGCGTTTGACTGACCACCACCACTTCGGCGCAACCGGCCTTCCCCAATTCGATGGCAATTGCCCGAGCCGCCTCACCGGCTCCAAGAATCACGATTTTTTTTTCTGCCGGATCGGTCAATTTTCGCAGTGCGGTCAGAAACGCCTGACCAGTCGTATGGCTGCCTACCAGGGCATCACCTTCACGGCAAACACAATTGACCGCGCCGACCAAGCGGGCTGATTCGCTTAATTGGTCGAGATGCTCCACGACGGCCGTCTGATGGGGAGTGGCAAAATTTCCACCACGAAATCCCATCGCCCGCATCCCCCGCACTGCGTCGCCCAAGTCGTCGGGATCAACCTCCAGCGTCAGGTAGCGCCAATCGAGACCGGCCTTGGCGACCGCCTTTTCCATCAGATATTGGGTCGGGTTACCCGCAACCGGCTGCCCCAGGCAGCAAAGGATCTCTTGCAGTGAAGGACTCGACACGATTGGCCAATGCTCCAGAACGAGACTGCCCAGGCAAGACATACGAAACTGGTAACATCTCAGCCGAGTGCAGCAGGTTCAGGTGAAAATCCGAAATCCGAATCTCGAAATCCGAAACAAAGCGTGAAATTCAAAACCGGAAATGACCAAAACATGCTGGCCACGCATCGGTTTAGAGCATTCGTGCTTTGGTCTTTCTGATTTGTTTCGGATTTCTTCCAAGCCCCAAGTTCTACTCCACTCGGCTGAGTGTTACAGAAAATATTATTGTGCCCGACCGCCTAGTGGATTGCAAGATTTCGGGTCAGAAAGGGTGCAGGAGAATTACAAAGTCGTTTTTTTTTGAAAAAGCAGCGGTTGGTGACCGCTCGCGAAACGGCTGAATTTTTCTGTTTCGCGCTTTGGCCGCCGGCCGCTGCTCTTTCCATGCAAATCCAATGTTTTTACGGTATAATGAGCCCTATGGAAGAACTCTCGAAACAATTGGCGCTGCACAGTAGCATCTGGGGGCTGGCCGTGCTGTTGTGCGGAGTGTTCATTCTTGTGGTCATCTTGTTGGTCATTTTTGTAGCGCGCAGCCCACAGGCACTACGCTGGCTGATCCCGCTGGCGGTCATCCCGGTAGCCATGGGAGCGGTCGGAACGTTTATCATGCTTCAAGAGACGGCCAGCGCGGTGGTCCAACTGCATCAGGCCGGCGAGTCGTCGCAGGAAAATTTGAACCAATTGGCCGAGATTGGCCAGACGGCCGCCAAAACATCGGCCTACCTGGGCAGTGCGCTTAGTGGTCTGCTAGCTTTAATCGGCGGGGTCGCTCTGTTTACCCAGCGGCTTCGCAACCCTCGCGTCGACGAGTGACAGGTGCAAGGAAAGAATCGTTGTTCGTGGTTAGTTTTTAGTGGTTAGTACGCGTGAGCGCGTTCCCTCCACCCTCCACCGCGTCTTACTTTGGCTCGTTGAATGCCGGGACGCTTTGTAGCAAATGCCATTTTCGCCAACGGCGAATTTGCTGAGCAAGATTCGCACTCTCGCCGTCTTCGCCAGCGCCGATATCAGCGCCATGCACCTGAGCCAGGCTGGCCAGTGCCGAACGCTGGACGCCCAACTGATCGTTGAGTCGTTCCATCAAAACCGGGATAAAGTGGGCATCGCCGGTTTGGCCCATGGCTTCGACCGCCAAGCGGCGCACGCGGGCGTCTTCATCTTGGGCAGCCCGCTCCAAGGCATCGTGGCCTTCTGCATTGCCTAGTCGCACGAGCGTCGTGCCGGCCGCGATTCGCAGCATCTTGTCACGACTGGTCAGCAGACGCACAATCGGCAACTGATGCTCAAGCGATTCATACTGGCCAATCGCCTGTAGCGCGGCCAACACCACCGATGCATCGGCATCGGTCAACGCGCCGAGCAAGGCATCGGCGGCCAACGGATCGGGATGATGTTCTAGATAGACACAACTGCGTCTGCGAACATCGGACGCCTCGTGGCTAAGCCCGGCCGTGGCCAGCCGGCGGGCTGCCAGGTCGTCGCTCGAATCAATGGCCGTTAGCACGCTTCGCCAGACCAACGGGTCGGTCTCTGGAATGACCACCTCGGCGAGCCGCTCAATCGCCAGCACCGGCAGCCGGCCGGACTGTGCCTGCTGGGCCAAAGCATCGGCGGCCTCGCGGCGCACCAGCACATCGTCTGAACTGAGCTGCACTACTTGCGCAAAGACTGGCGAAAGCTCTGGCAACACCTCGGTATAGACTGCCTTGGGCAAAGGTTGTTTGCGAACCCGAACTTCCTGTTCCAGCACTTCCATCAACTCGGGCCCCATTTCGAGCAAAGCCGCCCGGTATTTCCGCTGCAACTCTTCGGATGCATGAGGGCTGGCCGCTGTTTTGAGATAGTGCCGCACGTTATCGAGCATGCCGGCCTTGAACGGCTGGCCTGTCGGCTGAGCGCTGGCGGTTGCCTGTTTTCCAACCGCCGAAGCTGGCTGCGAAAAGTCTTCTCGCCATTGCTTGTGGAGTCGAGCCAAAACCTGCTGACGGGCGGCCTGATTGGCGACGGGAGAGAACTGACGAGCCGGCTGCCAGCGCGTGCTAAGTTCGGAAATTATCGTCTTGCGAACGGGTTCTTGCTCCGATTCGAGTGCCTGCAGGAGCGGCGGACCTGCCTGCTCCAACGGCCACTCGCGAACCGTCTGGAGCATGGCTTGCGACACCTGACGGTTCGAATCGTCTAGCAGCCCGGCCACCAGCTTGGCATCGGCCTGGGCCGACATCTCGCCGACGCTCTCGGCCACGGCCAGCCGTACTTGCCAAGCATCGTCCTGGGCGGCTTTGGCCAATTCTTCGTGTGCGCCAAGGGTGGCCAGCGCGGCGACAATCCGGCCGCGAATCTTGGGCGGCAGTTTTTCGGCCAGTCGCTCGCGCAAGATCGTCTTGGACGCTTGGTCGCCAAGAGTTCCCAGGCCGTCGATCGCCGCCAAGCGAACCTGGAAGTCGCTGTCACGCGTTGCCCGGCTGCAACTGGCCAAAGCTTCTGGATGCCGCTGTCGCACTAAGACGTCGAGAGCGGCTGCCCGAACCCGCGCGTCCGGATCAGAGGCCAAGGCCAGAAACCCCTCAGGCAATGAGCCTGCATTCACGGCTGGCCAGTTTTGCAAGGCGGTCAATCGGACCTCGGCCGAGTCGGCCGTGATTGCCTGTTGTAACTGGGCCAACCTGGCCTGGGGCGGCTGGTGCCTGCTGGCGCGCAATAGTTCCACGTGTAGCTCAGACTGAGTACTGGCAAATTCGTCGAACAATTGCTTCACCGTTTGCTGGGCGGCGTCCGAATCAATCGACCCGAGCGCCTCGATTGCTGCCCGACGCAAGGCCGTACGATGTTCTGGAGCCACCTGACTTAACGGGTTGCGCACGGTCGCCGCCAAACGCTCGATCGGGTCGCCTGCCTGCAAACGGACCAGCGCAATGGCTGCATTGGCCGCCACCACTGGATTGGCATCGTCGACCCACCGGGCAAAACCAGGCCGGCGGTCGGCCGGTGTTTTGAGCAAATTCTCTAGTTCGGCATGACGCCAAGTAGGCTGGGCGTCGTCTGGCTTGCCCTGGGGCGATTCGACCCGAACGACCCAGGCTGCTTGCGCGAGTGCTGGGGGCAATTTTGCAGTCGCGGCATTTGCCGTTTCCGGCAGGTCGGCCGGGTCGTTTCGATGGCCTGGCAAATTACAACCGCTAACATGAACGATGACCACCATCGACAAGCAGCCAGCCAGCACCAGAGAGTTGGAACGGTTGGGAAAAGCTGAGGTTTTCAAGGCAACTCCATTTGCCGCAAACGCGTGCTCAATCGAACATCTAAAGGCTTTCGAACGGGTCGGCGTCGTCGACCGCCGCCGGCTGGGCTGCTGCTGGAGCAGTTCGCACGGCCGCACTGGCCGCTTTGCCAGTGATTGCGGTGCGCACCTGAGTGGTTAGCTGTTGCATGTCCTGTTGCAGAATTTCGTTGGTGTAGTTCGAGCGTCGAAATTGTTCCAGCGTTTCCTCGACTAGCGTCTGGACCCTGGCCGCCATGGCTTGATGGCGTGCCGTGCCGATTTTCTCCAGCGCAGCAAGCCCTTGGGCCACTGCTTTCAAACGATAGCCCACGCGACGCTTTGAAGGCAGCTCCTGGCGGTTTGTAATCGCCTCGTTTTCGAGTTCACAGACATCGAACGCCAGCTTGGCCAACCCGGCGGCCAAAACGTTAGGGTCGGTGTTGGTCGACGACTGAACTTTTAACCGCCCCAAAGCGCTGGCGGCCGTGCAACGAAGCTCCAGTGTTGTTTGGCGATCGCCTAGCAAGGCTACCAGGGCGGCAACCACTTGGGGATTTCCGCCTGACTGGCCCATCGTCCCCAAAATCTCGGCTGCCCGACGACGCATCCAAACGTGGGCATCCGGATCACGATCCGGCGGCGGGGTGTCGGCCCGCAACAGTGCCAGCAGCTTAGCCGCATGGATTCCATCGCGGTCGTCGATCACTCCATAACGGGCATGTCGCAAAATACCGAGCAGAGCGCCAACCTTGATGGCGTCGGGCATTTTTTCTGCGTTGAAGAACCGGAACAAGACCGGCAGCGCCTCAGGCAACGGCGTGGGCGGACGTTTCTCGACGCCGACCTCAACCGCTGGAATCCGATCGAGTTGGCCTAAGATTAAAATTGCATTGAACCGCACCGCCGGATGGAAATCGTTGCTTCGGATCAGATAGGCCATGGCCTTCAGGGCCAAGCCATTCACCCGACGGAGAATTGCCGGGTCGCGAGCCCGGCGGAGATATTGGGTCAGAAAATCACGTCGCCGTTGAGCCAACTCGCCGACCGAGTCGAGCTGAGTCATGCCAGCGAACAGGCCGCGTTTGTAGAACGTGTCGAAGCGTTTTTCGCGTTCAGGCGAGTCGAGCGTTTCGCGCCCTAAAAGAACCGCCGTGACAAAACTCCGGTCGCGTTTGAGCAGCGTGGGATCGTCGCGCAATTGGCGATACTTCGCGCCATCGGCCACCGAGGCCAAGGTGGTCAACAGCAATCCCAGCACCCACCAGGACCGGTGATGCTGGAGAACTACTCCCAACCTGAGAAATCGAAGCGTCATCAGAACCCTAGAAGCGGCGCGCGAAGGAAGCGACCTGCCAGGGCTGTCCAAGTGAACCGAGGAGCCAGGAAGTCGCGAGAATTTTCATATATACTAGGCTAACAAGAGGTTGCGGCGAATGTCAACCTGGATGAGGGTCAGGCCAGGGCCGATCAGTTTTTCAAAATACACAAAGAGCACAAATACAAGCCCGCAGCGCTAGCAAGGGAATATACGGCAAATTCCCTTGCTAGCGCTGCGCGCCTTGTATTAAAAGTCTCTACCCAGTTTGAAAAACTGATCGGCCCTGGAGACTCTGGGGGCAGGTCTTGACATTTAACTTTTGGCCCAGCGACGTGTCATGAGCGCGGCTAGGGATTTTTGTGCTCTTTGGGCTGCTCAGCCACACTCGCGGGCTAAGTTGCGCAAGTACTCGATCGCCTCGTCCAGCTCTGGTGCCTCGACACCCTGCTGACGGCCTGCACGATCGCATTCGCCTAGCAGTAATAGCTCTTCATAGTCAGGTGACTGCTGCAATCGTCGACGTGCTCGGGCACCTAAGGTGCCATCGTGGATCTGGTGTGCCTGCATGTGAAATCGAATTAGCCAGGCAGTGCGTTCGGTGATGAAGCCGGTCAGCGCCTCAAGCCCTGCCAGCACGTGGTCGCGAGGGTCGATCGCCTTGCCTACATCGTGCAGCAGCGCCGCTAGCAGAAATTCTTCGTCATAGGCCAACTCATCCCGAGCTTGATCGAATACCTGAAGGCTGTGGTACAACGCGTCGCCCTCGGGATGGTACTTGGGATTTTGCTTGACGTTCTCTAGCGGCAACAGCAATGCCTCGTAAACCTGAAACCGGTCGACTCGGTTTTCGACCGCGGCCATTTCCTGCTCCAAATTCAAATCTGGATATTCGCGCGTCAAAAACTGCTCTAGCTCGGCGATGCTAGCCCGCTCGATCGCCTTGCCGGTAATCGAACTTTTGAACACATAATGCGCCTGATCGGCCGCATAGATGGTCAGCTCGAAAGGGAAGCGTTCTTCGATTTGGATGTGAGTATAAACTCGCTCCTCACCCTGTTTTTGTACGCGTTTGCGCTGCACGTCGTAGAGCACGCCCTCGGCTTCCAGCGCCGCGCATACCGCCTCCAGGCTGTCGGAAAAGACGTGTAGATCAATGTCGGAACCGGCGCGCACGTGGCCTGTCATCACGCTGCCGATCAGACGTGGCCGGAAACGGCGTAATATTCTCATCAGCCGTAACGCTTCGAGCCGCATTTCTTGCAACTTGGCGATTCGCTGCTCGCCTTCCATCAGCCGAGCAAAGGCGTCGATCTGCTCTCGAACTTCGGCGTTACTCGGCAGGTCAGCCGGCTTCACTCCGCCCCGCTGCAAACGCTGAGCGGCCTTGAGCTTGGCACGATAATACTCCGACTCTTCACGCTCGTACATCAATCGCGCAGCTTCCCAGGCAATGTGTCGGCGCAGTTTGTCGTTTACCATTGCGGAAAATTGAGGGACTAAAGCAAGTTGCTTTTTACTGTGGCGGACGACACCTCGTCTTCACCGAGATTTCTCGACGAAACATCACCACGCATTTTGGTAATTTGCTCTAGGGTCGAATGACATAACCATCGAGCCGGTTGCGCCGGTAATCGAACCGACGTCTTGATCGCTCAAAACGTTTTTCAGTCTGGGTATCCAAAAACGCGGCCAGACGCCCTGACCGATCTTCCGCAATCGTGCCGTCGCGTTGTACTTTCACGATCACCCAGGCTGATCGCCTAGCATTGACCAAATCAGCTCTGTGAACCATTTGGACCAATTGTGCCAAAGGGCATACAACAAGCTGGTTCTGGCCGAGCTTTTCTCCAGCACCAGACATCACTACCGGGATGTCGAGCATCCGTTCGGCATGGTAGGCAAAGACATGAGGCCATGAAGAATAGACGGTTCCTCCGTGTGCTAAGCCGTTCTGCATTTGAGTGATGGCGGCGGGAAAATCGTGGCGATTCCCGTCGACGTATTGCGAGAGTAGTGACGGTAAGGTCGACGCCAGCGCGATTACAACCATTCCACCAACGATCACCAGACGTCGTGTCGTAGATGAAATCGCACGAAACAATCGCTCAACAAAAAGTGCGCAAGTCATATAGACTGGCCAATAGATATAGCCAACGTAGCTTGGGACGACTGTTTTCCCGGCCAATGACAATGCCAACAGCGCCCCAGCGGGAATCACTTGTGCCACGATCCACAAGCTTGCCCGACGGTCACGACTCCAGCACAGATAGACGATCGCCCATAGGTTGAGCACTGCGACTCCCACGCCAACCGCACCAGTCCAGCCAAGGATCAATCCAGTCGGTGAACGCCCGCCGGCTTGCACGACTGGTCCCCACTGGCGGGCGGCGTTCCAAATGGTCGAACCAAAGGCCAGCAAAATCGCCAGTGTGATTGTTGTTGCAATCCACCAAAAAGCAGCAGGCTTGCGTGGAGAGCCAGCACTTCTGACCTGGCCCCATTGCCAAATCCCTAAATAGACCAGTTCAACCGGCAACAAGAACAGCGCCGGCAGATGGCTGGCCACGGCCGCCAGCAAGGCAACGTGTGCGGCAAACAACCAGCCATAAGATTGTCGTTCGAGAGCCAACTGAAAGCTGGCCAAGGCAAGATTGGCAAACAGAAAAACCAACGAATAGAACCGCGCGTACTGCGACATCTCCACATGGTAGGCGCTGGCGACCAAAAACAGCGAAGCCACCACGGCGACCATCGCTCCGCAGCTCCGCCAACTGAAAAGCAGCAAGAGCGGGCAAGCCAACACACCGGCCAGGAACGGGACGAGTCGTAACGCGACTCGGTGATCGTCAAAGTATGCCAAGCAGGGCTTCTGCAGCAGAAAACTTAATGGACACGCGGCATAAATCGGCTTCGTCAACACTGCCGGATCGACCGGCCAAGAAATCGCTCGGGCATTGGCCAGCGTATAGATTTCGTCCCCGTCGAGCGGCCACTGGAAACCATGCCAGGCACGAAGCGAGAAAGCCACCAAGGCAAGCAACAAAGCCAACCCCACGGACATGCGCGTCTTGCCAGAAACATGCCCGCTTGAAATGTTGCCAAACTCCATGCCACGAAGACACTGCAAAGCGCGACGCCCACCCCGCGCAACTGCGCGTCAACACGGCAAAGACCTTGGTCGCCGGTTAACAGGATGACTTAACGAGGGTGAAGTCGGCGCTGACGCACGGCATCGAGCAACTCGTCGGCCCGCTTCAAAAGCGAAAGACCAGAGTCCGACGGCGGGTAGGCTGCGCTATCCGGATCGCAGGCCTCGAACGGTGCCCGACAGTGCTGACAGACCACGTTCTTCCCCAGATACTCGACTCGTACCTGCAGCTTACGCCCACAAGTTGGGCATTCTTGATAAAAATAGGTAGATTTCGGCATCGCGGTAACTCCATACTACCGTCTAAATGTGTCTCTACCTGCCCGCTAAAAGCAATATCTTAGCAAAGTCGGCAAAAACTTTCAAGCAACCAATCTCATCCAGCAAGTGCAAACCATTTTACAGTAAGCACTTGTGGCTTATTGCCGAGCAACACGAAACTTTGCGAACAAGGTGTCCAGTCTCTTTTGTCAATCAAAAAGACTTGGTTCTACGAAGCCAATGCCAGCCTGGTTCATGCTTCGTTGAGGGTTTCTTCGTAAATTCCCGGCGACGCGTCGCGTCGCGGCTAAAGCAAGTTGCTTTTTACCGTAGCGGACGCGACCTAGTTTTTGCCGAGATTTTCCGACGAAACAACGATACGTATTTTGGTAATCTGCTC
>JANQPJ010000207.1 GCA_028289525.1 Pirellulales bacterium
CTAGCCGTTCCGCGAGCGGCCACCGGCCGCTGTTCTTTCCCCCAACATGACTCCGCAGTTCTCCTGAATCCCATCGCCGGACAATCGTTCTGATCGTTCGAGCCCTTGCAACCGGCACGAAACCCCAACCAGAGTGGCAAGAGCCCCTGGTTTCTTCGTGGAAACGCTCGGTTTTCAAACTCGCTGTCGTGTTTTCCTAAGCTATGCTTGCGCGATGGCGATGTTTTTGGGCGTCATCATGCAAGTGTGAGCGTCCCTCCCCTGGCCATCGCTTGGCCTTAAAAAATCAGTTACAGGATCTATCTGACCATGTCGAACATGCTGAACGCATCTCTTGGCGGAGTCGCGGAAACTAAAGAAGCGGAGTTTGAGAACCTCAAGCGTCGAATTCACAGCAAGCTTGTAGACAAACTCGACTTGTCGCGCGTAGGCGACTTGCAGGGAGACGTGTTGCGGCGAGAAATTCGCCTGGTGGTCGAGCATCTGTGCGATACCGAAGAGACGTTTCTCAATCGCAATGAACGCGAGCGATTGATCGAGGAAGTGCTCGATGAGACGTTCGGGCTGGGCCCACTCGAGTTGTTGCTCAAAGATCCATCGATCAGCGATATCTTGATCAACGGTCCCAAGAGCATTTATGTGGAACGGCGTGGTCAGATGGAAAAGACCAATGTGGTGTTTCGCGATAACGACCACTTGATGCAGATTATCGACCGGATTGTTTCGAAGGTTGGGCGACGCGTTGACGAAGTTTGCCCGATGGTCGATGCCCGATTGCAGGATGGTTCGCGCGTGAACGCGATCATCCCTCCGTTGGCGCTCGATGGAGCCAGCGTTTCGATTCGGCGTTTTGGCTCCAATCCGCTCAAGCTCGAAGACCTGTTGAACTACAAAAGCATTACGCCTGAGATGGTGATGCTGTTGGAAGGAGCGATCAAGGCTCGTCTGAACATCATCATCGCCGGCGGGACCGGCTCTGGTAAAACGACGTTGCTCAACACGTTGTCGAGTTTCATCTCGAACGAAGACCGGATCGTCACGATCGAAGACGCGGCCGAAGTGCAATTGCAGCAGGAACACGTGGTCCGGCTGGAGACACGGCCGCCAAACATCGAAGGCAAGGGAGCAGTGACCGCGACCGACCTGGTGCGCAACGCCCTGCGGATGCGGCCCGAGCGGATCATCATCGGCGAATGTCGGGGACCGGAAACCCTCGACATGTTGCAGGCGATGAACACTGGCCACGAAGGGTCGTTGACGACCATTCATGCCAACACGCCTCGCGACGCGGTGGCTCGTATCGAAACGATGATCATGATGGCCGGATTTGAGTTGCCGCTCAAGGCGATGCGGCAGCAAACGGCCAGTGCGGTCGATCTGCTCGTGCAGGCAAACCGGCTGCAAGGCGGGCCACGTAAGGTAACCCATATCACCGAGGTCGTAGGCATGGAGCAAGACACGATCGTGATGCAGGATATCTACAAATACAACCAAGACGGCATCGACGAAAACGCGCGTGCCGTGGGACATTTCGAAGCCACGGGAATTCGCCCGACGTTCATGCACCGTTTGGAAGCGGCTGGCGTGCGATTGCCAGCCAGTGCTTTCCGGCAACGCGTCATGATGCGAGATTAACCGGTCGCATAGGTTGTCTACCGAAACCCAATTGTCAGCTTAATTAGGAAACGAATGTTGCCATGACCCCTTTGATTGTCGCTGCCGCTGCTTTTATCGGAGTTGCTGCCCTCGTGGGCGGCGTGGCTCTATTGCTGCGGCCAGAATCCGATTCGGCCGTGGAAAACCGCCTCGATATTTTGACCGGTGCGGCGGGGCCTGCGAGCGAAAAAATTCTGCAAGAGAAAACGGGGCTTCTGACCGGCGCGCTCGATAGCGATGAAGGGCCATTGGAGCGTTTGATGGCGCGCCTCGGGCGACTCTCCTTGCTGTTCGAGCAGGCTGACACCAGTCTGACGCCGACGAAATTTTTTGCCGTGACCGGCGTGTTTGCAGCCGGTGGAGCCGTGACCGTGCTCGTCGCTGGCCTGCATCCAGGGTTCGTGCCTATGGTGGCGATCTGCTGTGGGTTGCTGCCGCTCATCTGGCTGATCCACAAGCGGAAGTCGCGGATGAAGAAATTTGCTGCCCAATTGCCTGACGCTTTGGAGCTAATCGCCCGAGCATTGCGCGCTGGCCATAGTTTGGCGGCTGGGTTTGACTTGGTGTCCAAAGAAATGACTGCCCCCATCGCGAATGAGTTTGGACGCGTGTTTGAAGAGCAGAATTTAGGAATCGCGATGGAAGACGCCTTGCGGGGCATCACCGATCGAGTACCGAACCTCGACCTGAAGTTTTTCGTGACCGCGATTATTCTTCAACGCCAAACCGGTGGCGACTTGGCCGAAATTCTCGACAAGATTGGTCGGCTGATTCGCGAACGGTTCCAAATCTGGGGGCAAGTCCAGGCACTCACTGGCGAAGGACGGCTATCCGGCGTGGTGCTGTTGGCGCTGCCGCCGGTGTTGTTTGTGGTCGTCTACCGCTTGAACCCCGATTACATGACGCTGCTATTCACCGACGAACTCGGCAAGAAGATGCTCATCGGAGCGGTCGTTTCGCAGATCGTCGGAGCCATGGTCATTCGCAAAATCGTCAACATCAAGGTATAACCAGCCGTGAACGCACTACTC
>JANQPJ010000222.1 GCA_028289525.1 Pirellulales bacterium
TTGGTTCTTGGTTATTTGTTTCAGAAGCAAGAATCCAGGAATTGCTGTTTTCAGGGAAATGCACAAAACAAATGTTTCGCGAGCGGTCACCGACCGCTGCTATGCCCGTTTTGACACATTCACACCAGGCCCTTCTCATTCTGAATAGCGACCTATGTGTTCCAAGTTTTCTACGCAACTCTACCTTGTTCTGTTCGCGTTTGCTGGTAGCGCAGGTTTTGCCAAGGCCGACGATCCTGTGGTGGTCGGGCATGACCGCGAAACGACGCTCGACGGCTGGGTCGAAATGTTGGGTAGCGACGTTTTTCTGTTGCGAGAACAGGCTAAACGCGAACTAACCCAAGCTGGTCAGGCGGCGATTGAGCCACTGGCCCAGGCGGCCGATGGCAGTAATCTAGAGATTGCTAGCAACAGCGTCCGCCTGCTGCTGGAAATGGGACACGGCCATGACGAAGCGCTCTCTCTGCAAGCCCTAGAGCGGATTGCCCGACTGGAACATCGGCCGGTCGAACGGGCTCGGGCAGAAGCCATCTTGCTGGCCGCGCGCGAGCGACAAGCAATTGCCACGTTGAAACGGCTGGGAGCGGTTTCCCAAGGGCTCAACCAGGGCGACCGCCGCAACATGGCTCTCCGTCTTCATCTGGGCAACCGCTGGCGCGGCGCTGACCAAGGCATGCGTTATGTCGGACAACTGCCAGGCCTGGAAACGCTTACCATTCACGGAGTGCCCATCACCGACCGAGGGCTCACGCATCTCCACCAGCTCAAAAACCTAAACTACGTGCAATTGTATGGTACGGAAGTGACCCTGCAGGGAGTTGCAGCTTTGCGCAAAGCCTTGCCTGACGCTCAAATCATGTACCGCAGAGGAGCGCTGCTTGGCGTGCTCGGCGAGATGGACATTGCCGGTCGTGGGGCCGTGATTCGTGAAGTCATGCCTGGCACTGCAGCCGCCCGAGCGAACATTCGACCAGGCGATTTAGTTACCAAGTACAATGGCCAACGGATCAAAAACTTTTCTGGTTTGACCAACCATATTGCCCAATGCAAGCCCGGCGACCAAGCGACCTTGGAAGTTGAACGAGCCGGCAAAACACTCACTTGCAAAATCGAGTTTGGTGCCTGGGAATAGGCCTTTGCCGATTTCTGGCGAATCGGTGAGGGCTCATGCCTTGTATCTGTGGCCAAATTGGAAAAGACTGCAAGATCCCCTTCCCGGCAGGAGAATTGCAAAGTCCTTAGTTATGCAATAGCAGCGACCGGTGGCCAAAGCGCGAAACGGCTAGATTCTCTTGTTTCGCGAGCGACCACCGGTCGCTGATTTTCGAAAGAGATGACTTTGCGATTGTCCTGGCCAGTCTCGGTAAGCCCCTTGCAACGACGGCAGCAGTCTATTAAGAATAGGCAATAGGCGCGTTAATCCGTGTGGTTCTCTGCCCCCGCTGTGACCCAGGCACCTTGAGCGATGACAACTGAAAGCAAAGCAACCGCTGGCAAAACAGTGTTGATTGTGGACGACGACTATGAAATTGTCGACGCAATGCGTGCCGCCCTGGAAGCCCACGGACATTATGTCCTGGTTGCCCGAGATGGCAACCAAGGCTTGGCCATGGCTGAGCGGGAAGACCCGGACTTGATGATCCTCGACATGATGATGCCCAAGCGAAGCGGGTTTCTAGTCTTGGAAAAATTGCGTCGCGTGCGGCCCATCCCTCTGCGAGTCATCATGATCACGGCCAACGAAGGCAGTCGGCACAAGGCCTATGCCGAGATGTTGGGCGTCGACGACTATATTCGCAAGCCGTTTGCCATGGATCGGCTGCTAGAGAGCGTCGATCGCCTGTTGGCCTAGAGCAGATTACCAAAATGCGTGCTGGTGTTTCGTCGAGAAATCCCGGTAAAAACTAAGTCGCGCCCGCCACGGTAAAAAGCAACTTGCTTTAAGGCCTCGTAGCCCACCCCTCTGGGTTGGTGGGGTACGGTTCAAACCGGTCATGCTTGTCATGCTAGCGCAGGTGACCGCCAGACCCAAAAAAGTTGTTAAAAAACCGGTCTGGCCCTGCACGGCCCTGGTTGATGGGCGCAACCTCTTGGCGCGTAAGCGATTCGCGATGGCTCAACCGAGCCAACCAACTCATCCCACAGCGCCTAATACCCAAAGTCGATATTGCCGCAAACCGTTGTTCGACGGATACTTGATAAGGGAGTGGTAAGTGCGACATGAGTGCCAGCGGACGGCGCATGTTGCATGGCCATGTGGTGCAACCAGCACCAATAAGGCCTACTCCTTCCAGCGCAGTTCTTTGCCAACTTTTCTTCCGCGCGTTTGCGTGCCTTCGTTGGTCAAGTGCAGGGAGTCGCCCGACTGACGAAGAAGTTCATGTCGCGTGCATCCTCTCCAAGTGAACACCTTCCAGGTGTTTTGGGCTGCGCACTTGACAGGTTTTGCCTGGGCCAAGTGTGTAGGGACGCTCTACGCTGCGCCGGAATCAAAGTCCCCGGTGAAGAGCAATTTTTCAGTCGTTTCTAACGGACAATCAAGGTGAGCTGACCAGAACAGGAATATCAGATCACACGCCAGAGCGTGGAGGAAGAAAATGAGTGACGGACGCACGATCATCGAGCAGATCGGCCAGCAGCAAGACCTGGAACAGTTCCGCAAAAAGAACTGGGTGGGTACGTTCGAACAATACCTCGACATTGTTCGCAAAGACCCAACCGTCACTCGTACAGCCTATGAACGGTTGTACGACATGATCATCAGCTACGGGGTCGACACTTACGAGGAATCCCGCGAGAAACGCGTTCGCTATCGGTTCTTCGACGATCCGGTCGACCACGGCAAAGACGCTGTGTTTGGACTTGATCGCGCGCTTTCGTCGCTGGTCAACGCCTTGAAAAGCGCGGCGAAAGGGTATGGCATCGAGCGCCGAGTGCTGTTGTTGCACGGCCCGGTCGGTAGCAGCAAGAGCACCATTGCACGGTTGCTAAAAAAAGGTCTGGAACGCTACTCCGAAACCGAAGAAGGCGCACTTTTCGCACTCGGTTGGGCTGTCGATGATAGTCCCGAGATTCAGTGGAGCCCGATGAACGAGGAACCGCTGCACGTGATTCCTCACCGGTTTCGCCAGGAAGTGGAGCAGATGCTCAATGCCGGCCGCAGTGCGGACGAACACCCAGTACGCATCCGCGGCGAACTCGATCCGTTTAGCCGCTACATCTATTCTGAAAAGCTGAAAAAGTACGACGGCGACTGGACACAGGTGATCAAGGACGTTCGCGTACGGCGTTTGATTTTGAGCGAGAAAGATCGCGTCGGCATCGGCACTTTCCAGCCCAAGGACGAGAAGAACCAGGATGCAACCGAACTGACTGGCGACGTGAACTATCGTAAAATCGCCGAGTTTGGCAGCGACAGCGATCCTCGGGCATTCAACTTCGACGGCGAGTTCAACGTTGCCAATCGGGGCCTGATCGAGTTTGTCGAGGTGCTCAAACTCGACGTTGCGTTTTTGTACGATTTACTCGGCGCTAGTCAAGAACACCGTATTAAGCCGAAAAAGTTTGCCCAAACCGACATCGACGAGGTCATTATCGGCCACACGAACGAGCCTGAATATCGCCGGCTCCAAAACAACGAGTTCATGGAAGCGCTCCGCGACCGAACGGTCAAAATCGACGTTCCGTACGTCACCACTCTGCGGAATGAAATCAAAATTTACGAAAAGGACTACAACAACGAAACCGTTAAAGGCAAGCACATCGCACCGCACACGGTCGAAATGGCCGCCATGTGGGCTGTGCTGACTCGACTCGAAGAGCCTAAAAACGCGAGTCTGAGCCTGCTCCAAAAACTGAAACTCTACAACGGCAAGTCGCTACCAGGCTTTACCGAGGAGAACATCAAAGAGCTGCGTGAACAGGCCACCAGCGAAGGGATGATCGGCATATCACCGCGTTACGTGCAAGATAAACTCTCAAACGCTCTCGTTGCCCATCCCGAGGCTAATTCGATCAACCCGTTCATGGTGCTGAACGAACTGGAATCCGGCCTAAAGCATCACAGCTTGGTCACCGACGAAGAAACGCGCAACACCTATCGCGAACTGCTCGGCGTGGTCAAAGAAGAATATGAAAACATTGTGAAAAACGAAGTCCAACGCGCAATCGCCGCAGACGAAGACGCGCTTAAACGTCTCTGTGGAAATTATATCGACAATGTGAAAGCCTATACACAGAAGGAGAAGGTCAGAAACCCCTTCACCGGCCAGTACGAAGAAGCCGACGAGCGGCTCATGCGTTCGGTCGAGGAAAAGATCGACATTCCCGACAATCGCAAAGACGATTTCCGTCGGGAAATCATGAACTACATCGGCGCTCTTTCGCTCGACGGCAAGACGTTTGACTTCAAAACCAACGAACGGCTACACAAGGCGCTCGAGCTCAAATTATTCGAGGACCAAAAAGACTCGATCAAGCTGACCAGCCTGGTTTCGAATGTGATCGATGCCGACACCCAAGCCAAGATTGATGTCGTCAAAAGCCGCTTGATCCGTGACCACGGCTACGACGATGAAAGCGCTACCGATGTTCTGAATTACGTCGCCAGCATTTTTGCCCGGGGCGATGTGAAACAGGAATCGTAGCAGGCGAGGTGGCATTTCCGGCAAGCTTTTTAGAATGTATTTCAAGCTTAAGTTTTGTCCGTCTCGTTCCCAAGCAGAGCTTGGGAACGAGAGAAAAAACCTTGGACGTAATGCTAATGGGTGGCGTGAAAACTGGGTGACCGACTGATGATTCTTAAAATCGAGCGTGATCAACGACGCTTCAAGCAGATTGTCCGAGGGCGAGTTCGGGAGAATCTGCGCAAATATATTACCCACGGTGAAATGATTGGCCGCAAGGGCAAGGATCTGGTCAGCATTCCGGTTCCGCAGCTTGATGTGCCCCATTTCCGCTTCGGCAACAACGGTGCCGGCGGCGTGGGCCAAGGCGACGGCGAAGAGGGAGACCAAGTTGGTCGTGGTGGCGAACCTCAAGAAGGCGCTGGCCAAGCCGGTAAAGACCCTGGCGGTGGACACGTCTTAGAAGTTGAGCTAACGCTCGACGAGTTGGCCGAAATCCTTGGCGACGAATTGGAACTGCCCCGGATCGAGCCGAAAGGCAACGCCACGTTGCAGCAGGAAAAGGCCAAATACAACAGCATTCGCAAAACCGGTCCAGAATCGCTCCGACATTTTAAACGGACCTATTTGGGCGCACTCAAACGTCAAATTTCCACCGGCACTTATCAGCCGCACGATCCACGTGTGATTCCGATCAAGGAGGACAAGCGTTACCGCTCCTGGTCGACCGAGGAACAACCGGAAGCCAACGCGGTGATCATCTATATGATGGATGTCTCTGGCTCGATGACCGACGACCAAAAACAGATCGTTCGGACTGAGTCGTTTTGGATCGACACCTGGCTATCGCAGCAATACAACGGCCTGGAACGCCGGTATATCATTCATGATGCGGCGGCCAAGGAGGTCGACGAACACGCCTTCTACCATACCAGAGAAAGCGGCGGCACACGCATCAGCTCAGCCTACCGCGTTTGTGCTCAACTGATCCAAGAGTCCTTTTCCCCGACTGACTGGAATATTTACTGTTTCCAATTTTCCGATGGCGACAACTGGGGCGAGGACAGCGAAGACAGCCTGGCCATGCTGCGAGAAACGATTTTGCCACATGTCAATCTGTTCTGCTACGGCCAGGTCGAAAGCCCGTATGGCAGTGGTGAATACCTGCGCTCGCTAACCTCGGCCTTTGGCGAAGACCACGAGCAACTTGTGGTTTCCGAGATCGAAGATCGGGATGCGATTTACGAGTCGATTAAAACGTTTCTTGGGAAAGGGAAGTAAAAGGTGGTGAGTAACAGCGGTCGGTGACCGCTCGCGAAACATTTGTTTTGTGCATTTCCCTGAAAACAGCAATTCCTGGATTCTTGCTTCTGAAACAAATAACCAAGAACCAA
>JANQPJ010000328.1 GCA_028289525.1 Pirellulales bacterium
GGGGTCTCCGATCAGGAACAAACGCTTCTCGAAGCGTCAAGGAAGCAGAGCTTCAAAAACAGAGCGTTCCCAAGCAGAGCTTGGGAACGAGAGAAATTCTCAAAACAGTTTGAAAAAAGAGTTTTCCCTAGCCGCGACGCGACGCGTCGCCGGGAACTTTGGAAAATGACCGAGGCTCGATACGGCTCTTTTCGACTCGCCAGAGTAGCTCTATAATTGTGGGCTTATCCTTTGGAACTCGTCTTGCCCAAAAGGGTCGAAAGCCATGCTCTCCACGCGGCGCCCCCGAATCGGTGCGGTGAACTACCTGAATACCAAGCCGCTGGTATTCGGCTTGGCCGAACGTCTCCCCCAGGCAGAGCTGGCGTTCGACGTCCCCAGCCGGCTGGCCGACGGCCTGGCCGCTGGGCATTACGATGTGGCCCTAATCCCGTCGATCGAGATGTTTCAAAATCCTGGCTACCGCACCGTGTCTGATGCTTGCATTGCTTGCCGTGGGCCGGTGCTGAGCGTGAAGCTGTTGAGTCGGGTGCCCGCGGCCGAAATCACCACACTGGCTCTCGACGAAGGCTCGCGAACCAGTGTTGCCCTAGCCCGTATTCTGCTCCAACAACGGTTTCAAATCACTCCGCACTTTGAAACCTTGCCGCTTGGCAAACAGCTTGACGACACGCAGGCTGACGCGGTCCTGTTGATCGGTGATCGAGCAATTCAATCACCCCAAGGCAAGTTCGCCGAAATTTGGGATTTGGGAGACGAATGGTATCGGTGGTCGGAGCTGCCGTTCGTGTTTGCGATGTGGACTGCCCGACACGATACCGAATTGGGCGACTTGGCCACAACACTCGGCGCAGCTCGCGACGCGGGGGTCGCCCAACTCGAAACCATTGCCGAAGGCGAGGCCGCCCGGCTCGGTTTAACCAGGCCCCAATGCCTGGCTTATCTACGCGACAACCTACATTTTCAGGCAGGTTCCCAGGAGCGCCAAGGCCTAGAGCTGTTCTATCGCCATGCGGCCAACCTGGGCCTGGCGCCACAGGGAGTGGAGTTAGCCACATGATTGCATCGGCTGGTATTTCCGACATTCTGGCCAAGGCGACCGCAAGCGAACGTCTGTCGCCTGAGGAAGGTCTTCGGTTGCTCGAATCGCACGATCTGGCGGCTTTGGGCCAGGCAGCGAGCACCGTGACCGAGCGGCTCCACCCTGAACCCTATCGCACCTACAACATTGACCGGAACATCAATTATTCCAATGTTTGCACGGCGGTTTGCGATTTTTGCGCGTTCTATCGTCCGCCGAACCACGAAGAAGGCTATGTACTGGATCGCGATGTAATCCTTGAGAAAGTCGCCGAAACCGTCCAGCTGGGCGGCGAGCAAATTTTGCTCCAAGGCGGCCTACATCCCAAGCTGCCACTTAGTTGGTATGAGGAACTGCTGCAGGCGATCAAGCAAAAATTTCCCCAAGTCAACATCCACGGCTTCAGTCCGCCTGAGATTTACCACTTCACGAAGATTTCAAAACTGTCGGTCCGCGAAGTGCTAACACGGCTGCGAGATGCAGGCCTGGGAAGCTTGCCAGGCGGAGGCGGCGAAATTCTGGTCGATCGGGTGCGCCGTGAAATTACTCGTGGCAAGGTGCTGACCGACGATTGGCTGAACGTCCATCGGGTTTGGCACGAATTGGACGGAGCGAGCACGGCGACCATGATGTTTGGTCATGTCGAGACGCTAGCCGATCGTATCGAGCATCTCGAACGTTTACGTCAGGTTCAGGATGAAACTGATGGATTTACGGCTTTTATCGGTTGGACCTTTCAGCCGGAAAATACCGACATGGCCCACATCCCGCCCAGCGGGGCCTTTGAATACCTGAAGACCACGGCCGTCGCCCGGCTGTATCTCGACAATTTTCCGAACATGCAGTCGAGTTGGGTTACCCAGGGCCTAAAAATCGGCCAGATGGCTCTGCTCTACGGAGCAAACGACATGGGCAGCCTAATGATCGAGGAAAACGTAGTGGCCGAAGCCGGCACCGTCCACTTTCTCACGCTCGACCAGATTCGCAATGCAATCTCTGAACTCGGCTTTGTGCCCCGACAACGGAATGTTTTCTATCAATTAGTCGACGAAACCTCCCAACTCGGCTCATCGCCGCTTAGCGTAAGCTAAGCTGTGATATGGGGTTGAATGCGGTCACAGGACGATTGCAAAGTTGTCTATCTCGCAAAAACAGCGACCACCGACTGCTGTTTTTGTAGAATCGTTGACTTTGTAGTCCTCCTGTGCTTGGTCCAGGGCCGATCAGTTTTTCAAACTAGCAAGTTTTTAAGGACTTAGTAACCCGACGCGTAAGCGAGGAAAACAGCCAGAAATACCTCGCTTACGCGTCGCGCTTAGTAGGCTGTCAAATCTCACCA
>JANQPJ010000265.1 GCA_028289525.1 Pirellulales bacterium
GAAAAACGGGTTGTTTTCTGGAAATCGGTAAAACCACTTGTTTCGCGAGCGGTCACCGACCGCTGCTACTGACCACGCACCAAATTTGGAACTACTGAACTTGCTTTTAGGCTGTCATGGCGGCGACCTTCATTTTATTCACATTTCAGGCAGTGCTGGCGCTGTTCCGCCATGCGCGGTTGAGCCCGATTCGGCCAGTAAAAACCAGATCGGGCAACTGTTCGCCGAACTACAGGTGCAAAATTTGTTGCATGCCATCGAACGCAAACTTGGTAGAATGGCAGGTTGTGTTGCCATGTGTGATCGGTGGGCTAGAATTCCGTGTGCTCCAGCTACTTAATTGATGTGATGCGTTGCGAGCGTTTTTTACTCGTCTGTTCCTGCATCGGACCAGAGGCTCCCCCGGCCAAACCCGAGGTCGAGCCGCGGCGCACCAAGCCTCGGCCAACTGTTCCTGAGGAGCCCTCGCGGCGCAGTGTGCCCGATCCGTTTTCGCCTGACTGGCCTGATGATCGGCCGATGCCTCAGCCCAAGGCAGTGCAGGGGGGGAACAGCGGTCGGTGACCGCTCGCGAAACACTTGTTCTACGCACTTCCCTGAAAAACATCTCCGATGGAAGCCGAAATCAATAAACGCCTGACCCTGAATCTGTTGATCCAAGGGGCGGCAACCCATTCGCACCTGACGCTTCACCATTTGGTCAAGGATGAGTTGGATGCTATTGATTCGGACTTGGTCGAGCTTTATGACAAAGTCGCTGTGAGCGGGTTTCTGGCCAATTGGTATGGCGACCTGGTCTTGTTGTGTGGACGTCCTAAGCGGTTTTGGCGTCGGACGCATCGCCGAGGCCATCCGTTTGCTAGGCACGCCTTGCTGGCCACGCATGGAGGAACGCTGGCCGAAGCCTCACGCCGCCACGCGGTGGCCAGAGCCCACGAAAAAGGGGCTGCCACAACCCCTGGAATGCATTATTTGCAATTGGTCCGCTTGGTGATTCAAGTATTCCAAATCGAGGCCGATCACACCGACACGTTGGAAGAGCTGGCCAAGCAGGTAACTTCATCGGTTTGGGGAATTGACCAGACTCGACTCGAAGCGGAGCTGACCACCCAAGTTCAAGTGGGGCCCATGCGAACACCAACCACCCTGGTCGGCAAGGCGATTCAAGCGGCCGCGGCAGGCTACAGCACCGTCATTCGGTCAGGCGATCGGTTCACAGTGACCGCCAAAGCCTGGAACTGGCCGTTGCTAACCCATGAGCTGGTCAAAGGCACCGCCGAGCTGGTTTGCCTGCACGGGCTGAACACGCTCGACCGCGAGACCTACGATCAGGTGATGGAAGCGGCCGATCGGATCGAATATGAAACCTGGCACATGCAGGCCGGTGCTGAACTCTGGCGTCGGCTGTTGGCCGTGCTGCCCAGCGACCGGCCGCTGGCCGAGGTGTTAATGCTCCTGGCTCGCCTGGAGCCTGACGAGTTAGAGCAGGCCATGCTCACGGTCATCGAGCGTCCAGCAGCCGCTCGAACGTTGCTAGTTGCGTTGTAGACGATTCGAATGATTCATATATCCCCCCTAGCCGCGACGCGTCGCCGGGGTGCCGAAGCAGTACTACAAGAATCGAGTTCACTGCACGCATGCCTCACCGGCGACGCGTCGTGAGCGCGGCTAGAGAGCGCAAGCACATCATTCACAACTCGTAGTTCTTTTTCTCGTTCTAGAGTAGAGCCAGCGTAAGTGTAGCGTTGCTTCGTCGTAAAACTTTGGAAATCAAAGCGCGAGAGACACTACAGTGAAATTCGACTCGAACTAGCCTTCGGCCACCGCCTCGCGTGCCGCGGCGGCTACCGCCTGGCTGGTAATGCCAAACTCTTTGAACACGCGGGCTGCCGGGGCCGAGGCACCAAACCCGTTCATCCCGATGAACCGACCTTGGCTGCCGATGTATCGGTCCCAGCCTTGTCGAATGCCAGCTTCAACGGCCACTCGGGCGGTCACGCTAGGCGGCAACACCTGGTCTTGATATGCTTGATCTTGGGCGTCGAACAGTTCCCAGCTAGGCATACTTACCACGCGAGCCTTGATGCCTTTGGCAGTAAGTTCCTGGTAGGCTTCGACGCATAATGACAACTCGCTGCCGGTGCCGATCAAGATAACTTGGGGGTTGGCATCGGCGGTGTCGGCCAGCACATAGCCCCCTTGAGCCACGCCAGAGGCTGAGCCGTACTTCATACGACACAGGGTCGGCAAGTTTTGACGTGTCAGCACGAGCAGCGAAGGCCGGTCAGTCTGCGATATTGCCGCTCGCCAGGCTTCGGCCACTTCATTCGCATCGCCTGGCCGTAACACGATCAAGCCTGGGATTGCTCGACTCGCGGCCAGATGTTCAACCGGTTGATGGGTGGGGCCATCTTCGCCGACGCCAATCGAGTCGTGCGTGAAGACAAAGATTGACGGCAACTCCATCAAGGCAGCCAATCGCAACGACGGACGGCAGTAATCAGTAAAGACGAAGAACGAAGCACCATAGGGCCTGAGTTGGGACAGCGCCATGCCGTTTACGGCCGCTGCCATGGCGTGTTCGCGAATGCCAAAGTGAAGATTGCGGCCAGCATAGTTCTCGGCGGAAAAATCGCCTGCCCCGTCGAACGTCAACAACGTGTTGTTCGAAGGGGCCAGATCGGCCGAACCGCCCAACAGCCAAGGCACCTGTCGGGCAATGGCGTTCAACACCGTGCCGGACGACTTGCGAGTGGCCATCCCTTGAGGATCGACTGGAAATAGCGGTAACTCGGCATCCCAGCCTTCAGGCAACTGGCCGGCAAGGAGTTGATCGAGTTGCTGGGCTTCGGCCGGATATTCGGCCGTGTAGCGGGAGCGCAGGTCTTGCCAATCGGCGTTGGCAGCCGCTCCCCGAGCACCCAGCCCGGCTTGGAAATGCTGTAATACCTCGGGCGGCACCAGAAATTTCTCATCTTCTGGCCAGCCATAAGCCTGTTTGGTCAAGGCGATCTCTTCGTCGCCCAGCGGAGCACCGTGGGCTTCGTGCGAGTCGGCTTTGTTGGGCGAGCCATAGCCGATTTGGCTGCGCACCTGAATCAAGGTGGGCCCGGTGTCGCTGGTTTGGAACTGTTCGTAGGCACTGGCCAGTGCCGACAGGTCGTTGGCGTCATCAACCTGAATCACATTCCAGCCGAGCCCTTCAAATCGGGCGGCCACGTTCTCGCTGAAAGCCAGATCGGTGTTGCCTTCGATCGTGATTTTGTTGTCGTCATAGATCCAGCACAGGTTGCTCAGTTTCAGATGACCAGCCAACGAGGCCGCTTCACAGGCAATCCCTTCCATCAAATCGCCGTCGCTGCACAGCACGTAGACGTTGTAGTCAAACAAGTCGAAGCCAGGTTTGTTGTAGCGAGCCGCCAAATGACGTTGGGCCATTGCCATGCCAACACTGTTGCCGCAACCTTGTCCCAACGGTCCAGTGGTCGTTTCGACGCCGGTTGTGTGGCCATATTCCGGATGACCAGGCGTGCGGCTATTCCATTGCCGAAAGTTCTTCAGCTCCTCGATGGGCAACGACAGTTCGTCGGTCGGTTGTCCGTCGGGCCCAACCTGTTTGATTCCAGCCAGATGGATGAGCGAGTAGATCAGCATCGAGGCATGTCCACAGCTCAGAATGAAGCGATCGCGAGCAGGCCATTGCGGATCGGCCGGGTCGTATTTTAAGACTCCGTTCCACAACGCATAAGCAACCGGAGCCAGCGCCATCGGCGTACCAGGGTGGCCACTGTTGGCAGCTTGGACACCGTCCATCGACAGGGTGCGGATCGTATTAATCGCGAGCTGTTCGAGGCTCGTAGTATCGGTTGCCATTGATTTTCTCCTCGTCGGTAGTGTGCTAAAATACGACTTCCGGCTGCTATGCTGCTGACGGGTGGGAATGATTCATGTTGAATAAAAACTAACCCGAAGCGTTAGCGAGGAGTGCAATTGAAAATGCCTCGCTGACGCTTCGGGTTAATGAGCCTGAAAGCCATTCGATGGGGGACTTAAACCCCACATTGTAGAGGTCATTTGGAGAGTCGTCAATCTGCCCAGAAATTGGACAGTGTGCCAAGGACGTGCTGTCTAATACAAGCACGACGCGCAAGCGAGTGAAGACATTGCACTCGAATTCACTCGCTTGCGCTTCGTGCTTGTATTCCTTGTACTTTCCAGAATTTTTTGAGTCCCAGGCCCCCCCGGCAACACGCTGCTAGGACACACTCCCCCGAAATTGCGATGGCACCTCGCGAGATGCCAGAAATGCGATGAAGAATTGACTAGTTGGACGATTTGGCAGGTTGTCAGATCGGCCCCAATGCCACTTCTACTTCGAGCGCTTGCTCCCCACGATAGATGGTCAGCTTGACCCGATCTCCCACGGCGTGTTTTTGCAAGGCTGCGATCAAATCATCACCCGAGGTGATTTCTTCCTCGTCTATACGAACGATAATGTCACCCAATTCGAGCCGGCCGGCTTGGTTGTATCGGGTAGGTCGCAAGCCTGCTTTGGCGGCTGGACTGTCTGGCGATACTCGCAACACCAACGCGCCACGAATCTTCAAACGACGGTTAATCTGCTGTTCAGCAATCGCTACTCCCAGGCCAGGCCGGTCGATCTTGCCGTGTTCGATCAAATCGGGCACAAATCGGTTCACTGTGTCGACCGGTACAGCAAACCCCACACCCGCATAGGCGCCCGATGGGCTGGCAATCGCCGTATTCACACCGATCAAGCGACCGGCGCTGTCCAACAACGGGCCGCCAGAATTACCGGGGTTAATCGCCGCGTCCGTCTGAATCACACCTTCGATCGGTCGGCGACTGACGGATTGGATCTGCCGACCCAGGCCGCTGATTACTCCTGTTGTCAACGTATGGTCGAGGCCAAACGGGTTGCCAATGGCAAAGACCTTTTGGCCGACTTCTAGATCATTCGAGGTGCCGACCGGAATCGGTCGGAGTTTCTCACTCGATGCGTCGATACGCAGCACCGCCAAGTCTTTGTCAGGTGCAACGCCGACCAGGCGAGCGTTGTGGGCTGTTTGGTCGGACAACATTACTTTTGCCCGATTGGCATCCTTAATGACATGAAAATTGGTGACCACGTGCCCCAGCTCATCCCAAATAAATCCCGAGCCGGTGCCGCGTGGGATTTCTAGCAGGTTGCGGCTGAAGATGTCGCGTTGCAGGGCTGTGGTCGTGATATAGACCACTGATGGCGAGGCGTGACGAAACAGTTCGATGGTCGATTTCTCGTCGGCGGCCAGGTCGCCTCGGGCGGTAATTGCCCGAGGAGTCGCCGCAGGCTGAGCCGGTTGTTGAGGACGGAAAGTCCAGTAGACTGCCGCAATCAGGCCAAGCACGCCGAGCAGAATCAGGCCGCCTGGCAAGCCTTGGTTCGGTTGGGCCTGGGGATCAAACGTATCAGCAGGCATGGTCTTGCAAAGGATTCATGTTCGAAAACAGGGAGGGGAAACAACCGGCAGAGCAGCCGGCGGGGCAGGGGACTGACGCAGCCGAATAAAGGACGGTAACGATTATTTCTGGTCGCCTTTTGACCAATCGCGGCGTTGCCGGGAACTGGGGATCGACATGGCTTTGCGGTATTTGGTCACCGTGCGCCGGGCTACCTTAATGCCATGGGCGGCAAGCTGTTTGACCAACTCGTCATCGCTATATGGTTTGCTTTTGTCTTCTCCGTCAACCACTTCTTGCAGCTTGAGTCGGACCGCGTCCCAGGCCACTTGTTCGCCATCGGCATCGACCGTGCCGCCAACGAACAGCTTGCGCAAGGGGAAAATGCCGCGAGACGTCTGGAGCCATTTGTCGTCGACTGCTCGCGAGACCGTGGTTACGTGAACTTTCACCTGATCGGCGATCTGCTGCATCTTGAGCGGTTCGATAAACTCAGGCCCTTTTTCGACAAATGCCTGTTGATGGTCGACGATTGCCTGGGCTACTTTGGTCAGTGTGCTTCGGCGTTGCTCGATCGATTCGATCAACCATTGGGCCGAGTTGATTTTTCGCTTGATATATTCTCGGGCTTCGTCGGAAGTGCCCTTGGCCTGGAAGAGATTGCGATAGTATCGGCTGATATACAGGCTGGGCGTCTGGCCGTCTTCCAGACGAACCCGATAGCCGCCCGACTCGTTTGGTTCGACAAAGATGTCTGGCACCACGTTCGGAACAGTCGTTTCGATAAAGCCGGCGCCTGGCTTGGGGTTCAGCTTCCGCAGCTCATCCCAAGCTTCGTTAATCGTGGCGATCGAATAGCCTGTGCGTCGTTCAATTACAGGCAGACGGTTGTTTTCCAGATCGGACAGGTGATCGGAGATCAGGGTGCGCAACTGTTCATAGCAGGGCATGCCTGATGTGATTTGCAGCAACAAGCATTCCCGCAGATCGCGTGCGCCGACGCCGGGCGGATCAAGTCGTTGGACCAACTCCAATGCCTGTTGGGCCAGCTTGAGCGCCTCGGGACCGGCGTTGGGATCGATCAACTCTTCCAGCGGAGTCTTCAAGTAACCGTTGGAGTCGAGGTTATAGATAATGCGTTCGGCCATGCGCCGCAGGTCGGGTTCAATCTCGAACCAGGCCAACTGGTGGTCCAGATAGTCGTTCAACGTTTCTGGACGGGCAACCATATTGGCCATCGCATCGTGCTTACGCTCGCCTTCCTCTTCCACTCCGGTGCGCGAGATGCTAGGACGTTCTTGAAAATGGTCAGGCCATTCCTCGTCCATGTTCATCAATCGCTCAAAATCGTCCTCGTGGTTGGCCGAGTCGTCGACGACCAACTCTTTTTCACTTTCAGATGGGGCATCGGGATGAACCTGTTCTTCGACCGTACTGGCATCCGGGGCATCGGCTCCTACTTCGGCATCGCGAAGGTCGAGAACCGGGTTTTCTTCCATTTCCTGGGCGATGCGTTCCTGCAATGCCAAGATCGGCAATTGCAAAATCTCCATCGATTGAATCATGCGCGGCGCAAGTACCTGCTTCTGCGCCATTCGCATTTCTTGGCCGAAGGACAATCGCATGGCAATTTAGCTCAGTAGGTCGTGGGGTGGTTCAATGCGCAAGGTGTACGAATAGTCAAATCAAGCGTTGTTATTTCGGCCCAGAGGCATCCGGTCCGCCCAGGTTAGCGAGCATGTCGCTCAAGCCAGGCAGATCCATCCCAGAGGTCATTTCGTTCATCGCCTCGGCATGCAGTTGTCGGGCTTTGGTTTGGGCCTGGTTCAACGCCGCCGGTAACAGATCTTCGATCATTTCACGATCGCCTTTGGCAAACAACTCCGGAGCAATCCGCACGGCCAGCACTTCGCCCAGCCCATTGACCTCGGCTTCGACCATGCCGCCGCCAGAGCTACCGGTAGCCCGCTTGCCTTGCAACTGCTGGTTGATTTCTTGGTAGCGACTGCCCATCTCTTGGGCTTGCTTGATCAGAGAGCCCATGTTCGCCAGGTTGCCGAGTCCTTTGAGCACGGTTGTGTCCTCGTTGCAAGTCCAACAGGTGAAAAGAATTCGTGGCGTGGCTGGTGCCTGTGTTGCGCGCAGTTGGTGTCCTACGACGGCTTTACGGGGGCTTCGACCTTGGGGTTTTCTACTTCGAACAACTCCAATGCCCGACGGACGAAAGGCCGCTGGACAACTTCCGCTTGAAGTTGCCGTAGCGAGCCTGCCCGAGACGTGGGAGCATGCTCTCGGTCAACCCGATCGGCCAAAGTCTCGAACGTGACGGTGACTGGTTCTCCAGTGGCAATGCTCAACGCTTGTTCGAGCCTGGCCTTCTGGTCGACACGCTCACAGAACTGCCTACAGGAAGTATACTTCTCGCGAAACCGAACGGCCAGACGATTTGGCCCGGAAACCGTGATACGATCACTCAAGGCAGCCTGATCGGCGACCATTTCGCCTAAATTGTCGATCACATGTTTCCAGATTTTGGCGACCGACTCTTCGTCGAGCGGCCCTTGAAACTGAATCGACTCAGGCAGCCCGTCTGCCGACGTAGAGGCTTTCGTGGAAGAAGCATTCGGCGTGCTTGCGGAAGGATTTGGAGCAGGTGTTGAACTCGATGCGACGGACCGGTCAGGCGTCACGACGTTGTTTTTTTTTGGCGCTTGGCGCGGGCTGGGAGTTGCTGGCGGCGTAGATTCGCCTGAGCGGAGTGACGCAAGCAGTGCCTGAAGGTTTTCCAGGTTTTCTAGTTGGGCAATTTGCACCAAAGCCATCTCGGCCAGCGTATGGGGATGCAGGCTCTGCCGCATACGCGCGGCGGTCTGTTCAAGGATTTGTAGCGCCGCTAGGACCGTGTCGATGCCGAGTTGCTCGGCCAACGTTTGGGCCTGGCCGAACTGTGTCGTGGGAATGCTTAACAGGCGTTCGGCCGGGCAGCCAACCGCCACGGTCATCAGGTCGCGGTACCAGTGAATCAGTTGGTCGACTAGTTGTGCCGGTTCGGTGCCTTTTTGAACCGCATCGTCCAATTGTGTCAGGGCTTGAGCAGCATCGGCGTCGACCAGGGCCACGACGATTGCCTGCAAACGCGCCGTGGGGGCAGTGCCAAGCAATTCGCAAACGGCGTCAACCGTCATTCGCTGGCCACCGCAGGAAAGCAGTTGTTCAAGTAATGATTGGCTATCACGCATCGACCCGCCCGCCCGACGTGCCAACAAGGCTAACGCATCGGTGTCAGCGGCCACGCCTTCGGCCGTGGCAATCTGTTCCAGACGTTGCTGAATTGCCGAGATCGAAATGCCGGCGAAATCGAAACGCTGGCAGCGCGACAGAATGGTGATCGGAATTTTGTTAGGCTCGGTCGTTGCGAAGATAAACTTCACATGCTCAGGCGGTTCCTCCAAGGTCTTCAACAGCGCGTTGAAGGCCTCTTTGGTGAGCATATGCACTTCGTCGATGATATAGATTTTGAATCGCGACCGGCTCGGACGCACACCGGCATTTTGGCGCAACTGACGAATCTCGTCGATGCCTCGATTACTGGCCCCGTCGATCTCTAGCACGTCGACATCTTCCCCGGCCGCAACACTCTGGCAGATTTCGCACGTGTTGCAGGGAGTGGCCGTGGGACCGGTAGGGCAGTTGAGCGCTTTGGCCAAAATGCGGGCAGCCGAAGTTTTGCCGACGCCGCGGGCACCGGTAAACAGATAGGCATGTCCCACCCGATTCGTGGCGATTGCGCTAGAGAGCGCGGTGGCCACATGCTCTTGGCCAATCAGTTCGTCGAAAGTGGTGGGGCGGTATCGCCTGGCGACGACGACGTATTCGCCATCGCCTGACCCCGGGTGCCCGATCGAATCGTTCGGCATCAGTCGAGAGCACTCCTTGCGTAGACACGGATTCGACCAGTGTGTCTTGCTTCACGCATTTCCGTAGACAGACTCGCCGACACGGCGGCTGATACCGGGCCCCTGCACAGAGTGATCCAGGCTTATGGCTGCTGCCTTTCGACCCTGACCAGGTTCGCATGGTCCCAATTGCAGGGGACCCGTACCAGACGCCGTATGAGCGATTGTTTTTAACCGGGAAAAACAGGAGGGCTGGGTGGCCTTGAGCCCGGTCGATCAACGACCTTTAGTTGTACGCCGTACGTCGCTGGGAGTCAAAGGGCAAATCGCCTGAATGGCGAGCGATGTTGACGATTCGGTCTGAGCCGATACGATGCAAGAGTTCGGTAACCATAACGATCGAGACAATCAGGGGATTCTGCCGTGCAGCTAAAGCCGAGATTAAAGACACAGCTGGAAAAAGTTCGCGAAATCTCTGAAGGAATGCTGGCAGCTTTCGAGACGCCAGAGCAGTGGACCCATCAGATATTTCCTGATGCAAACCATGCCTTGTGGTTTGTTGGCCACATGGCGATGGCCGATAATTATTTCATTTCGATGCTTACTCCGGAAAAAGCGATTGATTTGAACAGCCAGGGAGGCCAGTTTGGGATGGGCTCGACTCCAACGGCCAATGCCGACGATTACCCACCCGTTACTGAATTGTTGGACACCATGCGTGAACGAAGGGCCACCTTATTAGCGATTCTCGATGGGATGTCCGAAGACGATTTAGCCCGTTCGGTGCCTGAGGGATCGCCTGATATGTGGACCGATTTGGCATCGGTGCTCGAGATGGCCGTGTGGCACGAAACACTCCACGCTGGTCAGGTATCGCTTGCCCGACGGGCATTGGGCCATCAACCGCTGTTTGGCTCGCAGCCAGAAGAAGAAGCTGCAAGCTAGGCCATCACCCTGGAAACTGGAACACCGCGTGAGCGCGTCAAATTCTAAATTCCAAATCAGAAATCCCAAATTTTATTGTTGGCGAGCGACAACAAACTCGGTTAGTCCGCGGAGGATTTCCAGAGCCGGGTTCGACTCGAACCAGGAAAGCTCCTCGAGCGCGGCCGTGGCGTAGTCGCGCGCCTTGGCTCGGGCGTAGTCGATGGCTCCGACACGCTGCAAGGCTTCGCGGAGAGCCGAACGGGGGTGATCGCCGGGGGTTTCGACAATCGACAGAATCGCAGCCCGATCCTCGACGGTTGCCAGCTCCAGGGCACGAATCAATGGAAGCGTTGCCTTTTGCTTTTCCATATCCGTGCCGAGTGATTTGCCAGTGGTGGCCTCTTCGCCGACTAGGTCAAGCAAGTCGTCGACAATCTGGAACGCGATGCCTAGGGAACGGCCAAAACGGCTAAGGCGTCCGGTTGCCGTCTCATCGGCACCAGCATAGTGGGCACCCAACAGACAACTGCAAGCGGTCAGCTCGGCCGTCTTGGCGTCGATGATTTGCAGGTATTCGGTTTCCGTGAGGTCAAGATTGCCACAGTTGTGTACCTGACGCAATTCGCCTTCGCAAACCAAATTGGTCGAACGTCCAATCGTACGGCAGGCAAACACGGTATCGAGTGTGCTGGCTAAATAGAACGCATGGGTAAACAGGTAGTCGCCTAGCAGTACGCTAGATTCGTTGTTCCAGCGGGCGTTCACGGTGTCGAAGTGTCGTCGAATTTCGGCTTCGTCGAGCACGTCGTCGTGGATCAATGTGGCCGTGTGAATCATTTCGACGACGGCGGCCAGCACAATATGTTGGTCGTTGGTTTGGCCGACTGCTTTGGCCGCCAACAACAGCAAGGCGGGGCGCAGCCGCTTGCCGCCTAGCCGAAACCCATGTTTGACGAGTTCGTCCACGAAGGGATGTTCGCTCCTCAGTTCAGCACGAAGCAACTCTTCCACTTGATGAAGTTCGTCCTGAACGGGACCATACAGGCTCAGAATGGCTTTCTTTTCGATCGCCTCGCGTCCACTGGCGAGTTGGCTCATTCAGGCCTCCCTGGCGTCGTTGAGTTCTGGCGGGCAATGTGTCCGCTGCGGCCACCAGACTTTTCCTCGAGTTGGATTTGCTGCACCACCATCATCCGATCAATCGATTTGCACATGTCATAGACGGTTAACGCAGCCACGCTGACTGCGGTGAGAGCCTCCATCTCGACCCCGGTATGCGACGTCACCTTGACGGTGGCGCCAATCGCCAAGGTTTCCGAGTCAGGAAACTCGAATTCTACTTCAGCGCCAGTCAACGGCAAGGGATGGCAAAGCGGGATCAAGTCGCTGGTGCGCTTAGCGGCCATGATGCCAGCCAGACGAGCAACTTCCAGCACATCCCCTTTTTCCAAATCCCGTTGGCGAATCCGGGCCAGCGTGGCCGGGGCCATCCGTAGCCGGCCTGACGCTCGGGCAAACCGCACAGTGACGTCCTTTTCGGAAACGTCAACCATGTGACTACTGCCGTGCTCGTCGAAGTGGCTCAGGTTGCCCATGAAAATACCGACTGGAATGCTTATACCCCAACTTGCGATAAGCGTGTATTTTAGGGCTGCCTGACCCAAAGGCAAGGCCATCGCAGCGGGGGCAGGAGAATCGCAAAGTCATCTTGAAAAAGAACAGCGGCCGGTGGCCGCTCGCGAAACGGGAGAATC
>JANQPJ010000286.1 GCA_028289525.1 Pirellulales bacterium
CGACTTCTTCAGTCCACTAAATGTCATCGGTTTTCGTGAAATCCCGGCGCCGCGTCGCGTCGCGGCAAGGGGGCAAGCAGGACGACTACCGGTCGCTGTTTTTTGAAAGATGTCACGATCTAGTTGGAGAGAAATGCCCTGGTTGAGAGCCCAACGCCTCTTGTGAGCCAAATCTGCTAGCAGTAGGCTAAGGCATGATAGCTGCTTCAGTCCACTCATCAGGCTGCTAGCACCCCCTGTTGGAACCAACCGTTTTGCCAGGCTGATTCGTCTTGGTCGCCGGTTGAGAAACCGTTATGATTCCCGCGCACACGTTCTAGGCGGGGATCGCACACCGCCTTTTTTGCTGGGAAGAACAACGATGAGTGAATTCCGCACCGAACGCGACTCGATGGGCGAGGTCCAAGTACCGGCCCAGGCCTATTACGGTGCCCAGACCCAACGGGCTGTCGAAAATTTTCCGATCTCTGGCACCCGACTTACCCCGGCCCTGGTCCGTGCCATGGGCTTGGTGAAATTTGCCTGTGCCACGGCCAACCGTGACCTGGGGCTGTTGACCGGCAAAGGAAAAAATCCGCTCGACGACGTTCAGGTTGGCCATTTGTTGGCCGCCAGTCGCGAAGTGTTCGAAGGTGGTTTGGCCGACCAGTTCCCGATCGACGTCTACCAGACCGGGTCTGGCACGTCGAGCAATATGAACGTGAACGAAGTGATTGCCAATCGGGCGATCGAGCTGGCCGGCGGTGATCGGTTCGCGGCCGACAAGCCGATCCATCCGAATGACCATGTGAACATGGGCCAGAGCACCAACGACACCTTTCCCACGGCGATTCATGTGGCCGTGGGCGTGGCAATCCACAATCCGCTCATCCCGGCGCTAGAGAGCTTGCAAAAAACCTTGGCCCGGAAAGCGGCCGAATGGGATAAGATTATCAAGATCGGGCGAACTCATCTGGCCGATGCCACCCCGTTAAGGTTGGGACAAGAGTTTGGAGGGTTTGCCCGCCAGATTGAGCTGTCCGTTGGGCGTGCTCGGGCGGCGCTCCAGGCGGTGTTGGAATTGCCGGTGGGCGGCACGGCCGTCGGGTCGGGCATCAATACCCATCCTGAGTTCGGGGGCCGCGTGGCCCAAGCGGTTGCCGAAGCGACTGGGGTGCCGTTTGTCGAAGCGGTCAACCATTTCGAGGCCAACGCCCAGCGCGACGGATTGGTCGAATGTCACGGCAATTTGCGCGCGGTGGCGGTAACCCTGATGAACGTGGCCAACAACATTCGCTGGCTCGGCAGCGGGCCCCGGTGTGGCTTTTATGAAATCAAGTTGCCAGACCGTCAGCCAGGCAGCTCGATCATGCCTGGCAAGGTGAATCCGGTGTTGTGCGAAAGCATGATGCAGATGGCGGCTCGCGTGATGGGCAACGATCAGACGATTGCCGTGAGTGGCGCGGCTGGCGGACAGTTCCAATTGAACATCATGATGCCGGTCATGGGCCAGACGACCTTAGAGAGCGTCTTTTTGATGGCCAACGCGACCCAAGCCTTCGTCGACCTGTGTGTCGAGGACATCGAGGCCAACGCCGAAGCGGCCGAAGCCGCGGTGGAAAAGAGTCTGTCGATGGTCACCAGCCTGAACCCATACATCGGTTACGAACGGGCTAGCCAATTGGCCAAGCAGGCCTTCCGTTCAGGGAAAACCATTCGAGAACTGTGCCTGGAGGAAAAGGTGCTCTCCGAGGAACAACTGGCCGAAGCCCTCGACCCCTGGCGAATGACCGAACCACAAACCTAAAGGGATTTCTGATTTAGGATTTGACGCGCTCGCGCGTACCACTCACTAACAACTAACAACTAACTTTAGGGAGATCGAACGGATGCGATGGTTCCAGACGCGGATGACATGGATGTTGTGCTGGACTGTGGGGCTGGCCATTACTATTACTGGTGGTTGGGCCACGGAGACCCTGGCCCAAGAGTCGAACTTGGCCGATGAGCCGGCGGCCATCGACGAAGTGCTCGACATGGATACGGCCGAAGTGGGCATTCCATTGCCGCCTGGCATCAAGCCGCGGCATGAGGCCGCGCGACGTCCCCAGCGATTGGAACGGTCGGCGGTCGCGCCGCGAGGTTTGCCGCCGGCAGCCCAGGCGCCTCACCGACCGATCTCCGATGGCTTGCCCAAGACGGCGTCGCAAGACTCCAAGCCTGGCGATCGGCTGGCCATTGCCGCGCATCAAAAGAGCACGACGGCCAGCACCGCAGAGGCCTACACCCAAGTGATTGAGCTGTGTCAGCAAGCCTTGCAGGCTGGCACCAGTGTGGCGATGGGCAACTATCCTCGCGAACTGCTCGCCTGGGCGCTGAATCGTCGCGGAGAAGCACGCGCCGAAGGGGGCCAACACCAGCAGGCTCTCAGCGATTTCGAAGCGGCCGTCCAAAACGATATGAATTGCTGGCGTGCCTGGCACAATCGAGGAGTCAGCTATGCCGACCTAGGGCGTCGCAACGAGGCGATCCGCGACTTTCATCGCGTGGTCAAGCTCAACCCAGAGTTTCTGAACGCCTTTTTCAATCGGGCTGAACTCTATTACGAATCGGGCGACTTCCAGGAAGCCTTGCGTGACTATTCCCATGTGGTGCAAAAGTCGCCCAAAGACGTAGAGGCTCGCAACGGACGCGGTCATTGTCTGCATCAGCTAGGCAAGTATCGAGAAGCGGTCGTCGATTTTACGTTGGCCGCGAAATTCGATCCCACCGGCACCGAAGCATTGGTCAATCGTGGCGATCTCTATTCCCAATTGGGCTTCTACCGGTATGCGCTGCGTGACTTTCAACGGGCAATCGAAATCGACTCGGAGTCAGCCCGGGCTCATCTCGGCGTGGCCTGGCTGATGGCAACTTGCCCCGACCCCAAGTTCCGTGATGCGAAAACGGCCATCGAGGTTGCCATGGAGGCAGTCAAGTTGAGCGATCCTTCGGACCACCGGTGTTACGACACGTTGGCCGCCGCGCTGGCCAACGCGGGCCGCTTTGAACAAGCACGCAAAGCGATCGAAAAAGCGGTTCGCATAGCCCCGGAAGAATTGGCCGACGTGTATCAATCGCGTTTGGTGTTGTACGAAAGCGAGCGGGCACTTCGAGTCGCGAAGACCCCGTTGCCAGGGCTCGATGGTGTGACCGCTCGCGAGCCGATCGAACAGAGCACGTTCGAGGCTCCTCCTCAGCCGGAGTAGTCGCAACCGTGGCCGGCAAACCGCTGCTGCTCGTTGTGCTAGTGCTGTTGGCGCCGGTGGTGCCGTTCGTCTGGTTTGGCGATGCGATCGAAACGGCCATTCGCGAGGCAATCGATCCGCCGCCTAGCTCGACCGTGTTGGCAACGTTGGTGCTGGCCACGTTGGCCTCCGACATCTTGCTGCCGGCGCCATCGAGTGCGGTGAGTCTGGTGGCCGGCGCCGAGTTGGGAGTGGCGCCGGCGACCGTCGTGGTCTGGCTGGGAATGACAATCGAGGCCATGCTCGGCTTTGCACTGGCCCGCTGGTGTGGCCGGCCGGTGGCCGAGCGGTTGGCCAACCCGGACGACCTGCAACGGATCGGCCAATTGGTCGATCAATACGGAGCTTACGTGATTTGCCTGGCCCGCCCGCTGCCGGTGCTGGCCGAGGCGACAGTCTTGTTTGTCGGCCTGGCCGGATTCTCTTGGCGACGATTTTTGTTGCCAGCGACGGCCGCTAATCTGGCCGTGGCCCTGGTTTACGCCGTTGCCGGCCGCCTGGCCGCCGATTACCAAGCGTTGCCGGTTGTGGTGGCCATCTCGCTGCTGGTCCCGGTATTGTTGACGGAAGTGGTCCGTCGACGAATCGCATCGCGGTAGGTTGGTCGATTTCTTTGTTGCTCTCCCGGCGACGCGTCGCGTCGCGGCTAAGGACTTCTGACAAGGCGAACCCTGCTGGCAATTTGTCATTCGTTGGGAAATAGCCGCGACGCGATGCGTCGCCGAGGCTGCCAGTTTGGCAGCCGTCTGTGACCCCTCCAGGCCGGAAGCTGCCAGCCTGGCGTGACTGCCAGTCAGGCGTTCCAGGCGTGAAGCCTGCAAGGCATTTCTGCACAACGAGTTACAATCTCATGCGAGTTTGGCGCGCGGCTTGCGAATAGAGGGCTGTGTGCGACCCGATTGGCGCACGAATGGCAGATTTTACTCAGCCGGCAAGCGTATGCCGGTCTGGACACGAAACTTGTACGCAGGATGATTTGGGAGAATTTGAGGCCATGGCGACGGCGACCAAGAAGAAGACGAAGAGCAAGATCGACTTGCAGCCCCTGGGGGATCGCGTGGTAGTGGAGCGGGACGAGATGGAGTCGACCACCGCTGGCGGCATTGTGCTGCCGGACTCGGCCAAGGACAAGCCGATCCGCGGTCGAGTCGTGGCCCTGGGAACCGGCAAGCTTCTGGACGACGGTTCGCGGTCTGAGTTTCAAGTTCAGGTAGGCGACCACGTCCTGTTCACTCAGTATGGTCCCGAAACAATCCAAGTAGGCGACGACGAGCTGTTGTTGATGCGGGAAGAAGACATCCTGGCAGTCATCGAGTAGCGTCGCGCATTTGAATTCACACGTCTATCGAGGAGAAAACAAACGATGGCAAAAATGATTGCGTTCGATCAAGAAGCCCGCGACGCGATGCGGCGCGGCGTCAACAAGCTTGCCCGAGCCGTCAAGGTAACCCTGGGGCCCAAGGGCCGGAACGTTATTTTGCAAAAGAGCTTTGGTTCGCCTACGGTGACCAAGGACGGCGTTTCGGTGGCCAAGGAAATCGAACTGGAAGACACCTACGAGAACATGGGTGCTCAGATGGTTCGCGAAGTGTCGAGCAAGACGAGCGACGTGGCCGGCGACGGCACGACCACGGCCACGGTGCTGGCCGAGTCGATTTTCAACGAAGGCTTGAAAGCTGTGGTGGCCGGGGTCAACCCGCTGCACTTGAAACAGGGCATCGAAAAGGCCGTGGCCGATTTGACCGCCAAACTGCAAAAGGCTTCGATCAAGATTAAGAGCAAAAACGAGATGGCCCAAGTCGGTACGGTTGCCTCGAACAACGATACCGAAATCGGCGAACTGCTGGCCGAAGCGATGGAAAAGGTCGGCAAAGACGGCGTCATCACGGTCGACGAAGGCAAAAGCCTGTCGACCGAGGTCGAATGGGTCGAAGGAATGCAGTTCGATCGCGGCTACCTGTCGCCCTATTTCGTGACCGATCCCAACGCGATGGAAGCGGTGCTGGAAGACGCCTATGTGTTGATTCACGAAAAGAAGCTCTCCAGTGCCAAGGACTTGGTTCCGGTGCTCGAAGCGGTGGTCAACGCCGGTAAGCCGCTGTTGATCGTGGCCGAGGACATCGAAGGCGAAGCGCTGGCGATGCTGGTCATCAACCGACTTCGGGGCACCTTCCAATGCGTGGCGGTCAAGGCTCCCGGCTATGGCGATCGTCGTAAGGCGATGCTCGAAGACCTCGCAATTCTGACCGGCGGTCAGGCGATCTTCGAAGACCTGGGCATCAAACTCGACAGCCTGGCGGTTACTGATTTGGGTCGCGCCAAGAAGGTGATTGTCGACAAGGACAACACGACCATCATCGAAGGGGCCGGTAAGAGCGCCGACATCAAAGCCCGAATCGATCAGATCCGCCGCGAGATCGAAAACTCGTCGAGCGACTACGATCGCGAAAAGCTGGAAGAGCGGTTGGCCAAGCTTTCTGGTGGTGTAGCCAAGGTAAACGTTGGCGCCGCGACCGAAAGCGAGATGAAAGAGAAGAAGGCTCGCGTGGAAGACGCGTTGCATGCAACTCGAGCTGCCGTTGAAGAAGGCATTTTGCCTGGCGGCGGCGTGGCGCTGTTGCGAGCGGCCTCGGGGGTCTCTTGTGACGACCTCGAGCACGACGAACAGGTGGGCTACAACATCGTGTTGCGTGCCTGTCGGGCTCCGCTCAGCTCGATTGCCAGCAACGCTGGTCAGGATGGCGGCATCGTCTGCGAGAAGGTTGCCGGGTTGAAAGGCAACCAAGGCTACAACGCCGCCACCGACGAGTACGAAGACCTGGTCAAGTCGGGCGTGATTGATCCGACCAAGGTTACCCGTACTGCGTTGCAAAACGCCGCCAGTGTGGCCACGTTGCTGTTGACCAGCGACGCTTTGATCGCCGAGAAGCCGAAAGAAGGCGGCAAGGCCGGCGGACACGGTGGCGACGCCGATATGTATTGATCCGTGGGATTATCCCGCTGAATGAAATCTTGCCCGTCGGTTCGTGTCTCAGGCACGGACCGACGGGTTTTTTAATTCTATGTCCATATTTACTCCTTCCGGCGACGCGTTGCGTCGCGGCTAGGAACCACACGTAATTCAAGACTGTAGGACGATTCGCAATTTTCGTAATCCCTAGCCGCGACCGGGCGCGTCGCCGGAAAGATCATGAAATCAGATCGTAAACCACTGTGGATGATTGCCCTGGCCGTAACGGTCGTGTTCTTGGTGGTCAGTTGGCTACGCAACACACCACGCGACACCCGATTGTTTGACCAATCAGGGCCATCGCTGCCGCCGTTGATGGCGGCTGGCTGGGTTGACGATGAGCAGCCAGATGTACAATCATTGGCCGGTCAGGTCGTCGTGTTGGACTGCTGGGCCACTTGGTGCGGACCATGCAGGGCTCAGGCTCCCGAGTTAGCCCAATTGCACGCCAAATATCGCGATCAGGGAGTGCGATTCATCGGCCTGACGCCCGAGACGGCTGACGATCTAGAGGCAATTCGCACGTTCATTGCCCGTTACGGCACCCATTGGCCGATCGGCTACGGAGCCCAGTTCACCTTGGAATCACTGGGAGTGCAGTTTCTGCCGACCGTGTTTGTCTTCGCTCGCGACGGGAAAGCCGTTTGGACCAATCATTCCGGCGGCGATTTGGAGACGGCAATCCAACTGGCCTTGGAGCGGCCGTAGTTCGATGACACTATCTGGTAAGAGCAGCGATCACGGCACGATTTCGCCAATAAACTGAACCCGGGGCTTCCCGCCGCCAGGGGTGGGCAGGCCGCGCAGAAATTCTGCCACATAGCGTTGCCGCTCCTTCGGCTTTTCGTCGATTTGAAAGTTGTCGCCTTTTTGCAGAATAGGTCGTTGTTCGTCCATTTCGCCAAAGGCCCGGGTACCGGCCGCTTGGCACGGGAACCAATGGCCTTGGCCCGTCGCGTCGGCCAAATAGAACTCCGGATAGCAATGGCCGGGGATCCAAACGGTTCGCGCCGGGATTTTGCGAGCCCGGCACATCGCAATGAACAGCGACGTCAGTTCTTCACAATCGCCGGTGCCGTCGCGCAGTGCGGCCAACGCCCCTTTCAAGGGGCCATTCTTATAAACCACTTTCTCGCGAACCGTGCCGTAAATCGCTTCAACCTGTTCCCAGGCAGTCGACTTGTCGCGAGTTACTTCTTTGGCCAGCGTCGTAATTTGCCGATTGCGAACTTCAATATATGGGCTGCTGCCTAGATAGGTGCGCAGGTCGCGGTTCAGGCGTTTGGGGATTTTCAACTCGGCGGTTGATGGCGGCGGTTCAATCCGACGGCGACGAACCTCGAACGTCACAATGGCATGCGCTTCTTGCCCGCTGGCCAAATAGGGAATTTTGACGAGCAACTGTCGAACCGTGCCGTCGGTTGTGCGATAAGTGTGCCGGCTTACCTCGGGACTAAAATCTTCTTCCAAAATTTGAACTTCCTGTTCATCCCAGGCCAACGGAACTGGTACCGTGGCATAGAGCCCTCGACACGCACCGCCGACTGCTTTCATTTTGAACCCGGCCTGATATTTTTGCGCTGGGCCAAGTTCGCCGAGTTGAGGCCCAAGACTCGTCTCTGGAGCCTGGAACTGGGCGTTCGCGGTTGCCGAAAGCAGCAAGCCAAGGACACTGGCTGTGAGCGAAAAACGTTTGCGTTGCACCAGAGGGGCCTCCCTCGCGTTGAGTGACAGCCGGCCTGAGTCAGGCACTGCCAAGCTGGAACAGACAGACTGGCCGGAGACCCTCTATTGTAATTCGCGATCCGCCCGGCGACCGCCTGGAAAGGAAAAAATCCAGGGGAAACTCCATCGCAATCATTCCCTGGAAAGTACGTACACAATCCATTGGACCCTAGCCGCGCTGGAGACTTCGTCGCCGGGACGCACTGGAGTGCCGTCTTTCTTGGTGGCACGGGGAAAGCCGCTTCAGCCAAGGCCCCCCCGCTGGTTTGTCAGGGATGTCTTCAGGATGGAACAACCCGATCAAAACAGCGGGGGAGGGCAAATCGAGGGAGAACGACTGTTGCCAGACAGGCATACGCTATTGGGTCACAATTGGTCCGGGGACGACCGTGCCGGAGGGATCGACATACTCAGGACCGATGGCCCCATCAACGAACCCATCCGTCGAACAGCTTGAACAGGTGTTGCAGCTAGGGGCAGCCCAGGCATTGAGCCGGTGGCCAAAGCGACCGCATTGACAACCCAGGGAGGCGGCCGACGCGGCGACCAGTAGTAGGAGGGCCAGACGTTTCATCTTGATGTTCTCCAAGGCGGGGAGGATTGGAACCGAGTGACTCGACCGGCTTTGACGCCACCCAGGGCAAGCCGAGGCAAGCGACCGTAACGCAAGATGGTTTCCGTCCCACAAGGTTGGTCGAACAAATCTACCTCATGAGGCGCAATGTGCAAATTTTTCAACAGGAAAATTTTTTGCAACTTCGCGCCGTCACCAGAGTTGAAAAAATGCTACATTTGACTCGCTTTACTCCAGCTTTGCGATCTACTT
>JANQPJ010000291.1 GCA_028289525.1 Pirellulales bacterium
TTCCCCCGAGTAGTTGCACGTGTCCCGCGCATGGCCTAGGATCAAACTCCGATTTGGTTGGCTGGCTTTCTTTTTCGATCGTTTTTTGTCACACATTCACCACGAGACCGCCTGAGATGATGGAACAAGTTGTTGCTCAACCTACGGAGTGGGACGAATTGCTTGCCGCCGCACGGCAAGGCGACGATTTTGCGCTCGGCCAGATGTGTGAACGGTTTCGTGCGTATTTATTGTTATTGGCAACCAGCGACTTGGGCGATGACCTGCGAGCCAAGCTTGGTGCATCGGACGTTGTGCAGCAGGCGATGCTCGATGTCTGCCGCGATTTCGAAACGTTTCGAGGCAACAGCGAGGCGGAGTTTCGCAGTTGGATCAAACGGCTAGTCCAACACAACCTGATCGATACGAATCGGAGTTTTCGGCAGACCGAGCGTCGTAAGACGTCGCGTGAGACTCCGATCGACCAAACGACCCAACGCCTGGACTTCAAAGGGGATGCAAAGACCGCCAGCAGTATCTTGCAACGACGCGAGACGGACGAGCAACTTTTGCGGGCGATCTCGCGACTACCAGAGAAGCATCGGCGGATTGTGGAGCTGCGACATCGCGACGGGCTTTCCTACGCCGAAATCGCTGCCCAAATGGGGATGACTGAAGCTGCCGCCCGCAAGCTTTGGTCGCGTACATTACAGTCGCTACGGAGCGAGTTGACCGTTGACGAAGCAACCGGACGCAACCGACCCAAATAATGCCCTGCCTGAATCGGACAGGCAACCGTCGCTTGCCGAGGTATCTGCACGACTCGATCAGCTTTTGTCTCCTCGGCCGATTGCCGCCGCCGCTGCGATGGCATCCCCTGTTGGCAGCCAGTTGGGGAAGTACGAAGTTCGTCGCGTCATCGGGCGCGGGGCATTTGGCGTTGTCTATCAGGCTCTTGACGTGCAACTTGACCGCGATGTTGCGCTGAAAATTCCGCGGCCCGAGGTGCTGGTTGACGCTGAAAAATTGAGCCGGTTCCAAAGCGAAGCAACCGCGGCGGCGAAGGTGGACCATCGGGGGATTGTGCCGGTTTACGAGGCCGATTTGCACGGGCCGACGCCTTACATTGCCTCGGCATTTTGTTCGGGGCCTGATCTTGGAGAGTGGCTGGCGCGTCGCGATGCTCCGGTGCCTGCCGCTGAAGCCGCGCGTTTCATTGCCCAACTTGCCGAATCGGTTGAGAGTGCCCATCAGCACGGCGTCCTGCACCGCGATCTGAAACCGAGCAACGTGTTGCTCGAACCGTCTGGCAAAATGGCGTCTGGCGATCACCTACACGAGTATGAACCGCGGCTGACCGATTTTGGATTAGCCAAGCTGCTTGAGAGCGGCTTGCAAGATACTCGATCGAGCTTGCTCGTTGGTACGCCGCTCTACATGGCACCTGAGCAGTTGGCAACCGATTCGCGACGCGCATTACCGGCAACCGACGTTTATGCGTTGGGCGTGATGTTGTTTGAACTACTCACGCTCCGTACGCCGTTTGACGGGAAAAGCTATGTCGAGATTTTGGATAAACTCCGCACGGCTCCGCCAGTCCAACTTTGTGAGGCGGCCCCATCGCTTCCGGTAGAACTGCAAACCATCTGTACGAAGTGCCTAGAAAAAGAGCCTGCCGACCGCTACCAGGCGGCAGGCGAATTGCATGACGATCTGGAGCGGTTCGTACGTGGGGAACCGCTTGCCGTGCGGCCTTTGACGCGTTGGCAGGAGTTGCTGCGCTGGTGTCGACGACCTGAACGAATCGTTGCAGCGGGCTGGTTCTGCATCTGGTTCCATCTCTGCACTGCCTTATGGATGGTCGTTACGAATTTTCTGGCATGGTTCTTACCGGTCTATCCGGCCGGAAAATATTCCGAAACTCTGCTTCTAGCAGGCATCACCCTATTGATCGTTCATTTTCCCAAGGCATGGTTGGGCCGGCGACTTGTCAGGGAAGATCGCTGGCCGTTCTGGCCCTCGGCAATCACCAGCGCCCTGTTGCTTGGGGTGTTTGTTTTAGCGCTAAGAGGAACAACCAATCCTTTTGAATCGACCTACCCAACACTGCTTTCCAAGATCAATACGTTCACGGTCCTCATCGGAGGCAGCCTTTGGGAAACAGGCCTGCATCTGCTGGCGATTCCGGCATGGCTAGCAAGTTTCTCTCGTAGTTCAGCGAGCGATGAAGCGTAGGACCGCCAGGAAGACTACAAAGCCCTGGTTCGAGAGTAACAGCGGCCGATGGCCGAAGCGCGAAACAAGAAAGTCGATGCTTGAAAGCGCAACAAAAAACCCCGGTCAGACTGGCTAGTTCTGACCGGGGTATTTGTTTTTCAACATGGAAGCTGCCTAAGACGGGCCTTGCGGCTCTTTAGACTGTCCTCTCACTCAGTGTAAGTCTGTCTCCATACTCTCTCAGTCTTTGTCTTTCGACAAAGCTGGATCATAAATCCTTAGAAAGGAGGTGATCCAGCCGCAGGTTCCCCTACGGCTACCTTGTTACGACTTAGTCCCAATCGCGGAGTTTCGATTCGGCGCTTGCCTCCCCGAAGGGTTAGCTCAGCGACTTCG
>JANQPJ010000296.1 GCA_028289525.1 Pirellulales bacterium
GGAACTTGAGTGGAACCTCTTCCCTCGCTTGCGCGTCGGGCTTGTATTTGTACTGAAATTTAAGAGGGATTGACAGCTGCCAGAAAATCTGGCCAGACACGGGAAAATGTTCCACTCAAATTCCCTCTCGCTTGCGCGTCGGGCTTGTATCTTCTCGTTCTACGCCAAAGTGGCGCTGTTCAGTACCGCCCTACTACAGCTCAAAGCGAAACGTCCGCGCCAGATACCGGCAGACTCGAGCGCCCAATGTTTCCCAGGCGGTGTGAACCTTGGCGTGGCCTACCAGACCGGGCCGCAAAATCCCTTCGACATCGTCGAGCGGGACCAACGCCTGATACGAGGTGCTGAGCGGTTGTTCGTGGCCATCGGCGCCGGTATGCGTGGCCAACTCGCCGCCGGCTTTGCTCGACAGCCGCTGCGAACTGATTTCCAACTCGCGCCGAGCCACGTCGACAATCGTTCCTCGATAAGTCGCGCCAGGCAACTGCTGAAATTGAATTTCAACTGCTTGCTCGCTTTGCACTCGAACAATGTCTGCCTGATCAATCACCAGCACGGCTTCCAATTGGCGCGGGTTGCCAATCCGACAGAGCATCGTGCTTTCGCCAAGCGTAGCGCCGCGATTCACGCGATCCAACGGCGTGCCAAACCAGTTGGCCAGCTCGTCTTCACTCTTGGCCTGCTCGGCCACCGCTGGCGGAGGCAAGACGATGCCGGCAACCGGCGCAACCAGTTGCAGCCGTCGCGCGTCGCGTTGTTTTTCGGTTAGTTGGGCTTCAGTGGCCGCCAGCGATTCGCGAACGTGTTGGATTTCCAGGCTCGCTTCGCGCTGGCGAAACCGTTGCTGCTCTAGCCCAGCGAGCCGCGAGGCCAGGGCGTCGCGCTCGCCACGCAGCCGTTCAATCGCCAGGTCGACGTCCCAGTTGGCCAGCTGTGCGAGCGGCTGACCTCGCCGCACTTCAACGCCGGGAGTTACATGGACCATGGCTAACCGGCCTGGCACGTCGACATATACGGCCGTTGCCTGACGCGGTTGAATTTCAAGCGGACAATAAACGGCCGCCGGCATCGGGATCAGCGCCACCGCAACCATCACGATCGCGACCAGGGTGACCGAAGTGATCAAGCGTGTCCGTTTCACCTGTCGAAGCCTCCCTGGCTGGTAGAAAAACTTGCCCAACTGCCACAACGGACGAACCAGCAGACCATAGAGCGCCACCGCCCCGATCAATTGGCCAATCAGTTCGAGCCGGTAGGGCTTAAATACCTGATGCAGAAACCACAAAATGGCAAACGTGACGAACCACCGATAACAGGCAGCCGCCACACTATAGCAAGCGAACAGGCCTTGATGCCTGTGGGGCAAGAACGGGTCGGGCGGTTCCCGCAAGCCCAGCAGCCACCGGCCGGCCTTGCGGTGCAGCAGCGTGCTCGCCTTTTGACGCAGATTAGGAATCTCAAGCAGATCTGACAACATGTAGTAACCGTCGAACCGCAGCAACGGGTTGCTATTGAACAACAGCGTGCTGACCGAGGCTACGAACATCGTGCTCAGGCACAGATAGTTCAACAAGCCAGGCTCGCTCATCCACCACAAGAACGTGCAAATCGAGGCCAACACCAGTTCGACGTACATGCCGGCGGCCCCAATCGCGATGCGGTGCCATTTGTTGGGCAGCAGCCAGGCGTCCGACACGTTCACATACAGACATGGCGTGAACACCAGGAACAGCACGCCCATTTCGTGGCACTCGCCCCGGTAGTGTTTGCAACACAAGGCATGCCCAAACTCGTGCAACACCTTGCTGACCGAGAGGGCCAGGGCCAGCCAAATCCAGTGCTGGGCTGCAAAAAAATCCTCGAAGGCTGGCAACTTCGCTTGAAACGTATCGAACTGCACCGCGATCAGCAGTAAAGCCGCGAACATCATTGCCAGACAGCACACCACCGCCGGTGTGCTGAAGAACCAACGCGTGGAAGGGTAGAGCCTGTTGAGCAGGGCCTCGGGGTCGAAGCCTTTGAAGCGAATCGACAACGGGTTGGTCGCTGCCGCCCAACGCTCCTGACGCCGTCGTTTGGTCGCCCGACGTTCCAACTGCTCGCCTTGGCCGGTCACGTCGGCAATCACCAGTCCGCTGCGGTGCAACATGCCGAGAAACTGTTGAAGCTCTTCGCGAGCAATCGTCTGCGGCCGAAAGCGGGCTTCAAACTGTTGCTTCAAATCGTCCAGGCTAGGCGTGCCGTCGAGCATCTCCAGAAGCTGGTATTCCTCCTCCAAAAACCGGTGATAGGTCAGCCCGATCGGTTCCTTTACTATCCAGTAGCTGCGACCTTCGTAAACCTGACGGCTCACTTCCAAATCGGGACGCTTGCGAAACGGCAAACGCCGGGCCGAACTGGCCGTCAGACTATCGGTAAGCGTAGGCATGATCGACGACTAGAGTGAACTTTTTCTAAGGTGCGGTTGAGCCATCTGTGAACGCCCTAGCCGCGACGCAACGCGTCGCCGGAGCAAAATCAGCGGCCGGTGGCCGCTCGCGAAACGGCTCAGTTTTTGGGTTTCGCGAGCGACCATCGGTCGCTGATTTTGCTTTAAATGCTGACTTTGCAATCGTCCTGGTATTCGCAACTTACCGTTTGACCTCGATCGTCATGCGTGCATCCAGGCCTGGCCGTAAGAGCCATTGTCCTTGGTCGCGCCGATTTTCGACTTCGGCCCAAAGCCGGTAGTCGCCGCCTGCCTGCACTTGGGAACTGACAAAGGTGATCTTGCCGGGAAACCGAACCTGGCGGCCACGGGCCAACTCGACGGTTACCTGGACTGGCCGCCCGGCGACATCGACCGGGTCGTAATGCTTGGCATTCAAAAACCCTTCCACGCGAAGCGTGTCGTAGCTGACGATGCGCAACACCGGTTCGCCTGGCTGAACCCATTCGCCAGCCTGTTTGAGCAGGGCAACGACTTCGCCGCTGACCGGGGCTAGAATCGTACGGCGGCGGATGTTGGTTTCGGCCGCGTCGACGTCGGCCGCTCGGCTCTCGACGCGAAAGGTCGCCAGCCGCTGTTCGTGCTGCGATTGTTCAATCTGTAGATAAGCCCGATGCCAGGCTAGCTTGAGCCGCCGAATCTCGGCCTCCGGGTAGGTGCCGGTGACTTGACGATTGGCCTCGACCGCTTGGGTATATTCGGCCTCGGCCACTCGGGCGGCCGCCTTGGCATAACGGACATTGATGTCGTTTTCGGCCTCTTCTCGGGCAGCTTGTTGTTCGATCAAAGCCTGTCGTTTCTGCATCTGCCGCTGGCTGTCGTCGATCTTGGCCAACAGGTTCGACCTCTCCACTTGCACGCCTTCGGCCGCCTCGAGACGCACCAACACGCCGGCCTCCTGGGCTGGCACTTCGACCTCGTGTTGGACCGAAATTAGGCATCTCTGGAGTGTCGGATTTTCGAGCTGTGCTGCTTGAAGCGTCGGTGTAGACGCCAGCGCCGCCATGGCCAGTAACCAGAATCGTGCGAGACTGTTGAACATGATTGCCCTATCTGCAAACATCAAAAATAAAACAACACCTTGGCCTGGATGAATGCGACCAGGTCGTGCAACCACACATAGCCAAGAGAACGTTTTCCGCAGTAAATTTTGGTAGTTACCGCCGCCCCAGGCCGCAGCGATCCGAGCTTGCGTTTGTCGATTGCCACGTTTACCCGAACTGAGTTGCCGACCCCGTTGCGCACTTCGGCCACTCCGTCGATCTGTTCAACCTGGCCGCGATACGCATGGCCTGGCTCGGTTGCTAGCATGAACTCGACCGGCAACGGCCGCTTTTGTTGTTGGGCAGCTTTGGCAACGTGTCCGGTGCGGTCTTCCGGCAAGTCAACTTCCAGACGCCAAGGGCCTGCCGGATCGGCGACCGTTAGCAAGACCTGGCCCTGGCGGACGGGGCGACGAGCCAACCGTTGTTCTGCTTGCCAGGTAATGACCTGACCTTGGATCGGGCTGGCAACCTTGAGCAACGCACGCTTCTTCAGACAAAGGGCGTGCTGGCGGTCGAGGCTTTCCCAAGTTTTTTCTAACTGGACCAACTGCCCTGAGAGCCGATTTTGCTCGTCAACGCTTAGTCGATTTTCGCCCAGCATCGCTCGACGGAGCGATTGCATTTGTTTACTGGTGGCTGCCCGACGGCCGGCCAGATCGGCAATCTCTAAATCGAGTTCGGTGTTGCGCAGGGCGACTAGCACGTCGTCTTGAGCGACTGCCATGCCGTGTCGCGCGCGGACATCGACCACCACTCCGTCGATGGGCGCAAACACCTTTTGTCGTACGACCGGTTGTAGCGTCCCCCGGGCTTGAACCTCGAAGTCGGCCGGCACGAGGGC
>JANQPJ010000308.1 GCA_028289525.1 Pirellulales bacterium
GGAACGACTGAAGTTGCTTTTTACTGTGGCGGACGACACCTAGTCTTCACCGGGATTTCTCGACGAAACATCACCACGCATTTTGGTAATTTGCTCTAAGCTGCCGGGACATTGGCGTCCCAATCCCGATCGTCTAGTCCGGCGCTCATTTTCCATTCCTTAAAGCCGCAGTAGACGACCGGCACGACAAACAGCGTCAGCAGTTCGAGCGCCATCCCGCCAAACACCGGCCAGGCCATCGCTTTGGCCACATCGGCTCCCCGACCGCTTGAAAGCAACACCGGCAAAAGGGCAATCACCGTAGTAGCGGTGGTCATCAAACAGGGCCGAATGCGCCGCAGGCCAGCTTCGACCGTGGCCTCGCGAATGTCGTCGATCGTGGTCAGTCGCCGGCGGCGAAACACTTGGTCCAAGTAAGTGGCGATCACCACGCCATCGTCGACCGCGATGCCAAACAGAGCAATAAATCCGACCCAAACCGCGGTGTTGATCTCGACCCCGTTTACCGCCAGCAAGATCATGCCGCCGGCAAAGGCCACTGGAATGCCAGCAAACACGGCCAGCGTGATGGAGAGCTTGCGAAATTGCAAATAGATGATCAACAGGTTGATGCAGATGACCAACGGGATCACCCACATCAGCCGGCGGTTGGCTTCGATTTGGTTTTCGAACGAGCCAACCGTGCGCAGCACATAACCGGTTGGCAAGGTGAGCGTACCAGAGCGTTGGGCGACGGCCAAAGCGTTTTCGACCGCCGCGACGGTCTCCAGGTCGCCCAGCATTCCTGATGGCGAAAACGACACGTGAGCTACCAGCCGGGCGTCTTCGCTTTGAATGACGCCTGGTCCCCAGATGGTCTCCATCTTGGCCAACCGGCCGAGCGGCACCACTTCCCCGGAGTGAGTCACCACCGGTAGCCGGGGCAGTTGCTCGATCTGTTCGCGCAAGTTGCGCTGGTAGCGAACGCGAATCGGATACCGCTGGCGCCCTTCGACCGTTGAAGTCAGGTTCGTTCCGCCCAGCGCGGCTTCGAGCGTCTCATGGACCATTTTGGTCGACATCCCATAACGGGCAGCCGCCTCGCGATCAATGTCGAACTCGACATACGGTTTGCCGAGTACGATGTCGGGATTCACCGTTCCGGCGTTGACCTGGGGAATTTTGCGGAGCGCGGCGGCCACGGCCTCAGAGGCTTTTGCCAGACCAGGCAAGTGGTCGCCATACACCCGAATCGCCATCGAAGCCTTGATGCCGCTTTGCAACATCACGGTACGGCCCTCGATCGGTTGGAGTGGTGAAGCCGGGGTGACGCCTGGCAGCGTGGCCACTCGGTTAATCTCCTCCCAAACCTGTTGTGAAGAAACGTCTGGTCGCCACTTGTCGCGCGGCTTGAGCATCACATAGGTTTCGATCATCGCGGCCGGCGCCGGATCGAGGGCCGATTCGACGCGGCCGATCTTTCCGAGCACGTTTTCAACCTCTGGGATTTCTCGAATCAGCGCGTCTTGCGTTTGCAGCACTTCCATCGCCTGCGAGAAGCTGGCCGCCGGATAGAGCGTTGGCATGTAGAACCAACTCCCTTCGTCCAGAGCGATCCAGTCGTCTGATTTTAAGCCTGGGAGCCAATGCTTAGCCGCTGGATAACCTGGCACGTCGTTCAGCTCGGCCCCTAGCACACGCGCCAATCGCTCGACCGGCGCAAGCAAGCCAGGCAGTCCGATCCAGGCGCCTGCCCCCAACATCACCACCAGCATGGGAGCGGACAAGAACTTCAGCTTATGGCGCAAGAAGAGTCGTAAGGTTGGTTCATAGAGTTTGTGGATTTGTCGGCTGACCGGATTGGCCTCGACCGGTCGCAGGCGTTTGCCCAACAACAACCGGCTAAGCAACGGCACCAGGGCCACGGCTACCATGAGTGCGGCCAGCAGCGAAAAGGTTTTGGTCCAGGCCAACGGCGCGAAGAGTTTGTAATCGCGGCCGGTTAACATGAACACCGGCAGAAAGCTGACCACGGTGGTTGCGACTGCCGTGACCACGGCCGGCACCACCTCGCCGGCTGCTTGCTGGATCACTTGCAGGCGTTGCTTGTTTCCGCCGGAGCTTCCATCGCGCTGCCAACGAGCCAGATGGTCGTAGATGTTTTCCGACACGATGATGCCCATGTCGACCATGGTGCCAATGGCGATGGCGATGCCAGCCAGCGACATGATATTGGCATCGACGCCAAACTGTTTCATGCCGACAAAGGCCAGTAGCACGGCCACCGGTAGTGTGAGCGCTACTACCAGACTAGCCCGTACGTGGAGCAGAAAGAGCACAATCACCACGGCCGTAATCACTACCTGTTGGCTGAGTGCCGTGGTGAGCGTGGCCACCGTTTCGTCGATCAATCCAGTGCGATCGTAAATCGCACGGATTTTCACGCCGTTTAGGCCCGGTTCGATTTGCCGAATCTTTGTCCGCACTCG
>JANQPJ010000334.1 GCA_028289525.1 Pirellulales bacterium
GCCACGTCGGCATGCACCACGAGCGACTCGGCCGCGTTGCAAACGCCTGGCCGTTGACACTTCGAATTGATCACAATCTGTTTGGCCATGGCCAGGTCGGCATCGCGATCGACATATACATGGCAGTTGCCTGCGTAGTGTTTGATGACCGGCATGCGTGCTTCGCTGGCCACTCGACGAATCAATCCTTCTCCTCCCCGCGGAATCGCCACGTCAATGTACTCATCGAGCGCCAAAAAATGCCCGACTGCTTCGCGATCGGCCACCTCGACCAATTGCGCCACCTGAGGCGGAATGCCGCATGCTTGGGCAGCCTGCTGCAACAGCCGGACAATGGCCAAACTGGAATGGCGCGCCTCTTTCCCGCCACGGAGAATCACCGCGTTGCCGCTCTTCACACAAATGGCCGCCGCGTCGGCTGTCACGTTCGGGCGCGATTCGTAAATGAAAAACACGACCCCCAGCGGAACTCGGGTTTTGAGAATCTGTAACCCATTGGGCCGCGCAGACGATTCGATCACTTCGCCAATCGGGTCGGGCAGCATCGCCACTTCTTCCAGGGCCGTGGCAATTCCCTCGATCCGCTGGTCGGTTAGGCGGAGCCGGTCCACGGCGGCTTCGGTCAGGCCGTAGTCGGGCGCGGCGGCCAAATCCTGGGCGTTGGCCTGTTGGATCTCGTCGCTGTGCTCGCGCAACCGTTGGGCCGACGCCCGTAGCCAAGCGTTCTTTTCGGCACCCGTCTTCTGGGCCAACAGCGCGGCGGCCTCACGGGCTTGCTGGGCTACCTGCCGACAATATTGGTCTAGTTCAATCGTTTTCGTCACCCAGTTGACTCCCGCCAGCAATCGGTTAATTTCCCCACGAAGTATCCTCGAATCTAAATTTTTCGTCAATGTGGGTAACAGCGGCCGGTGGCCAAAACACGAAACTCCACTCCTTTTACTCCAGGCTTACCGCATGTCCGTCGAGACCGCCAGTGGCCTCGAATAACCGGAGCGCTTCACGAACCGGACGAACATCGTGGACACGCAAAATCTGTACTGCTTGGGTGGCCAGCGCTACCGAGACACCAATCGTGCCGGCCGTACGATCGGCCTTGGCGTCGCCGAGCAATTTGCCAATAAACCCTTTGCGAGAATGGCCAACCAACAGCGGCATTCCCAGGCGATGAAACACGCCACAACCGGCCAGCAGGTCGAGATTATGTTGATGAGTTTTCCCGAAACCGATGCCTGGATCGAGGCAAATTTTTGCTGGCTCGATGCCAGTATCCAGCAGGGCATCGCGCCGCGCCGCCAAATAGGTTTCGATTTCGGCCACCACGTGGTCGTAGGCAGGGTTGTCTTGCATCGTTTGCGGCCGGCCCTGCATGTGCATGGCACAAACGCCTGCACCGGTCTCGGCGGCCAAGGGAATCATCTCGGGGTCGCCTTCCAGGCCGGTGACATCGTTAATCACTTCGGCGCCAGCCGCGATAGCCGCCTGGGCAACTGCTGCTTTTGAAGTATCTATCGACACCGGAATGTCGGTCTCTTGGCAAATGGCTTCGACCACCGGAATCACGCGGCGCAGCTCTTCCTGGGCCGACACCGGCTCGGCATAGGGTCGTGTGCTTTCGCCTCCGATGTCCAATAGATCGGCTCCCTGGGCGATCAGGTCACGGGCTTGCTCGACTGCCGCGCTGGTGTTGGCATAACGACCACCGTCGGAAAAGCTATCTGGCGTCACGTTCAAAATCCCCATCAACAATGGTCGCCATGGCAAGTTGAGTCGACACGTGCGCAGTTGCCAAACCGTGGCCCGCTGGGGAAATTGTTCTTGCAAACTAGAACCGGCGGCGTTGGTCATGTTTGGCCGATCTACCAGGGAGTTTCCATGATGTTTACGATTTGGCTGGCCAGGCCATTGATCACGTGTTGTTGGGCGGTGACGACCGACTGGCCGCCCTCGGGCACCAGCGTCGTGGTTTGGCTCACGTCGACCACGTTGCCTGACACCGGGATTGGGGTTGCCTGGCGCAGGATGTTGCCGCGTCGATCGACCCAGCTCACTTCGACCACCATCTCCAACTCGAACTCTCGCGGCTGATCAGCCCGATCTTCGAACAAGACCTTTTTCGAATCGTCCACAATTCGCCCAGAGAGGACCGTGTCAGCCCGCGACGGATCGCCCACCACCTTATACGGCGTGCGCAATTCAATCTCTTTGATCACCGCTTCGGTCAACCGTTCGCCCAAGCCACGGCGAAAGCTGGCTGACTGAAAGATGGGGACATGGACCGTCTGCACGTCGGCCGAGTAGAGCGTATCGGCTCCGATTTGATAAGTGGCGCACCCGGCTAGCAACGCACTGGCCACGACGACCAGTCCGCAAAGCACACGGTAATTCCCGGCGAGTCGTCTGTCGTTGATTCGTTTTCGGATCAGAAGAGCCCTACTAGATCTCTGAAAAAGCGATTTCTTCCTAAAGCCTGAAACGCTAGCGAAGGAATCGTTGACAGACGCGCGTAATTCCTTCGCTAGCGTTTCAGGCTTCAGGGCCGATGCGAAAAACACGCTTTGACACAACACTAACAGGCGGTTCATGTGGTTACCTGCGGATGGTGCTGGAGCCTTCAGGCGTGGCAGGCGTTTCGGAAGACGAACTCGAACCAAGCACGCGATCCTTCAGCCAAGCCACCCCAACCGGGCCCCGCTGGTTCTGTTTGAGCGGATCTTCCTTGCCGGGAAACAGGCTGACTAGCCAGGCCAATTTTTGCGCTGGCACGTCAGGCTGCCCCTCGAAGCTGGCCAAGCGCTCGCGAGACAACTTGGCGATATGCGTGGTCGGATATTTTTCGACAATTTGGTTCAGGTAATAGCGGGCCGCTCCGTATGATTTTCGCCCTTCATAGTATTGGGCCAACTGCCAATCGCGCAGCGACGCCAAGGCGGCCACCTCAGCCCGAGCTTTGACCACCCGCTCCTTGTCTTGACGAATCTTGTCCGGAAACTGCGACAACAGTTGTTCCGACAGCTCTTCAGCCTCCTTGAGCGGCGTGCCGTCATAGTCGGGCCCTTGATACTTTTTCAGCTTGCACTGCAAGCCCAACAGGTGCGCTTCGTATTGGTGTTCGCTGTTGGGGTAATCTTTGCGCAATTGAATATAATGGTAGTCGGCATCTTCGTAGCGACCGGCCAGAAAGTTGGCATTGGCAATCGCCATTAAAGCATCATCGGCCAGAGGGCCTGTCGGATCGGTTAAGCGAATTTGGTTGAACACCAGTAGGGCGTGGCCACGGGTGTCGAACCGATGCCGTGATTTGTCAGTCAGGTTGGGCGTGACAGGCCAGCTCGGATCGGCCTGATCGTGTTGTAGCCAGTACTGGCCAATCGCGAATTGCCGCTGGATTGCTTTGTCCAGGTACTTCGAGTTGCTGTACTTCTGGATCAAGGCGCTATAAGCCTGATTGGCCTGAGGGTAGCGATCCGAGAAAAAATGCGATTCGGCCGTCATGAACATCGCATCCTCTTCGACACTCGAGCCTTTGCCGAACGTGGCGGCGTCGGCGAATGCTTCGAGTGCCTGATCAAACTTCTTCTGTTTAAACTCGTCAATCCCAGCGAAGTAGCGTTGTCGAGCCCGTTCTACATTCACGCCAGAACCAAGCTGGTCTTTGACTTTTTGGTAAGCCACGCCCGGGTCAAGGTTTTCAAGCCAATTGGCCTGGCTCTCGTCCTCGCCAACATCGGCCTGATAACCAACTTGCTTGGCCTCTGCGTCCAAGGGGCGTCCCTGGTCATCAAAATAGCCAGGCACTCCAGGAACGGCATTGCCATGGCCAGGCACAAATTCGGCCAGGTGCTGGTTGGCTTTCCACCAACTTTGCGTGCCAGGCACGCTGGCGGCCGATTCGCCGGCCGGCGCCGATAGTTGGGCACAACCAATGATCGCGGACATCCAAGTCCCTAAAACAATCGCGCGAGAAAACTTCTGCAGGTACATCTAGGAATTCCTTGACCAATCGTTGTCGTCATCTTCACGAAAAAGCTCTCTCCACCGGGAAGAGAAGCGGCGAGAGGCTATGCGACAACCCCACTCGCGGTCAAGGCCAGTGAGTGATGCTAGCTTGATATGCTAGGCTTTCTGGCAGTTTTGAGCAGGAGGGACTGCAAAGTCCACGACTCTACAAAAACAGCGGCCGGTGACCGCTCGCGAAACGGAGAGATTC
>JANQPJ010000341.1 GCA_028289525.1 Pirellulales bacterium
GATTCGTAACAGCGGCCGGTGGCCGCTCGCGAAACGTCGGTGATTCCAGATTTTCAGAAAAACAACTGCTTTTCCAGACATCGTTTTTGGAACTACTGAGTTTGGAAAACTGATTTGCCCTGGTCAATATTCGCTTAGTGTCCTAACAGTGTGTTGCTCATACAAGCACGAAGCGCAAGCGAGTGAATAAGTTGCGTCTACTCAATTCACTCGCTTGCGCTTCGTGCTTGCATATCGTAGTTTTTGGTGACCTCAGGAACGCCAGCAACCCATTTTTAGGATACTACGAATATTCGGCTTCAATTGCCTCGAATCTCACGTAGTGATAAGATGAAAGAAGTCTTTGGCCCTCTGCTTTTGTCGCCCTCGGTTCAGTCGCACGCGCTATGTATGATTCAGCCGCCTGGAGTATCAGCCTTGGCCGCTGGGGCGGCGTGCAGGTTCGTCTGCATGCGCTGTTCTTGCTGTTTTGTGTGCTGACCATCTATCTCGGTACGCTGAGCGCCGACCCGATGTTGGTTTGGCATGGCGTCATGAGCCTGTTCATTCTCTTCTTCAGCGTCCTGCTGCACGAGTTGGCGCACTGTTATGCGGCGTTTCGCGTCGGGGGGCATGCCGAAGAAATTGTCATCGGACCATTGGGCGGACTGGCTCCGGTGGCCGTGCCACACGAACCACGTAGCGAATTGATCACCGCCTTTGCTGGACCGGCCGTGAATGCCGCGATTTGGTTGGCCACGATCCCGCCGTTGTGGATGGCGACCAAGGACGTCAACCTGATCGGACTGTTGAACCCGTTGCGGCCAGACGAGGTGGTCGAAGGCCTGCCCCAGGTTGTCTTTCTCAAGCTCACTTTCTGGCTGAACTGGATCTTGCTCATTGTGAATCTGTTGCCAGCCTTTCCGTTCGACGGTGGACGTGGGCTGCGGGCTTTGCTGTGGCCAGTGCTCGGCTATCGTCCGGCGATTTTGCTGGTTGCCCGCCTGGCCACGATCAGCGCGGTGGTGATGTGTGTGCTGGCCTGGGCATTGCATACCCCGGACGAAAACTGGCTGGTCCCGGTTTGGTTTCCACTGGTGCTGATCGCGCTGTTTCTCGTGTTCAGCGCCAAGCAAGAGGTTGCCCGACTCGAACAGCAGGAAATCGGCAGCGAGTTGTTCGGCTACGATTTTTCACAAGGCTACACCAGTTTGGAACAAGAGCAACGGGCCACGCGGGTTGACGAGCCGGGGATGTTACGGCGTTGGCTGACCAAGCGTCGCGAGCAACGCGAACAGGCGCGCCAGCATCGCGAAGCGGAAGAAGAAAGCCGGGTAGACGAAGTGCTTGCCCGGCTGCACACAGTCGGCATGGATGGGCTGTCGCCCAAAGAACGCAGTCTGCTGAACCGCGTGAGCGCTCGCTATCGCAACCGCACTCGCCAGTAAACGGCAACCACGCTCACGCCGCGCCGCCGGGACGCCTGGGCGTGTACAAGCAGCAATCGTCAGGACAGACATCGTGACATGGCTCGAGGTTGCCTAGCACGAGACGCTGGCCGGCGCCGGCGATCCGTTCTTCGATCAATTCGCGAATCATCGTTACGAATCGCGGATGGGTGCCCACGGTCGGCACACGGTGCAGGGTGATTTCAAGTTCTTCACACACTGCCAGGGCTTCCGTGTCGAGATCGTACAACACCTCCAAATGGTCGGCCACAAATCCGATCGGCAGCAACACCAGGTCGCTCGGCTGCTGACGTGTGTGGAGCGCGCGAATAAAATCACAGACGTCCGGTTCTAGCCACGGTTGCTGCGGCGGACCGCTACGACTTTGATAGACCAAGTCCCACGCTTGTTGGCCAACGCCTGCGGCCACCAGCCGGCTCGCTTCATGGAGCTGCGCTTCGTACTGGCAATTTTGGGCCATCGCCACGGGAATACTGTGGGCTGTGAACACGAGCCGGGTCGTGCCGTGCCGTTCGGGCGGGATGGCGGCCAACGCTTGGCTGACCGCTTCCACCATCGGCTCAATAAAGCCGGGGTGGTTGAAGAACATGCGAATCCGATCGACTTCCGGGGCGTCGGGGCCTATCTGTTCGCAGGCGGCTTGGATGTTCTCGCGATATTGCCGGCAACCGGAGTAAGAACTAAAAGCGCTGGTAAAGAAGGCCAGAGCCCGCCGGATGCCCTGATCGCGCATCTCGGCTAACGTGTCAGGCAGCAACGGATGCCAGTTGCGATTGCCCCAGAACACCGGGAGCCGAGGGCCATGGGCAGCCAATTCGGTCTCGAGGGCCGCGATCAATGCCCGATTTTGCGAGTTGATGGGGCTTACGCCGCCGAATTGGGCGTAGTGCTCGGCCACCTCAAGCATTCGCTCTCGAGGGACATGCTTGCCGCGAAGCACGTTTTCCAAAAAGGGGATGACGTCGTCTGGCCCTTCAGGCCCCCCGAATGAGACAACCAAAATTGCATCGTAAGAAGCCGACATCGCGAGCCCTAGAGCAAATTACCAAAATGCGTGCCGATGTTTCGTCGAGAAATCCCGGTGAAAACTAGGTCGCGCCCGCCACGGTAAAAAGCAACTTGCTTTAGAGC
>JANQPJ010000360.1 GCA_028289525.1 Pirellulales bacterium
CAAATCGCCAAGAGAGGCTGCCTTGCTTAGGACTCCCTAGCCGCGACGCGACGCGTCGCCGGGGCCCCACAAAAACACATGCCATCGTCTACCAGTAAGCGCGAAACAGCACTCCAAATCTTCCCTAATCCATATTTTCCGCGAATCTCGGTTGGTAGGAAAGGGAGAAATTTGGCCTGACCGCGGCTTTTTGTTGGCCGTGGCTCCCGGCTCTGATTAGACTCGAAAGTTACGGTCGACGGGGGTTTGCCCAGCCCAGGAGGATTGCAAAGTCAACGATTCTACAAAAACAGCGGCCGGCGGCCGCTCGCGAAACACTCAATTTCGCCTGTTTTGCGAGGGACCACCGGTCCCTGCTTTTCGACTTTGCAATCCTCCTGTTGCCCAGCCGGGATCGTTTTCTGTTTCTATTCGGAGTAGCGAATGTGAGTAGACCCCCAGCACATAGCCCGGCGATCGTCGAACTGTATGAACAATATCTAGTTGACCACGAGTTAGCCCGATATCTTCGGCGCGTGACAGCCCGCTATCACACGGCTACCTTGGAACGCCTGGCCGAATGGGGCGAACGGCCTGCGCGTCGCGGCGCGGTGCTGGCTCTGGGCGACTTGGGCGATTATTCGTCCAATCCGACCGTCGGGCGAGCCCTCATCGACGACGACCGGGGCGTGCGCATTTTGGCCGAAGAGGCAATTCAAAAGCTTTGGTGCCGCACCGGCACGCCTGCCCAACAGGAGCTGTTGCACTCGTTAGTCCGACTGAACGAATCGCAACAATATGCCGAATGTATTCGTCGGGCAACCGAGGTTCTGCACGACTCGCCCTGGCTGGCCGAATCGTGGAACCAGCGTGGCACGGCCCATTTTTATCTGGCCGAGTTTGAAGACTCGATTCGCGATTGTCATCAAGCGCTGGAAATCAATCCCTATCACTTTTCCGCCGCTACGCGGATGGGCAAAAGCTTCTTGCAACTCGGCGACCGTGTTGCCGCGCTCGAGTCGTTCCGGCGTGCTCTGCGCCTGAATCCCAGCCTAGAAGACGTCCGAGCCCACGTCACCTTCCTGCGCCGCGCCCTCAAAGAAGAAGGATAGATGGACGCGGTGGAGGGTGGAGGGTGGAGGGTGGAGGGAGGTGTGGTTCCTGGGAATGAGGGAAAAGAATCACCAGCTTGCAAGCGATGTGCTAAACGACCCTAGCCGCGACGAGACTTCGTCGCCGGGGCATTAGAGCATAATCTCACGCCGGTTCCCAAGCAGAGCTTGGGAACGAAAGAAGGCTTTCATAGAAGTCGTCCCAGGCAACAAATTTGACATCTGCGCCGCCAAGTGGTTAACTGAAATCGTCGGACTGCCTTTTCTCGTAAAGCATCTGACAGCCATTCCGGCATTGCTGCTCTGATCTCTTTCTTTTTTCCTTAAGCTACAAATCTGATGCGCCCCCTGACCATCTCCCCCAAACTAGTCGCCACCGTTCACTTGGTCTTGGTCGGCCTGATGGTTTCGACCGCCACGGCCGATGGCCTGCCGCGTGAAACTCTCGATCGGGTAAAGCAGGCGACCGTCTATGTCAAAGTGAAGCTTGGTCCTCTGCAAGCCAGCGGCACCGGATTTCTGGTCGGTCGCCGAGGACGCGATGGCTATATCGCCACCAATGCCCATGTCATCTCCTTCCGGCGAAAGCTTGGCAACAAACAGGTACGACTAACCGCCAAACAGGTCACCGTGGTGCTGAACAGCGGAGACCGGCAAGAGCGTGTGGAAACAGCCACCGTGGTCGGCAGCGATGTAAAAAGTGACTTGGCGATTCTCAAAGTGACCGCCGACAATCTGCCCAAAGGACTTAGCGTTCGTGCCGACCCCAACGTCCATGAAACGCAAGAGGTCTACCTATTCGGGTTTCCCTTCGGCCCTGGCCTGACTGGCGGCCAACACAATCCCGAAATCACGGTCAGCCGCGCGGCCATCTCGAGCATTCGCAAAAACCGCCAAGGTCAGGTGGCCGCACTACAGATCGACGGCAGCATCAACCCCGGCAACTCCGGCGGGCCAATTGTGCGCGCCAACGGAGAACTGGTCGGCATCGCGGTGGCCAAGGTGCGCGGCACT
>JANQPJ010000362.1 GCA_028289525.1 Pirellulales bacterium
CGCGAAACAGTCAAGTTCGCGCGTTTCGCGCTTCGGCCACCGGCCGCTGCTTTTCATGCCTGCGTCAAATCGTCTTGTCGATGGCCGTTGCCACCCGGCGGCAGCGCTGCATCATCGCTTCGAACTGGGCAAAGTTGAGCGATTGATAGCCGTCGCTCATCGCTGTCTCGGGGTCGGGATGGACCTCGACGATCAGGCCATCGGCCCCGGCGGCAATCGCGGCGCTGGCCATGTCAGGCACCAAATACGTATGGCCTGTCCCATGGCTCGGATCGATCACCACCGGCAGGTGTGTCTTTTGATGCAAGTAAGGCACGGTGGCCAACGGCAGCGTGAAACGCGTGTGGCCTTCGAAGGTTCGAATGCCGCGCTCGCAAAGCATCACATTGGGATTGCCGGCACTGAGGATATATTCGCCAGCCAACAACAGTTCGTCGACCGTGGCCGCCGCCCCGCGCTTGAGCAACACGGCGCGGTCGACATTGCCAACCGCTTCTAGCAGGCGGTAGTTCTGCATGTTGCGGGCTCCAATCTGCAACACGTCGGCATACTTGGCCACCAACTCCACGTCGTCAGTCGCCACCACTTCAGTCACCACCGCCAAGCCGGTCTCTTCGCGGGCAGTGGCTAACATCTGCAAGCCCTCTTCCTTCAAGCCTTGAAAGCTATAAGGGCTGGTGCGCGGTTTAAACGCTCCGCCGCGAAGTGCCGTGCCGCCACACCGTTTGACCAGCTTCGCGGTTTCGACAATCTGCTCTTCGCTCTCCACCGAACAAGGGCCGGCAATCATGCCGATCTGCGTGCCGCCGACCGTCAGGCCGCCAGCCTGCACAACCGTCGGCTCCTGCTTCACCTCGGTGCTGGCCATCTTATAAGGAGCCAAGATCGGCACCACCTCGTCGACTTCTGGCGAACTCTCCAACGACTCCTTATGCGTGTGCCGTTCATCACCGATCGCCGCAATCACGGTTCGCTCAGTGCCAACAATCACATGCGAACGTAGACCAAGCCCTTCGATCATCTCGACCAAGTGGTCAATCGCATCTTGGCTGGCTCCTTTTTTCATCACAACGATCATGACATGACTCCAGGGTAGTTATTGGTTATTGGCGAGTGGTGAAGTGGTGGTAAACAAAAAAGCCCCGAGCACGTGATCGGGCTCGGGGCTTGGAAGCGTTTGACTGGCTTCGATCGTTGAGGTTACCTACCTCGACTGGCCCCGCACCCCGGCGGGTTGGTAAAGAACCAGAAAAAGTAGGCATCGCGTGCGATCGACATCATGGGTTTTATTCTGTACTTAGCCTTGGGGAATTGCAACGTCAGAACCGGGGAAATTTGCTGTGTTCATGGCCCTTCCATTCAGCTCATCTAGCGAACTGGTGTCCCTGAACAGGACCGGCGGGACGCTGGTAGGAGACTAGCTGGCCTTCGCGGCGTGCCTGATGCATCAGGGCGTCGAGCGCTGGCACTTGAGGACAAGGCCCGGCCCAGCGTTTGCCGTCGACGTTGGTCGACAGCCGAATGGCTCGGCCAGTCTTCGCTTTTTCGGCCGTGGAATCATTCGGCAACGTGGCCAACAAAGCATCGAGTTTGTCCTTCGGCACATCGAGCACCCAGGCTTCGTGCGATTCGTGGGGGCTGCAAGACAAAAACTGGCGATCACCCCGGTCGAGCCGGCGCCACCAGCGGTCCACGATGCTCGTCAGCCCGTGGCGCGCCTGCTGGCGTTGAATCACCACGCCCACCAACGCCATGCCAGGGCGGTCACCAGGATGGGGATATTGAATCTCTAGTGTGCCGACCGCCTGGGCCGTGGCCGGATCGGCGACAACCTGTTCGTAAGAAACTTGCCGAGCCCCCACCCGCGCCACCGCCACCGGCACGCCCAGGTCACAGGCATCCAATTGATAACGCAGGCTGGCCGTCTGATAGTTGCCTGCGCTTAAGGGACGATTTCCGAATGTTCCACAGCCAGGCATTGTCAGGAGAAGCACCAACAGGATCGCACTTCGACTCGTTCGACAAGTCGAACGCTGGCGTTGAGGCTCTTTCACGGCTTCCCGGCGACGCGTCGCGTCGCGGCTAGAGGCTTCTAAATATGAAAGTAAAACGGTGGGTGCGTTGGAACCGGCGAAAATCATCAAGACTCCTACTCGACTAGCGTGAACGAATCTCGCCGATGGCACCAGCCGACCGACATCGGCTCCTATCGGTTGCCGGCTTCCAGAACTTGAGCCAGGCAGGGGAAGGGTAGGGGGCTAGCACTGCTAGCCTTTGTCCCAAAACGCGAGGGTTAATCACAAAACTTGAAGCCTGAAGCGCCAGCGAAGGAATCGTTTGCCAGGGATTCATTCGCTTGCGATTCAGGCTTCAAATCTTGGAATCGCGTGAATTTTAAAACAAAGCTTGGCCCGATTACCAAGCCGCTATTCGTTGCTAACCGGCAATGGCTCCTCAGCCGGCGTTGTCGCCTGGTTGGCCTGATGCGCACGGAGCGCAGCCTGCAACCCTGGCACTCCCTCGGCACCGGTGGGAACTTCGATGCGCGAGCCGGCAAAATCGTTGCCGACCGGTTCAAAGCGACCCCCTAAATGTTCGGCCAAAAAGGCCTCGACCACGGCGTTGAACGACATCCGGTTCTCGGGTCGGGCAAACCCATGCCCTTCGTCCGGGTAGAGGACATAGGTTACCGGAATCTGACGTTTCTCCATCGCCGCGACAATCTGATCGGCCTCGCCCCGTTTTACCCTGGGGTCGTTGGCCCCTTGGCCAATCAGCAAGGGTCGTTCGATTCGATCGACAAAGTTCAACGGCGAACGGGCCAACAGCTCGCGTCGCCCTTGGTCGGTCGTGTGGTCGCCAACCCGCTCTTTCATGACCGGCATGAACGGACCCCAATAGGGCGGCACGTTTTCTAGCAAAGTCACCAGGCTCGAAGGCCCCACGATGTCGACTCCACAGGCAAACACCTCAGGCGTGAAGGTCAGCCCGACCAACGTGGCATAACCGCCGTAGCTGCCGCCCATGATGGCCACCGCCTCGCGTCGGGCAACACCCTGCTTCACGGCCCAGTCGACCGCGTCGAGCAAATCGTCGTGCATCTTGCCGGCCCATTGGCCGTTGGCCGCGTTAATAAACTTTTTACCAAACCCGGTCGAGCCGCGAAAATTCACACTCAACACCGCATAGCCCCGATTGGCCAACCACTGATGTTGCGGCGAATATCCCCATTCGTCCCGAGCCCAAGGACCGCCG
>JANQPJ010000366.1 GCA_028289525.1 Pirellulales bacterium
TACAGGCACGTTGATGATGGGCCCTGGAAGCGTTTTAAATGTCGAGAACAGTGCCGTGACGTTGCTTCAAGGAAACGTGCTAGTTGATGGGGCGACGATCAATTTGGATGGCGCATTTGGGATGGGCGATTTTGCGCATCTGCAGTTCTTCAACCCGACGTTTAACAACAGCACGCTCAACTTAGGCGCCAATACGCATCTCCGTTCGTTCTTGCCTGGGGTCAGCCCATCCGACGGACAGATTCTGTTTACCGGCAACACGACCCTTTCGCTCGACGATGGCGCGTTCATTTCGGCGTCTCAGGATGACATGAACCTGGACCGTGGCACGCTCATTTTCCGTAACGGCACCGTGCTGGTCCAAAGCACCGCTGGGGCAAGCCCGATCAACGCGCCTGCCTTGCGAGCGGCAAAGTGGACCTTGGACCAAGTCGATTTTACGCTCGATGGGGTGTTGGGAACCGATGCGTTACAATCGTTGGACGTGGTAAACAACTCGGTCGTGCGCCATAGCAGCGCCGATTACAGCAGTTTGACCTCTTTGAAAATTCACGACTCGACCATCCATTCACGCCGCACTCGATATGAAACCGAATTTGCCGACATCAAAAACGCTCGATTCAACATGAATTTTGGCGGCGATGAATTAGGCTCGTTGGAAATCGTTGGCAGCATTCCCACGGCCGTGGCAAATTTTTCCGGCGCCAACACGGTTCAAACGCGGCTACTGCCAGGCGGACAGCCGATTGTCATGGGGCTGCCGGCGATGCGCTATAACGATCTTGTGCAACTCGACAACATTCAGGCAAACGGCTTCGACACGTTGAACTTCGAACTGCAAGCCGCCACTCCAGGCTTGTCGGCTACCGACTATGCGACCGGCGGCGAAAACTCCGACGGCGAGTATCGCCTGGCGCTCCTCATCAATGGGGCAACCGCCGATTCCGACACGCCGGGTTTCACGCTCGGTGCGTCGTTGCCGGCCTTGTTACAAATTCAACAGGTTGAAAGGCCGAGCACCGACAACGCGGTGAGCATCAAGCTCTCCACAGCTCACAACAACCTGTTAACTCATCCTGGCGTCACGAATCCGAACACCTCTTCAGCGGCGAAGCTGCTTGTCTCGGCGGCCAACCAAGGCAGCACCGCGCATCAGAATGCATTGAATTCGCTGACCAACAGCCAGGTGAGCAGCCACCTGACTTCGCTCCATCCAGAAGCCTATTCATCGTTCATGACCATTGGGCTCGAACATAGCGAATTGGTTGCTAGCACGGTTCTTGACCATTCCGCTCGCAACGGCATGTTTGCACTCGCTCCTGGCAAGCTAGGTCGCGATGTCGACCATCGAAAACGTGTTTGGACCAATGGAACCTATGTGCAAGGCGAGGTGGATGGCCGCAATGGGTTAGGCAATTTTGATTACTCCCTGCAAAGCACTGTGATCGGCAGCGACCTGTTCTTAACGGACCAGTTAACTTGTGGCGCTTTCATAGGGTTTGGGCGCCAGAGTATGGACGAGCACGACTTGGCCGTGCAGACGATCAGCGGCGACACCTACGACGTGGGCGTGTATCTTGACCTAGAGACCCTGGGCCCTTGGCGGATCAGCTCAGTCGGCGGTTATGGTTATGGTGATAACGATTCAACTCGTGTGATTGCGATCGGCAATCAAACCCATCGTCCAACGGCCAGCTTTGGTCGACATGCGGCCTATGTCGGTATTCGTGGCACGCTCGACTGGATTGACCATTCGCTGTTAACCCTGGCACCGATCGTCGGGCTGAACTATTTTTACGACAGCTTGAGCGCGTTCACCGAATCGGGCGACCCGAACTTTGCACTCCGCGTCAATGGGGCCGATACCCATGCGATTGTCTCGACGTTTGGGCTGAACGCTCGCTTCCGGTCGCTGACCGAGGCGTCGACCGTGGCCCCGATCGCCTACTTCCGTTACGAGCGAGATTGGTACGCGGCCGATATGCCCGAGCACACGGTCGTCGCTTCTTTGGCATCGCATCCTGATTTCCAACAGGACTTTTCCGGCCAGAACCGTGGCGCGGATGCGTATATCGGCGGGTTTGGTTTAGAAGGGATCGTGCTGGAAACCGTTTATGTCAGCGGCGGCTATCTCTATACTGGCTCTCCCCACGGCCAAGAGTCTGGCGGATTCTTTCGGGGAGAAGTCCGCTGGTAGCAGCACTGGTTACTTTCCTCGTTCCCAAGCTCTGCTTAGGAACGAGGCTGGAACATCTTCACTCGCTTGCGCTTCGTGCTTGTATTGTCATCGCACGAGTGAGCTGATTTCAAAAAACGTTCTCAGACTTCCTCGGAAGCGAAATAGCGATCGACCACGGCAGGATCCAAATTCGTGTCGATCGGTTCTGACAGCGCGACGCTACTCGACGCTCGCTTAGCAGTCAGCAATTCTGAACAGGAGCAGCGGCCGGTGGCCGCTCGCGAAACAGAAGAATCTAGCCGTTTCGCGCTTCGACCATCGGTCGCTACTTTTTCAGGAAGCGACTTTGCAACTCCCCTGGTCAAAAAGCTCAGAGTGTTTCAGACTTCGTGTGCAAAATGACGCGATTCAACTGGCGATTTTTAATCTGTTCGAGAACCAGCCTTGGCCACAAGAGCTTCCAATCGCTGTAAATCAGGACGAACCGGGCTACCATCTTCTACGGTTCGAGGATACTGGGCCTGTTGCCGGTCGAGTTCGGCAACCATCTGACGGGCCATTGCCAAGGCGCGATTCGGATGCTGGTCGATCAGGTTCTGTTGTTCACCCAGGTCGGACGTCAGGTGGTGTAGGTGCCAGCGGCGGGCCGCATACTCGTAGGTCAGTTTCCAGCCGTCGTCAGTCCAGGTGGTGTAAAGCTGGCTACGGTGACGTCCATGCGGAAAGTGAAGCAGGAACTGTTGAGGACGATGTGTTCCAGAAAGGCCACGCAAATAAGGGCTCAGGTTATGACCATCCAGCTTGACCCCCTTCGGCAATCGAACCTGAGCGATGGCTGCCAGCGTCGGCAGAAAATCGACCGGTGTGACTAGATCGTCCTCGATGCTACCGGCCGAAATTGGACAGGCTTGTTGCGCCGGGTGCTGGGCATTGGGTTTGGCCCAGGCGGCGACCAGCGGCACACGATTGCCGCCCAAGAATCGCGACCCCTTGATCCCCCTTAAAGGCCGGTTCGGCGGGCCGTCGCTACCGTTGTCCGAATAAAAGATAACGAGTGTCTCTTCGGCCACCCCCAAAGTTTGCAAATGGTCGAGCAGATCGCCCAACGATTTGTCCATCCCTTCGACCATGGTAGCAAAAGCCAGTGCTTTGCCTTGCAAGTTGGGGTAGTTGCCTGCGAATCGCTTATCAACTTGAAAGGGAGAGTGGACCGCGTAATGAGCCATGTAGGCAAAAAAGGGCCGGTTGTCGTTCACCGTTTGAGAGATGGTTTGCTTCAATTCACGTGTTAACGCTTCGGTGAGAAACACGTCCTGGCCGTGATACTTCTCCAAGCCAGGCACAGTCCAGACGTCTGGTCTCTTACCCTTTCGGGCAAAATTTTGCTTTCCCAGATAGGAGCCAGGAGCCCCTGCGCCATGGCCGGCAATGTTGATGTCGAAACCCAGGTTTAGAGGATTCCCGGCCAGAGTATCATTGGGGCCGAAGTGAGCCTTGCCGCAACAGATCGTACGATAGCCAGCCTGGCCCAGGAGTCGAGGAAGCGTCAATCGGTCGGTCGACAAGCCGGTGGTTTTCCACCGTGGTCCGCGCACTCCGCCTTCGCTGACCTGACCGGTGTCGAGCGTATGATGAGGGTGAGTCCACGTGGTAATGTGCAGCCGCGTGGCGTACACGCCTGAGAGCAACGAAACCCTGGTTGGCGTACAGACCGAATAGGCATAGGCGTTGGTGAACCGCATGCCCTGGTTGGCCAATCGTGCCAGATGGGGCGTACGGTAACGGTCATTCAGTGGCGCGTGAATCAGTTGGCCGTCGACGTCTTGTAAAAATTGGACCGACGTATCGGTCACACCCATGTCGTCGACCAGAAAGAAGAGAATGTTGGGGCGACGTTCTTCGGACGCGAGAGCTAAACTTGGCAACAACAGGATGAAGATCGCCGTGTAATAGAACAGGGACCAGGTTTTCATTGCGTGTGATGATGCTGAGGAGGAAGGCGGAGAAGTCAATCGCAGGCACGACTGGCAATTATAATTCGGCGCAACGGCGAAGAACAAGAAGCTTGCTCGGGGAGCAGAACAACTGCAAAGTCGAAAAGCAGCGACCGGTGGTCGAAGCGCGAAACGGGAGAATTTAGCCGTTTCGCGAGCGGCCACCGGCCGCTGTTTTTTAAAAGAGACAACTTTGCAGTTGGACTCGGTGAACTCAACAGCCGGAGGGCTTGCGCCCTACCGCTACACTCGGGAGATTGCATTTCAAAACACGTTCTAAGGCGACGACCACTTCGGAACCAGGCGTTTGATCCGATCGACAAAACCGCGCGAGCGATCGGGCTGCGACTTGGCCGGGCGAGAAGGCGTGATCGTGGCCCGCCGCTCGGCCCGGGCACTGAGTGGAATTTGCGACGAGCTTTCTGGTACGTGCCGTTCGAGAAAACGGGGCCAGTAGCCTTCGAGAATCTGTGCACAGTCGGCCAACTCACCCGAGCGCAATGCCCCGGCTGCCGAGACCAGAATTTTGGAAAGCTCGACCCGCTCGTTCTTATTGAAACTCAAATGATGGATCTCTACATCGTCGATCCACACATTGCCGGCGCCGAGCAAATCGAACCGCACTCGCAGTTGGTCCAGATCAGTGGTTGGCACGTCGTCGACTTGAAAAACATAAGAGGTCCAGTTGGTTTTAAGTGGCACCAAGCCTGGCTGGGGACCGCCCACGCGGGCGAACCGGTTGAAACGCTGGCCGCCGTCCGGGCCTTCGATGGCCAACTGGAAAACCGGTTGTTGTTCGGCTTCATCGGTGCGCAACCACACCGCTAACGAGAGGCGTCCGGTCCCGGGCGAGGTGAACAGAGGGCTGGCTAGCGAGGCCCCCTGGCGGTCGGCCGACAGCCGTAGCGAACGTTGGCCGCTGTGCCGTTTGAGCTGATCGACCTTGGCTTCGTAACGCCCCCGACCGCTCACTTCCCAGCCTGGCACTGGACCATCGTCGCTGGCGGTTTCGAAGTCGGCATTTTGTAGCACCTCGAGTGCCGGTAGGTTGGGCAGTGCCGAAGCGCGAGCGGTCAGGTCGCGAATCCGCTGGTCCAATGCTCGCTCGACGTTGCCTATCACTTCAACCCGACTGTTGAGCACGGCTACCTGGGGCTCGGAAAATTGTGCCGCCACCAGATCATACGGTTCGAGCCGGACGACCCAGGTTGAGCCCGACGGCTCGCGCGGCAAGCGTTTTGGAGGGCTCGTTGCCCGCAGATCGGCCACCAAGCAGGCAGGCGACGCCTTGAGATGGACGGTCGCCTGGACACTCCAGGGCGAACGATTCAACAGATAGACGTAGGTATCATCGCGGCCCTGATAGGTACGGATGGTGACGCCTTGACGGCTCTCGGGGCTGGTGACAAACTTTTCGGCCGGCAGTTGGCTATAGGCGCGCAGTAGAGGGCGAACCGCTTCGTCTTGTCCCATCGGCAACAGCCAGCCGCCATCGAATAGACTGGTGGCGTCCATGTGGGCCAAGGCGCGGATGAAGCGACGGCGACTCAAGGCCTGCGAGGCCAACGGTTGGGTCACCAACAACATGTAAGTTTTGTCTTTGCCAAACGGGCTTTGAGCGTCGAAGCTAGGCAGCCGGCGGCGATCTGGCGGATGGTATAGCAACACGCCTGGCTGGCTGGTCGCGGCCAAAGTGCGATCGAGTTCGGCTGGAGCGTTGATGTTTAGATCCGAGGCCAATCCGCCCGGCCCGTCTGGAGGGCCACAGCGCCGAGGACGTAGCAACACCACCCGATCCAATGGTTGGAACCGAGTGGCCTGTATGCCCAACTCCAAGAGAGCGTCGTCCAGCGACAGCGACTCAGGCAGCCCAGGCCGCAGACGCTGCTGAGCAGCCGGACTACTTAATAACTCCGAACCGGCCAGATAGAGCACCGCGTCGGCCTGCTGACGGGCAAGTCGTTGGTGAATCTGGCGGTAGAAATTAGTTAACACGTCGGCCCGCCATTCGAGCCAGGCAGCCCGTTGGGGGCCCAGCAAGAACTCAGCCCGGCGGGCAAAACGTTTTAAGCCCTTCGCCTGCGGAACGCGAATTCCGGTTTGTTGTTGAAAACGTGCGATCGTGTCGTCGTCGAATCCCCATTCGGCCCCAGGCAACACCGCATAGCCAGCTTCGGTCAATTGCAGGGCCAGCCCATCGAACGACGGATGTCGGCCATAGCGGGTAACCAGTTCATCCACCACACGCAACATCGCTTGTTGAACCCGCGGATGGAGCACATTGTAGTAAGGCGCCAAGCCACGTGTGGGTTGATGGTATTGTTGCCAGACGCGACCATCGGCGCCGGTCCAACGCAGCGAGGCGGCCAGCTCTGGCTGCGACCGCAAAAGGTCTTCCAGCTCAGGCAACGGGGCAGCGAACTGCAAGGCCGGAATCAGCCGCAGCTTGTCACGATCGAACAGCCGGAACAACATCTCCAATCCATCTTTACGCAATGGATCGGCTCCCTGTTCTCCAAGCACTCCAGTGTCGTAACGCGGCGTCGGCTGCAAGTGCCGGCTCGGATAGATCGTGCTGCCGTCGGCTAGCACCGAAACCATCATCCCGCCCAAGTCCATGTGGTTCAGGTAGTCGACTGCCCGCGTGCCTGCCAGATAAAACGTTTCCCAATCGTGGATGCTCTGATTTCCGACCGGGTCAAACCCTTGCGGGGCCGAAAAACTTTCTGCCAACAGCGGCCGATCAAGGTAAGCGGCCGCGAGCCGTCCGCCCAGCTTGCGAGCACTAAACCGAGGCCGCGCTAGGCGGGCGGGGCCGGCCAGTACCCTCAACTTGCGAAACACGGCCGCATGCTGCTTGCCTAGCCCGGTGAGTAGCGCCATTGGCGCTTCGGTATTTGGCCAAAACACGACCCGATGGGTCAGGCTTCTGGGGCCCGACTGCCAGAGACCTGGCTCTTGATAAAAACCCGAGTCGAGGCCGATCGGCAGCACGTTGCCTGCCGCATTGGGTTCGACGATACTGACGCCCAAATATTGGGGCACATCGCTCGGATATTCGATCTCCAGCACATGTGGAATTCCGGTCTTCAAAATAGGTAGCGGGAACGCTTCCCAGCTAGTCTGCTGCCGACCGCTGTCTAGCGCCAGTCGGGTCATGCGTCCCAATGGATGGCGCCATTGGTCGACTTGCCCGCTTTGCAGCGGTCCTTGTTTCCAAGAAGGGATTAGCGAGGTTTGAGAGACCGGCAACAGTCGTTTCCACCAGCCAGGATTGGCCGGGTCAATTTCGGCTACCTGACGCCACATCGTTTCCCGATCGACCAAATTACTCGACTGGCGTGGGGCCGGGTTGGGCTCCGATGACAAGACGAGTAGTTGGATCTGCCGTTCGGCAAGAATATGGCGATTGCGTAGCCGCGCGGGGACCAAGCGTTGCGCCAGGCCAGACGTTTCGACAGTCGCTTGAATCGTGTAGGCGCCCTCCTGTTGAGGTAGGGTTACTTCGACCGGAATCTCCAGTTGCTCGTCAGACGAGGTGGGCGCTTTCAGTGGAATCTCGCGTTGCCACAGCACGTCGTCGCCACGCGCCGGTCGCAGTTCGAGCTTGGCTTGCAACGTGACGCCGGAGTCGACTTCTGGCAACTGAGGTTCGAGTCGAAACGACATCGTTTCGCCAGGCGTGAAGATTAATTGGTCTCGGCTAGCCCGAAACCGGAGCCGATCACCGGGGGCCCGCCGGACGAACAATCGGTTGCCTTCGTTGTCGATCGGGCTGTTATGGGCTCCGTCGCTCAACTGGGCCAGGGGAATCGAGACATCGGTTTGCTGCGACCCGTTGTTCAGTCGCACGCGGATGGTGGTCTGTTCGTCGCCATGGGCGACCACGTCAAAGGCGTCGTAGGTGCGACCGCTTCGTTGTCGAATGTGTACCTGACCTTGTTGAATCCACATCGAACCTGGTTCGTCGGCCTCGATACCGAGCGGCACTAGGTTCGCAAAGCGTCCCCGAGTGATCTGCACAGTGCCGTGCCAGGCCTGTCGCGCGCCGCCGCCCCAGGCAACTCGCAGGCGGACCGTTGGTTCGTCGCTCGGGCCTGCCATGGTCGGCGCGCACCACGACAGCAACCCACAACAGGCCAACACCACCAGGCGTGCCAGCGAGACCTGCAGGCCGCATGGTGCGATCAATTTTGTCGGACTTCCTTGTCCGCCCATGGAGTGCCTGAAAAGCGTATGACGCAACAAATTGAAATTTCGGCAAATCCCCGAAAAATGAGGCGGGGGATTATATCGACGCTCCCCCGGCCGTACTAGGCCGGATTGCTGGCGACCCGGCGCCTGCTAGCACAGCGTTGCTAGCGAAGGATTACCGGCTGCGAAAAACCTCGGCCGGATGGCCGTCAAGCGTCCAGCTTTCCGCGACATCGGAAGTGCTAGCGGTGTAAAGCGTGCTGGGGGCCGGTTTGCCGTACAGAAAACCTTGCCCCAGTTCAAAGCCCAATTCCAGACAAGCTTCGCCGTCGGCCGGAGATTCAATGCCCTCGGCCAGCGGAACGATGTCGAGTTCGCGAACCATGTTGACCAAATGGCCCAGCAGTTGTTGACGGCCCGGCGAGGCGTCGTGAATTCCACGTACCAGCTTGATGTCGAACTTCAGATAATCAGGGCGAATGTCAACCAGTTCGACCAGACGGGTTTGGCCAGCGCCAAAATCGTCGAAGGCCAGATGGATGTTGATTGCTTGCAAACCGGCCCGTAGTTCGGCCATCGCTTGCAAATCGGTCACGGCCGCTTCGTGGATCTCTAACGTCAGTTCTTGTTCGGGATAAATTTCTCGCAAAGCGCGTAGCGACGGCAGCAACTGGTCGCCGCTGACTTCCAGCGGGTGGGTGTTGAGAAACAAATGGGGTGGAGCGGGGAAGGCCTTGCTGACTTGCAGCGATTCCCAGCGGAACATGTTGCTCAACTCGATTTCCATGTTGAGTTGGGCGGCGGCCTGAAACATCGCGTTGGGTGTTTCCAGCCCGAAAAACCGGCTGCGCGCCAGCACCTCGTAGCCAATCGGGTGTTGGTCGTTCATGTCGACGATGGGCTGAAAATAGGGAGTCAAAGCCCGTTCGCTCATCATCTTGTCGAATTGCACCAGCGCCAACGCTCGATCGCAGACGTCTTCTTGCACCGTGTGCATATCGCCATCGGTGCTCTGCTGGCAAACTCGAAAGGCGATGTCGGCAAATTGCACGAAATCGTCTTGATGCAACTCGATCTGGCCCTTCACGCGTTTGCCGTTGACAAACGTTCCATTGGTGCTGTTCAGGTCGCCCAGCACCAACGTGGTTTCGTGCGCCACTAGCTGCGCATGATTGGACGAAACCGTTTTGACCGGCAAACACAACTCGCAGTCTGAACGGCGACCGACAACAAACGGATTCGAGTGGATCGGGATGTAACGCTTGTGGTCGGAGTCGTCGGTCTGGCCTGCTAGAAACCAGATCGAGCCCGGGGCGTTTGGGGTAGAGTTTTTCATCGTGCTGAATTCTAGGTTATGTTTTCGACGCTGGCCGGGGGGAGTGACATGGCGCTAGAAAAGAATGATTAATCCGTCTGTAGCGGCAATACGACGTATGCGGAGGGGAGCTGGAATCGGCATGCAAGGGGGTGAGACGTGACCTAGAATCGAGAAGGCATGAATCGGTCAGGGCGATCACCCCAGGCGGTTGACCAGAGAACGATTCACACAACATCAAGGTCGGAGAGTAGGTATGACGGACGTACAATCGATTCCCGCAACCGATACCCAAGTGGTCGAAGGGGGCTTGCTTGCTTCGCTGTTGTCGGAAGACAATTTTTGGCCGGCTGAACCTCAGTCGCTCGAAGAGACCGGGCTCAGCGTGACCTATATCGAGTCGTTGATCTGCAAGTTTCTAGCGGTCAACGGAACGAGCAGCGGCCGAGGCATGGCCGAACAGTTGTGCCTGCCATATCGCATTTTGGAGGAGCTGTTTAGCGCTCTGAGAGCCCGGCAGATTATCGTCCATTCCGGCTCGGCTCCGTTCAACGACTATTACTATGTGTTGACCGATCAGGGGCGCGAGCAGGCGCAGAATTTTTTGGCCGCTTGTGCTTATGTGGGGCCGGCGCCGGTTCCGCTGATGGACTATGTGGTTTCGGTCGATGCCCAATCGATTGCGGCCGAAGCGCCCGATCGCGAGCGTTTGCAAGAAGCCCTCTCCGGCATCTCAGTTAGTCCAGAGCTGTACGATACCTTGGGGCCAGCGGTCAATTCGAGCGCCGGAATGTTTCTCTACGGCGCGCCAGGCAACGGCAAATCAACGTTGGCCCAACGCATCACGATGTGTTTTGGCCAGAAGATCTGGATCCCTCGTGCTCTGATTGACGATGGCCAGTTGATCAAATTCTACGATCCGGCCTTCCATCACGAAGAGAACAACCAACGCGACACGCTGCTCCAGACGGCCGATGCCGATCGTCGCTGGGTCAAGGTCCAGCGGCCCACGGTCGTCGTCGGTGGCGAGCTGACGATGGACAACCTCGAGATTCGCCACGATCCGGTGAGTAATGTGAGTGAAGCACCGTTGCAGATGAAAAGCAACTGTGGCTGTCTGTTGATCGACGATTTTGGCCGCCAGCGGATTGATCCGGCCGAACTTCTCAACCGGTGGATCATCCCTTTGGAAAACCGCTACGATTTCCTGACTCTGACGACCGGCAAGAAGATTCAGGTGCCGTTTGAGCAATTAATCATCTTTTCGACCAACCTTGATCCAGAGGATTTGGTGGACGAAGCCTTCCTGCGGCGGATTCCGTACAAGATTGAGATCGACGATCCGAGCGAAGAAGAGTTCTTTCGGCTTTTCGAGCTATACGCGCAAGCTTTTGATTGCCAGTATCGCCCAGAGACGGTCGAGCACTTGCTCCAGCATCACTATCGCCCGTGCGGACGCCAGTTGCGGCGTTGCCATCCACGCGACTTGCTCAATCAAGTGCGCAATTTCTGTAGCTATCAAGGCCTGCCTGTGGAGATGAAACTGGAATATTTCGATCGGGCGGTTCAGACCTATTTCACGGCCGTCTTGCCTGATTGAAAACCAAGGCACAAGCAAAGACATGCTTTTCTAAAGAAGCGACCATAGACGATGACGTTCGTTTTTGTGAGATTCCGGCGATCCGTCGCTAGGGATAAGCAGAAGATCGAGCTAGAACACGAGACAAACCATGACCACGCCTGCTCCCCTTGAAACACGTTTTAATCCCGACGAACCGATTCCAGGCTATCGGTTGATCGAGAAGATTGGCGCCGGTGGTTACGGCGAGGTTTGGAAAGCCTCGGCTCCCGGTGGACTGCACAAGGCCGTCAAGCTGATCTTTGGCCATCGCGATGAACGCCGCGCCGAGCGAGAGCACAAAGCACTCGAACGCATCAAACAGGTGCGCCACCCGTTTTTGCTCTCGCTCGAACGGATTGAGGTGGTCGACGGACGGCTGTTGATTGTAAGCGAACTGGCCGATGGCAGTTTGAACGATCGGTTCGAGCAATGCCGTCAGGCAGGGCAGCCAGGCGTTCCGCGTGATGAATTGTTGGGCTACATGCGTGATACGGCCGACACGCTCGACTACCTGAGCAGCCAGTGCTCGCTGCAACACCTGGACGTCAAGCCGGAAAACCTGCTGTTGATGGGCGGCCATGTCAAAGTGGCCGACTTTGGGCTGGTGAAAGACCTCCAAGATGTGTCGGCTTCGATGGTCGAAGGTTTGACGCCGGTTTATGCATCGCCAGAGTTGTTTGATGGCAGTCCCAACCGCCATAGCGATCAATATAGCCTGGCAATCGTCTATCAGCAGATGTTAACTGGCGAGCTTCCTTTCTCAGGACGATCGGCGGCCCAGTTGGCTTCGCAGCACTTGCATAGCCGTCCCGATTTGAGTCGGCTTTCGCCGGGGGACCGTCGGGTGATTGGTCGCGCATTGGCCAAAAGTCCCCATCAGCGATTTGAAAGTTGTCGAGCGCTGGTCGAGGCGTTGATCGATCCGACCAAAGTCGCTGCACTCGACAGTGAAATGACGGGAAAGCCCGCCTTTCAGAAGAACAGCACACTGGCCACCTTGGAAAAGACCGATACCGTGGTGCTCGATACCCGATCGACCTGCCACACACCAGGCGAAACGACTGTCGGTTCGGTTGACCAACCGATCATTACGCTGCCGCCGGTCGAGCTTGGCGAGACTAAAGACGCCCTTCGACCGACGGTCGTGTTGGCCGTGGGTGGGTTAGCCGGCAGCACGTTACGGCGGCTGCGTGCCCGACTCGAACAACGAGTAGGCTCCGTGAACGCGATGCCGGCCGTTCAGCTTCTGGCCATCGACACTTCGTGTGACAGCCTGAACCAGCTTTTGGGCGGAGACAAGCGTTCAGCGCTCGATACTCGAGAAACACTCGCGACCACACTGCGCAGTCCGGCCGAATACCGATCGGAATCGCGCGACTTGCTGCGTTGGTTGAGTCGGCGCTGGCTGTACAACATTCCCCGGTCGTTGCAGACCGAAGGCCTGAGGCCACTGGGGCGGTTGGCCATGGTCGACCATGCCGAAACGATCAAAAAACGAATCTCCGATGCGCTGCGTCGGGCGGTTGCCTCTGAAAGCGCCATTGAATCCAATCATGCGACTGGCCGGTCGTTTACGTCTGGACCACCACGCGTGATCGTAGTTTCGTCGATTTCCGGCGGCACCGGTAGTGGCATGACGCTCGACGTCGCCTACCTGATGCGCCACTTGATGAGCGAGCAGGGTTTTGCAAACTGCCCGATCCAAGGCGTGTTGATGCACGCTACCGAGCGGCGTTCGAGTGCCCAAGACCTGGCCACGGCAAACGCCTATGCGTTTCTGACTGAAATGCGGCACTATTGTCGGCCCGGCCAAGGTTATCCAGGCAACCCTGCCTGTGGGGTGCCGGCCACCGAAGGCGAACAACGGCCGTTCGATGATGCTTATCTTCTGCACCTGGGCGAGAAGCTGAACGATGGACAAGTTGAACAGCATGTCGACAAGGTGGCCGAATATCTGTTCCACAATACTTTTACGCCGGCCCAAGCTTTTTTCGACGCTTGTCGTAACGAAGACCACTGCCAACACGATTCGAGCTATCCGACGGTCGAATTGCGAACTGCCGGCTTGTGCGAGGCAGGGGCCGCGAGCAGTGAATTGTCGGATCTGGCGGCCGAGGCCTTGTGCCGGTCGCTCGTACGGCATTGGAATGGCCAGCAGCAAACAGCCCAGACGTCGCGTCCGGTTAATTTTTCCGATGCCAGCGCGCTGGTGGCCCAGGCGATGACGCCGGGCCAGGCCGATCAGCCCCAGGTAGCCAGTCAGGTGGAACGCTGTTTGGAGTCACTCGGCCTGTCGTTTACGCCGCTCGTGGCCCGTTGCACCGAACTACTTGCCCAACAGCTTGACTGTGATTTGAATCGCTACTTGGATCGAGTCTTGACTCAATTCCTCGCGGGGCTCCAAGCCTCGGCCACGGGGCACGGTCCAATGGATCAGTTATTGGCCGCGGTCGATGCCTTGGTCGGGGTCGAATCGCCTGAGCGTCACGAGTTGGTTGTTGCGCACAACTTACAAGACTCCTGGGTTGAGCCGCTGAACGAGTGGGCCCAGGTACAGGCCGCCGGCATCGACCAGTGGACCGCAAAGCTGGCCAATGACGATCCGCACCGGTTGCTCAGCACTTCGCAAGCCATCGACTGCCTGCACGATCGTTTGGCCATGCTCGAAGGAGAATTAGGCGAGGCACTAAATGCCAGTCGGCAATTTGCCGCTAACGTTTCGCTCCAGTTACACGATCCAAAGAACTTGGAGACCGTTGAGCGGAAGTTACTCGCCGCGGCTAGCAAGAAGAACCCGACGTCCGCGCTCGACTCACGGTTCGTCCAATATGGCCAGGCGCGGTTGGAATTGGTTACCTTGCGTGGCGCCTATGGTCTGGTGAAACGGCTCCAAAGCCACTTGAATCAGGTTTCCGATCGCGTGCGCGATCTGCAGCAAGATTTGAAACGCTTGGGCGAGCAGTTCCAGCCGGTTTCGAGTGACCAGTTGGCCGAGCTGGCTCAAGAGACGAACGGTATGCAGCTAAACGGTTTTTCTCAGGCAGTCACCGAAGTGATCGCCAATCGCCAAGAAGCGCTGGTCACCGTGCTCGATCGTGCCTTGCAACAGCGGTTGTACGAAGGCCAAGGCGCGTTAGGGCATCTGTTGTTTGCCGAACGGGGTGCCGCCGCCAAGTTGGTTGACCAACTGCGTACAGATGCCCGTGGCGTAGTGCGCGAGGCGATTCGCGAGATCGATTTGACCGGCTTTCTATTGTCTAGCGAGACAGCGATCAGCAATGGGACCGACGCGCTGACCCAGTGCCTGGAGTTGGCCAAAATCGAGCTAGCTACTTGTGGCGGGGCCCAACGCTTGTTATTGGTCTTGCCGCAGGGAGCCGATGCCGAGCGGATTCAGGCCACGCTTGCCGAGCGCCATCAACTCAAGCCTACGTTGGTCAAGCACGAAGCCAGCAGCGTGGTCTTTTGCTTCGAAGGCGAGCAGCTACAACTCGATGCGGTGGCCAGAAAACTGGTCAGCTACCGGCCTGATCTGGTCAAGTTGGCCAGTCGAGTGCACACTCGGGCCGATGTTCAGTGGTCTGAGTTCTAGTAGACGATGACATTCGAATTTAAGGGTTGCAAGCTTCTGTTTACCCCTAGCCGCGCTCACGACGCGTCGCCGGGGCCCCACAAAAACAAATGGCATCGTCTACTAGAACTCAATCGGCATCGTGCTGGCGGCACCAGGCTGTGATCTGATCGACCGACATTTGGGACCGGTCGACTTTGTCAGCGGCACCATCGGCCGGCGCAGACTCTTCGGCCGGCGCTGGCTCCTCAGGAGCCGCTGCTTCTGCCACCGCCGTGGCTGGTTCGGCAGCCGGGGCTTCTGGTGATTCGCCGCTTTTCTCGCCTCGAGCGGCCGCTAGCATCTCGGCCACACTCATTTTTGAGCGGTCCGCTTTCGCGGCCGGTTTCTCGGCAGCCGGGGCTTCAGCCGTGTCGGACTTTGGTTTGCGCGCGGCGGCCAGGATTTCGGCCACCGATGGTTTTTTATCGCCATCGCCGTCGGTCGCGTTCTTGGCCGCCCCTTGGGCGCGAGCCATCTCCAACGGAGACATTTTCTTGGCGTCGCCTGCTGCGGCTTTAGCAGTCGGAGCCGGCTTTTTCGCTGGCTTGGCCGCTTTCTTCGGCGCCTCCGGCTCCGGCGGCTTGTCGACCACTTTCAGATAGTCGAGGTCAATATCGTACCAGCCAATGTTCAAGTGGTATTGGCTAAATTCGACCAACGCCCGACCACTCATGTTGACTGTTCGCACCTGTCCCACGACGTTCTGAAACCGGGCCAGTTCGGGCCGCTCGGAATCCACCTGAACGTACTGGTCGGTATACTGCTCTTTGAGCTTCTCGATATGCTCGAAAACCATGATGTCCTATCGGCTGAAGTCCAACGATCGCGGGTGGAAAGCTAGGCAAGGCCTCAATTTTGCCCCAACTGGCCGGTAAAATCAAGGTGCCTGGGGAAAAGGATAGGCAGGACCGCAAAGTCGTTGTTAGGGGATAGCAGCGGCCGGTGGCCGC
>JANQPJ010000397.1 GCA_028289525.1 Pirellulales bacterium
GAAAGCACTGTTTTTCAGATACAACGATAAAAACGAGTGTTTCGCGAGCGGTCACCGACCGCTGCTACCGATCAACATCGGAAATTTGGAACTACTGAATTTCGGATAATTCGTAGTCATGTTTCGTCGGAAAATCCCGACCAAAACTAGGTCGCGCCCGCTACGGTAAAGAGCGACTCGCTCTAGCACCACAACGCGATTCCAGCGGTCGTTTATCGCCCTTCAGGCTTGGCCGGTCGAGGGCGGCTCGCGATCTTGGATTGTTTCGCACGGCGGTTTTTCGGTCCGATGGCCATCCCGATCCAGCCGTCGTCGATCACCAAGTCGATCACTTTGAGCTTGGCCAGGTGTTTGCTAGCCGCTTGGTGGGCTGGAATGACTGGCACCCGGCGGCGTTTGGAAAACACCTTGGCGAAGACCCCGCGGAGAACGATTTGGTTGCGCATGTTGAGTCGCTTGCCTTCCAGTCGGATCGACGAGTCGCGGGCCAGTTCGGTCTGCATGCCGCGGACCACCGGCCGGTAGAAGGCGGCCACGCGAATGTTGCTGAAGTCGCCACGTGGCGAGTCGATTTTGGCTAACGCCAAGGTGACCTTCACCCGACCCTCTTCACACCGTACACGAACAGCGCCGTCGGAGACAAATGTGATTGCGACGTCCCCCGGCAGATCTTCCGGCACGGCAAACGTGGTGTCGAGCCGCTTGCCTAGATGGGCATAGAGTTCAGGCAGCAAGAAGGTTTTGCCGTCGAGTTCCAATTGGGCCAGGGCGTTGTTGAATGCCGATTCGTGGAGTTGGATGCTGGCCAGACTGTCGGCCGGAGCCCGGGGCCGGGGAGTATAGGCTCCCATCTGTTGGTCGTTGGCCAAACGTAAACGCATCACCATCCGCTTCTTGGTGGTGTACAGATCCAACGGCGTCGGCTGGAGCACCAGGCGATCGAGCAACGACCACACGCGCGACTTCACCCGTTCTTCGGCCTCGCGAATCTTGGGGTCCGATTCTTGATCGAGCCTCGTTCGGGCTCGGGCGGCAACTCGATCTTCGACCGTGCGGCGGGCTTCGTCTTCCGAAAGCGAATGCTGGTTGCGGGCAATGTTGCGAACGAATGAGCGTAGGAATGGAACATTGTCATAATCGGTGCCGACTGAAACCAGCTGATTGCGAGAACTGGCCCTGGCCACCGCTGGCCAGGTCCGCAACCCATCGCGATCAATTACAATCAGCTTTTGAGCCAAGAAAGTCGTGCGACCTTCGCTATAGAAAGTGGCCGGGCCGCTGTTGGACGCGGTGTCGGTCGAAACCACGCCACGTACTTCCAGGCCCAGCCGCAACTGGTCTTCGTCCGGCAACATACGGACTTTGATATCGGTTTCAGTCAGACTACGGCCAGCCACGTCGGCACCCAGAATGCGATCGCGCACCGGTTCCAACAACGCTTGTTGCTCAGGCAACCAACGGTTGAGCAGGTTGCCAGTCACCGCCACGCGCAGGTTGGCGTTGCGATAGTGTTGGTCGATCTTTTTGGCCAACTGTTGATCGGCCGTTTGCGAAGACCAAGTCAGGTTTTTAAGCATCGCGGCCAGACGATCCGAAGTGGCCGGCGTGGGGCGGTGTTCGTGAGCTTCGATCGCCGCCAGCAACTCTCGGGTATCGACCTTGGTCGCCGACCACCGGCGGAGCGCTGTTTCGAGCGATTGGAGCGGACGACTGGCTAAGAAGCGATCGCGTTGCTCGTCGCCGCGCGCCCGGTCCATACGCGCGAGCACGGCGCGGGCCAGTTGTGCGCGCTCTACGGCGCTTGGAGCGGTCTCGCGGCCAACGAACGACTGAAGCTTGTCGAGCAACAAATACCGCTGCCAATGGCGTCCCGACTCCGAATTCCCGATCGCTGCAACGGCTTGCACCACTTGGAGGCCCAGGTCGCGATGATCGATCCCCGGCTCTCGGTCGCGATCGACCACATTGCGAATGACCGACACCAGTTCCCACACCTCAATTCGTCGTCGCAGAGCATACCGAGCCCGCAACACGTTCGTTTGCAGAACCAAGTCGTCGATCGAATCGGCCAACGGACCGGCTTGTTTTTCGGCCGTTCGCAGATTATCCAGCACGGCCTCGACCTCTTGCGCGCCGGCATGCGGCCGATTTACCAGTCGGAGAATGGCGGCGGAAACAGCCGACGACCAAGTAGCACTGGGCGGCTGAGATTGCAGCTCGGCCAACACCTTCAGCAGCGAGCCTGGAGGCGTCCATTCGGCTAGCGGCATCCCAGGCAGCGATTCACTACTAGGTCGCAGTAAAGTTGACTGCCCTGGGGTCGCGCCAGTTTCGGCCGGTGCCGATGGTCGGGTGGGCCGCATCGCAAGGCGGTCTCGGGGACTCTCAACCACCACTTGGGGACCGTCGGCCAGCGGCTTTTGGACCCTTTGCACCTCGGCCAAGTTGGGCTCAGGCTGGACAACGGTCGGTTCCGGAGAGGCCAATGTCGGTTCGGATGCCACATCCGGTGAAATCGCAGCAAGCCGAGGCTCTGAAGTCGCGGGAACCTGCTCGACCGTGAACTGTGGCCGAATGACTTTGTTAGGAGTTTTAGCTTTAGGAGTTGCAACCTCCTCTGGCTCCCTAGCTGCGGCGCCACGTGTTGCCGGAAGCCCACGAAAACGAGCGTCATCAGCCACGAATTTGGCGGTCGGAAGCGGAGGGCTGGGCACAACGGCAACCAGCACCGGTGAATCGCTGGCCAATCGGTGCCACTGCCGGGGTGCTCCCAGCGCAAGCAGGAACAGGCAGGCCAGCACCCCTAGATATGGCCAGATCGGCGGGTCGAGATTTGACTTCATCCTGTCGAAGACTCCTACTCCGTCCTTGGAGCAACGACCCGGAGGTCGCAGATTCCTTTACCTCACATATCAGGATCGGTGCCTAAGCCCGATGAAGTCGAATCTGATTTGAAAAGTACTGTTGTGCGTAGTTCTTTCGTGGGGACTTGCTCTCCGCTGGGTTGCTGTTTAGGAGGTTTGGTTGGTTTACGGCGAGTTTGCGATGAGGCTATCGGTCAGTCACTTGGGTATTCCGGCGGGCTACCGGTAGTTTAGGCTCTTGACCGACATAGTGGGTTAGTTGCCGCGACCACTGGCAGAGCGTCTGGCCCCACTGGTCGAGTGTATGGGCCAGGCCAAGCACCAAATGAGGGTTTGGCAATGATGGCGTGCCTGCAGCTAGGGCAGGCGGCGTGTCGTCGGTGCTAGCTTGGTTAGCGGTCGACGTAAGATCGATCTTAAACACGAGCGTGGCTTGGCCAGGGCGGGGTGCAAAGTTGAACAGGCGGTCGGTCATCGGGGAGTATTGTCCGAACATGTTGTACCGATAGATGTCGAGATTGTCGTATCGGTTCAGGCCGGCGTGGTAATAGAAAGGATCGGTTGCCAAGTCGTGCGATTCGACAGCGTCTGGCGTGTCGGGCAATTGAATGAGCGTGGCGAGCCGACCGGCCTGTTGGGTCCAGGCGTTCAACGCGTCTAGGACGCGTGTTTTGAATTGGGGCCACGAAAGACCAGCGGCAATTCGACGCGCTGGGACAGTAATCATCGCTTCGGCAATCTGGTGCAGGCTGGCTCGCTCGTGACGGTTCAAGTCGCACTGGTCGCCGAGCAACACCGCTCGTTGGTCTTGATAGTACTCGGCAAACGCTCCTGCCAGGGCAGAGTGATCCATGAACCGATACGACCCGGCCAGAAATTGCTCGGCCACAGTATCGTACTCGGAATCAAGGCTGCCTGGGTTGCTGAGACTCGTGTTGCCGGCTTCTAGCAACTGGACGACCGGTGCCTCGGCCGCTGGGGCGAGGGAGTCTTCTGCGTCGGCCGTGATTTCATCAAGAAACCCGTCTTCGAACACCGGCTCATAGCTGTCGTCGTATTGGTCGTAGTATCCCTCATACGGTTCATGACCAGATTGTTCGGCCAGCTCCTTGGTGCTCTCTCGGGCATACTGCGCAGCCATCTGTTCGGCGTCCCGTTGCAGTTCTTCCAAGCTGGCTTCGGCGAAAGAGCCGTATTCAGTGGACTGGATTGATAGGCTAGCCCTAGGATGCACTTGACTGTGGGCGAGAGAGACCGGCAGTAGACAGCCGAGCGAAGCAAGCAAACTGGCAGTGAGAGTGAAACACGTGCGTTTCATGCGAGGTTTCCTCCAGGATATGTTGAACCAGAACTGC
>JANQPJ010000008.1 GCA_028289525.1 Pirellulales bacterium
AACGGCCTGCTCGGAAAGTTCAAAATATTCTCGAAAAATCCGCTGGGCTTTTTGAGGGTCTTGTTTCCAATCGGCGTCGATCGAGCCTTGCACCAGCGCGACCAAGGGGCCAGCAACGGTCGGCTGCTGACACCGGTATGTGCCGTATGCCTGGCAACTGGCCAGCAGGACGACCATGCCGAACAACGGAACAGCACGCCTGGGCCAAGTCGCTGCCTTCCAGACAGTCGTCAGCAACGCGGCGGTCATCATCACCACGAAGCTCACCAGGTAGCCGCCGGCCAGGTCGCTGATTTGGATCAGTTCAATCCACCTGGCTTGGGTGTGACCGAGCGCGGCCATCGAAAAGCCACTCAGCAGATGACTCCGAGCCCATTCCAATCCGGTCCAAACGATCGGCGCGGCCAGCCACAACGGCACGCCCAACGTATGCACGGCCGACCGAGCAAGGACGACAAACGCTGGCAGATACCAGGCCAGATAGGCCGACATGGCAAGCCAGCCGAATGACGTGGCCCAGTGCGGCAGGCGGAGCCAATGCACGGCCAGCAGCCAGAAAATGAATCCGGCCATGGCCAGCTGGCGGTAATCGCGCCAGGCAAGCGCTCGCCGCTCGGCAACCAACAGCAACCAAGGCACCGGGGCTAACCAGGCAACCGGCCACCAATCACAAGGCGGCAAGGCCACCCACAACAACAGACCACCGGCCAGTCCTTGCCACAGGCAGCGACGACGTCCAAATTGCGTTGGGGCGACCTCAGACATCAAGACAAGGTACGAGGAATCGAACCGTTTTGCCAGACGAGATTAAGTTCGAGTTTTGGCAACAGTTCAGCGGTCTGAAGGCATGTGCGGACTCAGGTCTGGCCGAAGGCCTGTTTTTCCAGTGCTTCTCACTCAATACAGCGGCCGAAAAGTGTCGAAGTGAGGGTGTGCAGGTCATGCTGCATACTGCGTATACGGCCGCGTTGTCGTGCTGAAGAAAGCATCTTGTAAAGACTCGAAGGTATCGGCACCTTGCTGATGCCCCAGCTTGAAGAGCTCATCGGTCATGCCGATGTTGTCTAGCGTCCAGCCTGGGTTCTCAAGCGGGAAGTCGATTTGTCGATAGCGATCTCCCAAAACGATTGTGAGTGGCAAGTGTGCTGCCTGCACCTGCGAAATGCTCATGACATTCGCGAAGTGTTGACTCCAGTAGAGCATCCCGGCATCGCCTTGCGGTGGAGCAAGGGAATAAGTGGCTTGTCCCGTACCGAGCGATAACATCGAGACCTCCTGAAGATCAAGCGGTGAATCAGCTTCGCGGCAACACTGTTCAGTGATTTTCACGGCCTCTGCCAATGCGACAACGCCGGGATCAATCGCCCAGAGACCTCCGTCTACATAGTCGTTCCCGTCTGGCATTCTCTTATGAGGAAAGTACGTAGGGGCTGCGGAAGAAGCAACGATGACATCGACTAAACGCCAGTCGAGAGAAGGATGCTCGATCGGAAGATGAGGCGTACGAAGCACTGCCGTCACGCCATCGGATAGATTAACGGTCGGTATAATGAGGCGGCATCTCGTAGCATCCCTGAGCGTCATGTTCCCAAAGCCCTCTTCCATTGCTTTGGTCAGGCTATGCGGGCAATACCGTGACTGGAAAAAGTTGTCCAGATTCTGACCACGTCTTCGCACAATTCCGCGAATCAGTGGGTACATCGCTCGAATGAAGTTCCTTGGTGAATACGGCTCCCTTGGATGAAAGATTTTCGCGGAGTGTTTTTCATAAAACTCCCGCACCTCGCGCATTGCCATGCCACTGCAAAGAGCGGTTGCTGTGATGGAACCGGTCGAAGTACCGGCAATCAAATCGAAATACTCCCCAAGAGGGTGGTTGAGTCGTCGTTCCAGTGCCTCTAGAAACCCGATCGCGAATGCACCGCGAAGTCCGCCGCCAGCAAGGGATAAGATACGAAACACGCTTGCTCCTCAATTCGTCTTTGTCTGTCTGTACAAACACACTCTTGTTAGACGCACGAGCCTGTGGATTCTTACTCTGCATATTGAACAAGAACGGAGGTAAGACCGGGAAGGCATAACGCGTCATTTGAGAGACGCCGAAGTGAATTCCCTAAAGCTCTTCACCGTTACCGTCAGGTTCGATTTTAGCTTGTCTCCCAAACGATAACGTTAAGCGTATTGGTCTATGGAATCAATAACTACCGGCAGAGCCGGTAGTTTGAGGAAGGCCCCTAAAAGGGGCCAAATACAAGCCCGACGCGCAAGCGAGGGGGATTCGGAGACTTCAAAAATCCCCTCGCTTGCGCGTCGGGCTTGTATTATAAAAACGGCAGAGCCTGTTCAATTCTCACCAGCAGAGCTGGTGGTTTACGGAAAGCAATTAGGCATAGGTCTCTATTACGTCGTGTGGCGGAGCGATGTTAGTTTTATGGCGTGCGAATAACGAGATTGCGGATTTCGGTCATGTCCTCCATCGCAAAGAGAATGCCTTCGCGACCGAGCCCGCTGTCTTTGACTCCGCCGTATGGCATGTTGTCGACTCGCCAAGATGGAACGTCGCCGATAATCACGCCACCAACATCGAGAACGTCCCACGCCTTTTGTGCTTTGTAGAGGTCGCGAGTGAAGATTCCCGCCTGCAAGCCAAACTTGCTGTCATTTACTTCGCATAAGGCGTTGTCGAAATCGCTGAATTTGCTGAGAACAGCCACCGGACCAAAAGCCTCTTCCATGCACAGCGGCTCATCTTTGGGCACGTTTTCCAGAAGTGAGGCTTCCAGCATCGCGCCCGTGCGATTCCCGCCACAAAGCAACGTAGCGCCGGCGGTCACTGCACACTGAATCCAATTGTCGAGCCGTTCGGCTTCTTTCTCTGAAATCATCGGACCGATGAATGTAGATTCGTCTCTCGGATCACCGGCTACTAACTTGTTTGTCGCCGAAACAAGCTGCTCGCGAAAAACATCGTAGATTGATTCGTGCACCACGATGCGTTGCACGCCGATACAGCTCTGTCCGGATTGATAAAACGCGCCGAAGACAATTCGCTGAACGGCGTCTGCCAAATCAGCGTCTGCGTCCACGATGCAAGCCGCATTGCCACCAAGTTCGAGAACCACTTTCTTCTTACCACTGCGAGCCTTAAGATCCCAGCCGACTCCGGGCGACCCAGTGAAGCTCAATAACTTCAGCCTCTCATCGGTAGTAAACAAATCGGCGCCGTCACGGGAGCATGGCAGGATGGAAAACGCACCCTCCGGCAAGTCGGTCTCAGCCAAGACTTCGCCGATCATCAATGCTCCAATCGGCGTTCGGCTGGCTGGCTTTAGTACGAATGGGCAACCAACCGCAATCCCCGGCGCAATCTTGTGGGCGGCCAGATTCAGTGGAAAATTGAACGGCGAAATGAACGAGCACGGTCCGATTGGGACGCGTTTCCACATGCCACGATACCCGCGCGCGCGGGCGGAGATTTCGAGGTTCATGACTTCGCCGCGAACACGAACACATTCTTCAGATGCGATTCGAAAGGTGTCGATCAGTCGATCGACTTCGCCGCGCGCGTCTTTGATCGGCTTGCCCGCCTCAACGCACAACCAATCCGCGAGTTCGTCGTAGCGATCCTTAAATCGTTGGACACAGTGATTAAGGACCGCCTGACGTTCGTAGGGCGGCATCCTCGCAAGCGGTTCCGCGGCTTCAACGCATGCCTCGATTCCCCGGGCAATCGTCTCCGAATCGGCCAAAGCAACGCGGGCAGCGACCGCGCCTGAGTACTTGTTCGTCACAGCCAAATCGAGATTCGGTTGCGCTGGTTTGTTCGCTAGGAAGAAGGGCCAGTCTTTCATTTCGTCCTATACCTTCGCACTGCGTACTTTGATTTCGTGATTGAGAATTCGGTCGTTGTCTGAGTAATCGACTGGTACCTCGACTACATGAACGGCGTGTTCGGCGTGGCACGCTTGTAAGGTACTGAGCAAGTCAGCCGTTTTGGCAATACGATATCCTTTCGCACCGTAACTCTCAGCGTACTTGACGAAGTCGGGGTTGCCGTAGTCGAGTCCAAAATCTGCCAAGCCCATATTGGCTTGCTTCCACTTGATCATGCCGTATGCGTTGTCCCGAAGAATAACAACGACAATGTGCAAGCCAAGCCGTACGGCAGTTTCCAGCTCTTGCGAATTCATCATGAAACCGCCGTCGCCGCAAATGGCAGTAACCATTTGGTCGGGATGTACGATTTTGGCAGCCATCGCGGACGGCAACCCAGCGCCCATCGTCGCGAGGGCATTGTCGAGCAGAACAGTATTCGGTGAGTGCGCTTTGTAGTTTCTGGCAAACCAGATTTTGTAGACACCATTGTCGAGTGCCACGATGCCGCGTCCCTCGGTCGCCGTTCGCACATCTGCCACGAGCCGTTGCGGAATGATAGGGAAGCTGTCGTCGTCAGAGCCTTCGTGCACCTGTTGTTCGCCTGCAGCGCGGACTTCCAAAAATCGCGAGAAATCCCAATGCGATTGCTTTTCGAGCTGTTCCGAGATTTGCCAGATACTGTTGGCGATGTCTCCGATGACTTCAATCTGCGGAAAGTAAACGGGATCAACGGCGGCAGTCGAAAAGTGTACGTGAATCACATCCACTCCATCGGCGTGCATGAAAAATGGAGGCTTTTCGACGACATCATGACCGACATTTATGATTAGGTCCGCCGCTTCGATAGCACGATGGACGAAATCACCGGAAGATAACGCTGCATTTCCAAGGAAGAGTTCTCCTCGCTCGTCAACGACTCCTTTTCCCATTTGAGTCGTGACGACCGGAATTCCGTACTTCTCGACAAATGCTCGCAGCATCTTGCACGTCAGTTTCCGATTGGCACCAGCGGCGACAATCAATAGTGGATGCTTGGCTTTGGAGATTCGTTCAACGGCCAGCTTGATTGCCTTTTCCTCGCCCGTCGGACGTCGGACACTGCTGACGGAAATAATGGGCTCGTCGGTTTGCTCAGCAGCGATGTCCTCCGGCAACTCCAGATGAACGGCACCCGGCTTTTCTTCCTGAGCCAAACGAAACGCTTCTCGTACACGCGACGGTATGTTGGCCGCGCTGACCAACTGTTGTGTGTACTTGGTCAGCGGTCGCATCATGTCGACGACATCAACAATTTGAAACTGTCCCTGCTTGCTGCTCTTCACTGGTTTTTGACCAGTGATCATCATCATGGGCATGCCACCAAGCTGGGCGTAAGCCGCGGCAGTAACAAAGTTGGTAGCACCCGGTCCGAGAGTAGAAAGACAGACTCCCGCTTTGCCCGTGAGCCTGCCATACGTCGCCGCCATGAAACCGGCGGCTTGTTCGTGACGTGTTAGGATGAACTTGATGCTAGAGCTAGCCAGCGAATCGAGGAAATCAAGGTTTTCTTCGCCGGGGATGCCGAAGATGTACTCGACGCCTTCACTTTCGAGGGCTTTCACAAATAGATCAGAGGCTTTCATGTTATTGCTTTCGCTCGCGCGGATTGACATTTTCCGGTAGTTGCTGGGTGTCCAAACCAGGTTTTGAAACTTGCTCTATGTTCGAGTTTCGCATTTTTATTGCTCGCAGATGATTGGTCTTTAGATGTTGTGGTTCGCCACTGGTGGTCATCGCGAGTTTCGCAGTGCTCGTTGAAAATAGCTGGGAGGAAACTTTGTCGCCGGGATGTCTCAACCGAGGTCCAACACCTCGACCAGTTCGCCTTGTGAGTAACGCCGCTCTCCGGCCGGCAACACGGCCAAACAATCGGCCGCGGAAAAATGGCGCAGATCGGCCGAACCATGCCAGGCAAGCAGTTCCACCATGGTCCCGCGCCGTCGGGCAGGCCAATAGACTGACCGCTCGCTGGAATGCTCATAGGGTTCGCTCAGCCTGAGCATTTCCAGCGGCTTCGACTCAGACGCCACGGCCTGGCCAGCCAGTCGCTGCAAAGCCGGTTGGACAAACAGACGAAAACAGACCAACGCACTGACCGGATTGCCTGGCAGACCAAACACCAACGTCTGGCCTTCGGCGTGCTGGCTGACGCCAAACCAGAGCGGCTTGCCAGGCTTGAGTCGGACCTTGTGAAACACCTGACGAACGCCCAACTGCTGGAGCACCCCAGGCACCAGATCGAGCACGCCGGCCGACACTCCGCCAGAGAGCAACAAGATATCGCGTTGCAGGCCTTCGGCAATCCGCTCGGCCAGTTGCTCTCGATCGTCGCGGCCGATTCCTAGATCGTGTGGCGCCGCTCCGGCGGCCGTGGCGGCGGCCAGCAGCATCGGACCATTGGTGTTTCGAATCATGCCAGGGCTAGGTTGCTCGTCAGCCGGCACCAGTTCGTTGCCAGTGGCCAACACCGCGACCTGGGGCCGGCCGACCACCATCACTTGGGCGCGGCCAACTTCGCTCAACAGCCCTACCTCGAGCGGTCGCAGGCAGGTTCCACGTGGCAAAATCACCTCGCCACAATGCATCGAGGCACCACGACGCATGATGTGTTTGCCGGCGGTCGTGTTGGTCAACGCAACGCGCACCCGACCGTTGGGCAGTTCGGCTACCTGTTCGCGCATTACCACCGCGGCGGTCCCTGGTGGAATTGGGGCTCCGGTCATGATCCGCACGCAGGCACCAGGTTCGAGAGCCGTTTGCGGCGTATCACCGGCCGTGATTGTTTCGAGCACCTGAAGCTCAGCGTCCGCTTGCCCCAAGTCTCCGGCCGCCACGGCCACACCGTCCATCATGGCCTTATCGTGCGGCGGCGAGTCGACATCGGCCGCTACGTCTTCGGCCAACACCTGGCCGAGCGTCTTGGCTACCGGCAACCGTTGGGCAGCCAGCGGCGCCGTCTGCTGGAGAATGAGATCGAGCGCTGCGGAAACTTCGAGCATCAAATCAGCACCTTCGCAAGCAAACGATTCGTTCCTTTACCGGCTTTGCACAAACCGGCGCAATAGCTCGGTGCCGGCATGCGTCAAAAAACTCTCGGGGTGGAACTGCCAACCGTATAGAGGAAACTCGCGATGTCGGATGGCCATGATTTCACGTTCGCCGGTCGACGTGTCGCTCCAGGCACATTCGACCAGTTCGTCCGGCAACGAATCGGGCCGCACCGCCAGACTATGATAACGGGTTGCCTGAAACGGGTTTTCCAGGCCGGCAGTCAAACCGGTGTCGTCGTGCCGAATCCTGTCGGTTTTGCCGTGCATCAACCGCCCAGCCCGCTGGACCGTGGCGCCATAGGCCTCGGCAATCGATTGGTGGCCCAGGCAGACCCCCAGCAACGGCACCCGGCCGGCAAAGTGCCGTACACACTCGACCGAAATGCCAGCTTCGCGAGGCGTGCAAGGGCCAGGCGAAATGATCACATGGCTCGGCTCGCAAACGGCGATCTGTTCAGGGGTTGTCTGGTCATTCCGCGCTACCTGAACGTCGAGCGCAGAGTCGATTTCCCCGAGCCGTTGGACCAGGTTGTACGTGAACGAATCGTAGTTGTCGACGATAAAGATCATAGGAGCCCGAGCGCGTTGCGACACGAGAGAGGTTGGTTCCGCCCTGCTAGAGCGAGTCGCTCTTTACTATAGCGGGTGCGGCCTAATTATTAGTCAGGATTTTCCGACGAAACGTGACTACGAATGGTCCGAAATTGCTACTAGAGCGTATTTCAAAACTATGTTACCCATGCAAATACAAGCCCGCAGCGCTAGCAAGGGTCGAGAGATACGCAAGTTCGCTCGCTTGCGCGTCGGGCTTGTATTGGTTTTGAAATACGCTCTAGTACCTGAATTCGTTTGTTTTTGTGAGGCCCCGGCGACGCGTCGCGTCGCGGCTAGGGGCAAACAGAAGCTTGCAACCCTCAAATTCGAATGTCATCGTCTACTAGAGCAGCTTTCAGGTTTGTGTAGCGATGTTTCGTCGAGAAACATCGGAAAAACCAGAGTCACGACCGCTATAGTCCCGTGCAACTTGCACTAG
>JANQPJ010000023.1 GCA_028289525.1 Pirellulales bacterium
GAACTTGAGTGAAACGTCTTCCCTCGCTTGCGCGTCGCGCCTTGTATTTCCAAGAATTCACCACAAAGTGGCGCTGTCCAGTTAGCTAGCCGTGTTCAAGGCTTGTCCGTCATCTGCAAGGCAATGTCAAACAGCCCACAATCATCAAACTCGCCTGGCCGGCCATCCTGGGGTGTTTGGGAAAACTCCAGCGTGTTCGGTCCCTGTTTGAGCAAGCCCTCTGGCAGTGGGATCAACAAACGGTGCGGTTCCGCAGTGCTCCGCTTTAAATGGCGATTCAGATAGTCAACCACTTGCCCATTCAAACGAACCTGGGTTTGTAGCCAGCCGGTGCGCACCAGGTTCTCAAACCGAGCGCCATGAGACTCGCCTTCGAGTTCAACCACGGTGACTGAAAGCTGCACCGGCGTGGAAATTGGCTGGTGAAGCTCGAAACGCACCTGGAGCTGGGTTCCTTCTGGAGGAGCAACATCAAACCAGGGCCGCATTTCGTTGCCCAAATGGTGAAAGTGCGGCGCAATGACAATCCGCCGCCCGACGTGCAATACATCCAGTCGGCGGAACTCAGAGCGGGCAATCTTCAACCGCCCCAGGTCGGGATGGTCGACCAACCAAGTTTGCCCATCACTGGCCACCAGACGAACAATCAGCGAGTTCCAACGACTCGGCTCTGAAGTCCACTCGCCAGTCGCTTCGAACCAAAGGCGAACGATCACTCCTGTGCTCACCTGCGGCCGAGGCCGCTCGCGCCGAAGATAGACCGCGGCGATCTGATCAAGCGCGAGCCGGGTTTTCCCGGCAATTCCATACAGCTCGACCTGTTGGCTATTGAGCGTCTCAAGCTTGCCATAAATCTGGCTGCCATCGCGCAGACGAACTCCGTCTTGTAAAATCTCCAACCGGATCGCGGCTGGCAAAGCACCATTGCTCTGGGCCGTTTCACGATCCCTCGCGCGATGCTGTTCGGCAGCCAGAAGAGCCTGCCTGGGCAGGGAACGTTTCGCGCCATCGGCCAATTCGACGAATGCGGTTTTCTGGTCCAAGCGCAGCAGTCGCCCGGCGATTCGCTGCCGGGCGGCCAGCACTAGCATGGCATGTTGCGCCTGGGAATCTTTCTGACGATCGTCCCGCTCGACATGCACCGAAGCGATTTGGTCGATCGGGATCGGCCGTTTCAGCCCGGCAGCCTGAAACACCGGTGGAGCGCGTGAAACGTCGAGCCGTCCCAGGTGCTGTGTGCCATCGAGCAACTCAACGCGCTCTCGCGGCCGGTCTTGCTGACCACCCAAAGATGGGGCAGCCTGAAAAATTGCGACGAGGAAAACCCAGCCTAGCTGCAACCGCCAGCTGCGTTGACTTCGAGACCGGCTGTAAGGAACATGCGGACAATGTGGCATGGAAACCGGCCGGGACACTTCAGGAACTGGGTAACCAACGCAAGTGGTATCAATAAGCTGGTCAATCGTAGCCGATTGTAGACGATAGAAGAGGCAATTCATACTGGTTGTTCCGTCCGCACGCGACTCCTATAATTCCGTAGGATAGCAAGCCGCCTTTCGGAGCGAACGAGGTTGACCGAGAAACCCAGAATCCTGCTGGTTGGCAACGGCGAGAGCGTCGATGCCGAGTTGCGCCAACACCTTGACGAACGGTTCGAGGTGGTTGCCGTGGAGAGTCCCTATCGGGCCTTGGCTCGGCTTGGTCGCGACCAGTTTGCCGGGGTCTATGTCTCCGGCGAGCATTTGGGCGATGCCTTCCAAATCGGCAAGCAACTTCAGAACGAGCGTATCCTCGAAGGCATGCCAGACGGCGTGGCCTTGATCGACGATCAAAACGCGATCATCTGGGGCAACGGTCGATTGCGTGAATGGACCAACCGCGACGACGTGGTGGGGGCCAACTTTTATCACGTGCTCGGCAGCCCGGAAATTTTAGGGCCCGACTTCTGTCCCTTCCACACCGCCCTGGCAACCGGCGCGGCCAGCGGTTCCACCCTGCGAGCTGGCGAAAACCGTTATTACTATGTGCATGCCGTGCCGGTGGTGGAGCGCGGCGCGCCTTCGCGCCATTTGATCGTCACGTTGCGCGACATTACCCAAGAGATGTTGCAGCAGCAAAAGCTAGCCGCCATCCATCAAGCGGGAGTTGAGCTGGCCGACTTGAAACCGGAAGAGGTTTCACAGATGACGGTCGACGAGCGAATCGAGTTGATGAAGTCGAACATTCTTCATCACACCAAAGATTTGCTCCACTTCGACGTGGTGGAAATTCGGATGCTGGACCAGGAGACCAATGTTCTCGATTCGCTGTTGGCCGTGGGCATCAAAGACGAAGCGGCCACACGGCCGTTGCGGGCTGACACGCAGGGGAACGGGGTGACCGGGTTCGTGGCCGCCACCGGGAAGAGCTACCTGTGCGAAGATACGACCGAAGACCCGCTCTATATTGAAGGGGCCGTCGACGCTCGCAGTTCGTTGACGGTGCCGTTGCTGTTGCACGACGAAGTGATTGGCACCTTCAACGTGGAGAGCCCGGAGGCCCAGGCATTCACGGAAAGCGATCTGCAATTTTTAGAAATTTTTGCCCGCGACCTGGCGGTGGCGCTCAACACCCTGGAGTTGCTGGCCGCGGAAAAAGCCACGACCGCGGCAGCGAGTATCGACGCGGTGCATAGCGCGGTGGCGTTGCCGGTGGACGATATTTTGAACGACGCCGTGAACGTTATGGAACGGTACATTGGCCATGAACCCGACGTGGTCGAGCGCCTGCAACGCATTTTGCAGAATGCCCGCGATATCAAGCAGCTGATCCAAAAAGTGGGCCAGAAAATGGCACCAGTCCAAGCCCAACCGGTCTTGTTGGCCGATGAACATCGACCTGCGATGGTCGGCCGTCGGGTGTTGGTGGTCGACAACGACGATTCGGTCCGCAGCGCCGCCCACGCCCTGCTGGAACGCTATGGATGTATCGTCGAAACGGCCCACAACGGCGACGAGGCCAGCTTCATGGTTCGTAACCTGGGACTCAACGTCCACTACGATGTGATTATCGCCGACATTCGCTTGCCTGACATGTCTGGCTACGATTTGATGCTCAAGCTTCAACAGATGCTTGATACGGTGCCTTTGGTATTGATGACCGGTTTTGGCTACGATCCGGGTCATTCCATTGTCAAAGCTCGCAGGGCCGGGTTGCAGGCAGTGCTCTACAAACCGTTCCGGCTCGATCAACTGCTGGAAACTGTTGAAAAAATCCTCGCCGTCGACAAGCCGGTCCAGCAGTCCTAATGAAATTGGTCGAAATCATTTTGTTGCTGGTCGCGCTGTTCGGCCACTGCTTGCTTTGGCTAGGGGTGCTGAACCGCATTCACGCCACTGGCATGCCGCGTTGGACGGTGGAACTATTTTCGTTGCCGTGCCGGGTGCTCTGTGTGGTGATGCCAGCGGTCATCGCGTATGCCTGGCTGCGGCTCGTCGAACCGCTCTTCTCCTCGGCCGGCTGGCCTATTCTGAGCTACGTACTGCCGTGCGTGTTGCTAGCAATATTCGGAATCGGGGTATGCATCGCTCGACAAATTGCCAAACGGTACCACCAGCACGTGATCGAATCGTCTTGTTCGACGCAGCTCGATCTGGCCACTCAACTCGAACAGCCGATCGAGGGCGGAACACTCACGCAATGGCTATCCCGGTTGCCTGGCAACCAAGTGTTGAAGCTGGAAATTCAGGAAATCGCTCTCCGACTACCGCGGCTGGCGACGGAGTTGGACGGACTGCGGATTGCCCATCTGTCCGACTTGCACATGAGCGGTCGGATTGGCCGTGCTTACTTCGAAGAAGTCGTGCGCCACACCAACGCCCTGGGACCAGACCTGATCGCCATCACCGGCGATCTATTTGACGCCACGCGCTGCCTGGGCTGGATTCCAGAGACGCTGGCCCAGCTAGAGGCCCCCTTGGGCGTCTTTTTCGTGTTTGGCAATCACGACCGTCGTGTGGATGAACGGCTTGCCAGGCACTTGCTCACCGAAGCCGGCCTGACCAACTTAGGCGGCGAGTGGGTCGAGCGTTGGCGCGCCGAACAACGGATCGTGTTGGCCGGAAACGAACTGCCTTGGTTCTCGCCGGCCGCCGACATGGAAACCTGCCCAGGGCGGACTGACGACTCGCCCCAGTTGCGCATCGCGTTGGCCCATGCCCCTGACCAGATCGACTGGGCTCAAGGGCATGATTTCGACCTCATGCTGGCCGGGCATACCCATGGCGGTCAGGTCTGCTTTCCGGTGGTGGGGCCTCTTTTAGCGCCCAGCCGCTTGGGAACCCGCTATGCAGGCGGCACGTTTCGCACCCAGCCGACCGTGCTGCATGTGAGCCGTGGCGTTTCGGCGCTGACCCCGTTGCGGTGGAATTGCCTGCCAGAACTGACGATGCTCACTCTGTGTTCTCCCCAGCCGACCGCTGTCGAACGACCGGCTACGCTAGCAGCATCTTCTGGCTAGCGGGTACAGCTAGCAGGGCGATTCCTTTTTTCAATCTAGGACGTTTTTAAGGGCTTAGTAACCCGACGCGTAAGCGAGGAAAATAACCCAAAACACCTCGCTTACGCGTCGGGCTAGTAGGCTATTAAACCTCATCAGTTTGAAAAACTGGTCGGCCCTGCTAAGGACTCCTGTTGCTAAATTAGCGCCCTTTGCCTACAAGGTGCCGTGCGTTATCCGTTCGGCCATCCCCGAAACCGTGCTGCGATGCCAAACCATCTGTTGCAGACCCCACTCCTGCTCGCGTGGTTATTTGCCTGCGTTGCCGCGTTCACCATCGGTCCCTCGGCTGCCGACGCTGCTGTGACGGTAAACCTGAAGGACCAGTTGGAAAAAGGTCTCGAAGCGCGTTTGCCTAGCGAGTTCGCTTTTCTGGCAAAAGTAGTCCAGATGGTCGAAAACGGCACGCTGCCGAGAAGTCTGGTCGACAGCACGTTTATCTGGGCCAGACGAAGGCCCCAAAGGCGGTTTCAATACTTTGAACGCGCCCTGCGGGTGCGGGCCAGCCGCCTGGGAATTCGAATCTGACCGGCGTTCGGCCAAGGCGGCTGCCAGAGGGAATTACTCGGCAGCTTCCGCCGTTCCCCGTTCGCCCAGCTCGCGATCTAAGTCGAGCAACGAGGCAGGATCGTCTTTCACCAAATTGAACTTGTGAACGATCGTGCTGGCCGTCTTCTCTTCTTCTACCTGTTCGGTGATAAACCACTCCAGCTCGACCAACGCGGCAAACGCCTTTTCTTTGAACGCCAACTCATACAGATCGTCAATCTGCTTGGTGACCGTTTGCTCCTGGGCCAAGGCCGCCTCGAACACGGCTGGCAACGAAGGGTAATCGGCCGTCGGTTGTTTGATCTCGTGCAACACCACCACGCCCTGGCGGGCAATCAAGAAATCATACAACCGCATGGCATGAGCCGTCTCTTCCTGGCTCTGCAGACGAAGCCAACTGGCACAACCGGCAAATTGCTGGCGCTCGCAATAGGCACTCATCGCCAAATAGGCATAGGAAGAAAAGAATTCGTTGTTGATTTGTCGGTTAATGGCGTCTTGAACAACTTGACTAAGCATCAATCGCTTCTCCTACATATCCGGATGAAGAGTCGTCATCAAAGGGAGGCCAACTCGGAGAGCCATGCCTGAATTGTACCGCTTGACAGGCGCTTGGCTACATCTGCCAAGAAAAATGTGTCTGGCCAGATTTTCTGGCAGCTGTCAATCCCTCTTAAATTTCAGTACAAATACAAGCCCGACGCGCAAGCGAGGGAAGAGGTTCCACTCAAGT
>JANQPJ010000030.1 GCA_028289525.1 Pirellulales bacterium
AGGTAATGACCACACACGGCGCATGCCGGAGCGTCCTCATAGACTTCGGCTCCGCATTCGGGGCAGGGGACGGTCAGGTTTTCGTCATCCGGCGCAAACTCGTCCGCGTCCTCGTCTGCCGACCACTGCTCATCATTCCAGGAAGCCATCAATCGTGAATTCCATCAAGACCTTAGTCATGGTTACCGTACTGGCTACTGCCGGTGTCGGTCTTTATAGCATGATCAACAACGTTCCGGAATCGGTGCCGCCGGAAGAGGCCGGTCCCATGCCCGAAGCACCGCCCCAGATTGAGATGGGTGACATGAAGCCGGTCTTCAGTCCGCCAGGCGATGCGATGCCAGCAGGATTTGCGCCGCCATTTTCAGGAGCCGGCTCGACCAGCGAGCCGGTGACGAAAAACCCGTTCGACGGTTCGGCACCGCCCTTTGTGCCTTCGACGACTCCTGAACAAACCAGTCCCCCTCCGACCGCAGCATCGGTTTCGATCGAGAGTCCAGTCGCAACTCCCCTGGCGCAGACGGCCGATCCGCAGTCGCCGTCGGAGAAGCGGGCGATGTCTCTGTCGCCTGCGCGCCATCCCAGCTATCCGGCCGCTCAGGCGGCCGCGACCGGGCTCTTGCAGCAGGGCGATCTGGATGGCGCGCTGATGGCGCTGACGCCCTGGTATCGGCATGCTTCGCTAACCCCTGATGAACAGCAAGACCTGACCACATTGCTCGGCCAACTTGCCGGAACGGTTGTCTATTCGACCGACTATCACATCGGGTCGCCCTACACGGTCGTCTCCGCCGACGAAACGCTCGAAGCCTTGGCCATGCGTTTTCAGGTGCCGGCTGAGTTGTTGGCCAAGATCAACGGCCTGGAGCCAGGCGAGCCGTTGTCGGTCGGGCAAACGTTGAAGGTGGTGTCTGGTCCGTTTCGGGCCGTGGTGAATGTGACCGAGCGCGAGTTGGTGCTGTTGTTAGGCGACCGTTATGCTGGCCGGTTTCAGGTTGGGATTGGCCGCGAGAAACCCCAGGTCCAAGGGCAATATCTGGTGACTCAGAAAATGGTCGATCCGCCCTACTATGATGGCCAGCAGACGATCGAAGCTGGCCGCCCCGACAATCCGCTTGGGGGGTATTGGATCGGGTTGGCTCAAGTGAACGGCAACCAGGCCCCATTTGGCATCCACGGCACCCCAGACGCGAGCAGCTTAAACCGCGAGCAGGTCGAAGGCTTCATTCGCCTGGCGCCTCGTGACGCCGAGGACGCGTACTACATCTTGGGCGACGGCTCGCAAGTCACCGTACGGCGGTGAATTTCTGATTTGGGGTTTAGGATTTGGGATTTACGCGCTTGCGGTCTAGCTAGACACTGTTCTAAAACCGAAGCTTTGGACGACTTTCGAGCAGACGATCGAAGGGAGAGATGACGAGTGTACGATAAACAGGCGTTGATCGAGTTGGTTCGCGAGCGGGCACTCAAGTTTGGCGATTTTACGCTCGCCTCTGGCAAGCAGGCCAAGTACTATCTTGACTGTCGCCAGTTAACCCTCGACTCGCGGGGAGCCTGTTTGGTAGCCGAAGGAATGCTCGAGGCCATGGGCGACGAGTTGCCACCGGCCGTCGGAGGCATGGCGATCGGAGCCGACCCGATCACCGGAGCCATCATTACTTTGGCTGGCATGCGAAAGATCCCGTTGCGGGGCGTGATTGTGCGCAAGGATCCCAAGGGCCATGGTACCGGTCGCACGGTCGAAGGGCCTGTCGAGCCAGGCGAAGAGATCGTGATTGTCGAAGATGTGGTCACCACCGGCGGCTCGTCGCTGTTGGCCATCGAGCGGTGCGAGGCGTTTGGGCTCAAGGTGCGACGTGTGCTGGCGATTATCGACCGGCTCGAAGGCGGCGCCGAAGCTTTTGCCGCCCAGGGGTACGAACTCACCTCGTTGCTCACAGTTCGCGACTTCGGCATCGAGAGTTCGTGAGCGATGACTTTTGTTTTGTGAGGCCCCGGCGACGCGTTGCGTCGCGGCTATGGGCAAACGGAAGCTTGCAACCCTTAAATTCGAATGTCGTCTACTACTAGGTTTTGTCTAAGAATCATTGAAAACCTCTTGGGAGATAAGGCATTAGTGCTTCAAGGCTAGGCCTGATCAGCGGTCGCCGGCTCGGTCACGTGTTCGTGGTTGTCTAGGTGTTCCGGGCAATAGCCGCATTGGCCAGCGCACTCCGAACAGTATCGGAACGCCAGCTTCGGGTGGCTAATGTCGGTCACGCCACAGACCATGCACTGGTGTCTAGGCTGTTTTCGGTCGCGAGCCGTCTTGGCTTGCCAGGTCATTCGACGGTGGCCATGATAAATCCGCTGCCAAATGTCGCTGCCAAAGAAGAGCAAAAAATTGCTCACCGAAGCGAACACCAGCAGCCGAGTGAGCCAATCGCCGGTGATGAACTGGTACCCATAGAGAATCCAGGTGAGCAGCGCCAGCCAGCGGATCTGAACCGGGAAGATGAGAAATAAATGAAGCACAAACGTCGGAAACAGATAGGCGAATCCCAGAAACACAGTCCCTTGCAAGTAGCCGTTTGACGAGGCGACATCAGGCACCAGGAACGAGACGCCGACCGTGGCCAGCGTGCCGAGCAACAGATACAGGTTATAGCGAAACGAACCCCATTGTTGTTCGAGCGCCGTGCCCATCAGGTAGAACAGATACCAGAAGAAAAACGCGAACAACACGTGCATCATGGGCGGCACGAACAGAAAGGTCATCAACCGCCAAACCTGACCTTCGAGAACCAGACGAGGCACTAGGACCGCGTTTTCTAAGATGGCCGGGTTGTCCTGGGCCAGAATGTAGATGACGACCTGACCGATGATTAGCCCTAGGGTCACATTGGGAACCGCCCAATGGCCGATCCGCTTTTCAAGAGCGTTCAACATCCGATTGACTAGTCGCATGGAAGCAGCCGTGTGGGGGAAAATACAATTTGCTAGGGAGGAATCAGCGGTGGGCTCTTATTCTACTGTCATCGTGACCGGCTGCCAAAGGGGGCTGATTTGTCCTCAAGGTGATTTCTTTTTTCAATCGAGTAGATACATTCGTTTTTGTGGGGGCTCGGCGATGCGTCGCGGCTAGGGGGCAAACAGAAGCTTGCAACCTCCAAATTCGAATACCATCGTCTACCAGGAAGAAAATTGCAGTACAAGCCCGCAGCGCAAGCAAGGGAATTTACGACAATTTCCCCTTGCTTGCGCTGCGGGCTTGTATTTGCGCTTTTTGTGTATTTTGAAAAACTGATTCGCTCTGGGTTTGCCTTGGTCATTCGGCCTAGGGCCGATCAGTTTTTCAAAATGGGCAGGCTTGATGCCCCACTAACCCGACGCGTAAGCGAGGCATTTCTGACTGTTTTCCTCGCTTACGCGTCGGGTTAGGGGGCTTTAAAAACTTCCTAGATTGAAAAACTGATTTGCCTTGGTCATTCGGCCGGCGCGACTGGAATCGCGGTCGTAAAAGGGGTACGATGAATGTCGGTCGAGAGTCAGGCTGGCTGCTTGGCCTTCGTTTTTTCAGCCCTGAAGATGCGTGTCGTGCAACTGAGAGGGAGATGTGCCATGTTGGAGCAGATTCGACGTAGCCGGTGGACTTGGCTAGCCCTGGGGCTAACCCTGGGGGCCGTGGGGGCGTTTGCGATTGCCAGGCGAGAGCCGATCCCGGTCCATGCCGTGGCGACCCATGGCCAGGACAATTTTGCGATTGCCACTGGATTTGTCGACGATCGGTTCGAGGCGGTCTATTTTCTCGATTTTTTAACCGGCGATCTGAAGGCCGCTGTGCTTGGTTTGCGCACTGGCCAGTTCAATTCCTTCTACAAATATAATGTGCTCAATGATTTTGGCGGTTTGAACGTCAAGAATCCCAAGTTTTTGCTGGTCACTGGGGTGGCCGATTTTGCCCGGAGTCGGGGGAATTTTCAGATGGCGCGCTCGGTCGTCTATGTGGCCGAGGCGACTTCGGGGCAGATTGCCTGTTACGGAATTCCTTGGAACACCTCGATAGCCGCTCAGAACAAGGGTCAGACAGGCACTTTCCAGCGGTTGGACGTCAAGCCGTTCCGGACGCCGGTCATTCGCGATTGAGCCGAGAGAGATTGAGCGAACCAACATGGGCGTGCGGATTTTTGTCAACGACGAGCCTCGTCAAGTGGCCGAAGCGACCAGCGTGGCCACGCTGCTGGTCGAGTTGGGCTTGAACCCTCGCCACGTGGCCGTCGAACGTAATCGAGAACTCGTCCCTCGCCAGCAGCATCAAAATTGCCTGTTGGTCGCGGAAGATCGGCTCGAATTCGTCACTTTAGTCGGAGGAGGATAACAGACTGATGGCAACCGATCAGATTGCCGAACAGAAACTGACGATCGGCACACACACCTTCGACAGCCGACTGATTGTCGGCACCGGTAAGTATGCCAACTACGAGGTGATGCAGGAGTCGCTGGCCGCCTCGGGGACCGATTGCATTACGGTGGCCGTGCGGCGTGAACGGTTGATTGATAGCCAGGGCAACAACCTGCTCGACGCGATCGACGTGAGCCGGTACACGCTGTTGCCCAACACGGCCGGCTGTTTTAGTGCCGAGGATGCGGTGCGGGTTGCCCGACTGGGACGCGAAATTTTGGCCGGCTTGGAAAATCCTGGGGCCGATTGGGTCAAGCTCGAAGTGTTGGCCGATCAGAAAACCTTGCTGCCCGATCCGGTCGCCACGCTTGACGCCACTCGGCAGTTGGTGGCCGATGGGTTTCAGGTGCTCTGTTACACGACTGACGACCCGGTCGTCGCTCGCCAGTTGAAAGAGGCCGGCGCTACGAGCGTGATGCCGGCCGGCAGTCCGATCGGTTCGGGTCAGGGAATTTTGAATCCAAACAACATTCGCATCTGCTTGGAATATCTGAAGGAAGGGGATCCCGATTATCCAGTAATTGTCGATGCCGGGGTCGGCACAGCCAGCGATGTGACGCTGGCCATGGAGTTGGGCGTCGACGGCGTGCTGTTAAACACCGGCATCGCTCATGCCGGCAACCCGGTGCAGATGGGCCACGCCATGCGGCATGCCTTGGAAGCCGGTCGGTTGGCCTACCTGGCCGGTCGAATTCCCAAGCGGTTATACGCCACCGCTAGCAGCCCCGAAGAGGGCACGATTGCCGGCAAGCCGCGTTAAGGCGACGGTCCCGGGCGGCTATTCTTGGGCGACCGCTTGGCCGCTCATCATCGTGTAGGCGACGGCCATGGCGAGCCAGGCATAGGGAGCGGAAACAAGAAGTCCCACGCCACATGCCAGGAGGCCCAGGAATTGAATGCCGGCAAGACAGGCCATCAGCAAGGCAAGCGTTCGCTTGTTGCCTTTGGTGATCTCGGCCGATTGGGTCAGTGAGCTAGTGATGCCGCCGCCAGCGTCAATCACCGTGTAGGTATAGAACAGCCACATGAGCGCCAAAATAATTCCTGGAATGATGAGGAGTATGAGCCCTCCCGCGATCCCCAGGCCAAAGATGACAGACGCTCCGATGTAGATGCCCAAAAAGCGTCCACAGCTAAACAAGTCGTTTAGATTGGCAGGCTGGCCTTTGGCCAAATTCAAGAACAACTGGGTTTGACCCAGCGTGATAAAGATCCCAAAACCAATGGCGAACAGTTGAGCTAGAAATACGAGCAGGGTGCCGGCCTCGCCTATTTGTTCGCCCAGGATAGCGGCGCTGAAGCCAACCCCATATGATACAAAGTTGCTGAGCAGCCAACTCACGAAGAAGCCTCCGATCGTGAGGCCCCAGTTGTTCTTGAAGATTGCCCAGGTTTGGCTCAGGATCGTTGAGACGTTGACTTCGGTTGGCAGAATGGTCGAGGCCGCTGGCTTGGTCGCGGAATCGGCCAGTGGCGACTGAAATGGATTTCCACTTTCGGGCACCACTGGGCTGGCAGGTGCGGCCGGTGCTGGATCGGGCGCAGCAGTCGGCTCATCATTTTCACTTGGAACAGGCAAGACCGTTTCGCACTGAGGGCATTGGGCCTGTCGTCCGGCAAATTCGTCCGGCACGCGCAGGAGTTTGTCGCATCCTGAACAGCGAAATTCGATCGGCATGACTCTCGGGTTCCTAGGCAAAGATGATTTTGAAGCGCCGTGAAGATAACACATTCAGGCTCCTGGGGCGATTGCAAAGTCTAAAAACAGGGACCGGTGGTCCCTCGCGAAACAGGCGAAATCGAGTGTTTCGCGAGCGGTCACCGACCGCTGTTTTGGTGGAATCGTTGGCTTTACAATCTTCCTCCAGTCCCCTCGGGCAACTACCAGACGGCCGGCGATCGTGATACGCTGAGCGGTTTGCCGTTGAAACTCGTCTGCTTGAACCCATCTGGATCCCCGATGCACACGGTTGCCGAAATCCTAGGCCCCCAGGGCCGTGTGGCGGCTCGGCTGTCCAACTACGAGCAGCGGCCAGAGCAGTTAGCGATGGCCGAGGCGGTTGCGGCGGCCATTGATCGCGAGCGGCATCTGATCGTTGAAGCCGGCACCGGGGTTGGCAAGAGCTATGCCTATCTAGTGCCAGCTGTGTTGGATGCGGCTCAGCCGACTGGTGAGCATGACGAGCCGCGTCGGGTGGTCATTTCAACCCACACGATCAGTTTGCAGGAGCAGTTGCTCGAAAAAGATCTGCCGCTGCTCAACAGCGTGATTCCGTTGGAATTTACCGCCACGCTGGTGAAGGGGCGATCCAACTATTTGAGCCGTCGAAGGCTGAAGGCGGCCATCGAGCGACGCGGCAATCTGTTTTCCGACGAACAAGAGTTCGACGAGTTGCGCGAAATCGCCCGCTGGGCCAAGGCCACCGGAGACGGCTCGCGGAGCGACTTGCCGTTTCAGCCGCTCGGCCAAGTGTGGGACGAGGTCGATAGCGAAAGCGGCAATTGCATGGCCACCAAATGTCCAACTTATAAGTCGTGTTTCTATTTTCTCTCGCGCCGGCGAATGCGCAACGCTCAAATCTTGGTCGTCAATCACGCGTTGCTTTGCAGCGATTTGGCGTTGCGCCGGGTGGGAGCCAGCATTCTGCCTGATTACGACGTGGTCGTGATTGACGAAGCCCATACGCTGGAAAGTGTTGCCGGCGACCACCTCGGTATGCGGGTAACCTCGGGGCAAGTCGACTACCTGTTGAACAAACTTTACAACGAGCGAACGAACAAGGGCCTGTTGGTCCATCACAAGCTAGGCCAGGCACAAGAAAGCGTGATGCGCTGCCGGTATCGGGCCGATGAGTTTTTCGAGTCGCTTGCTGCTTGGCGGGCAACCAAGGCTCCCAAGAACGGTCGGGTGTCGGAAGCCGGCGTGGTCGAGAACCCTTTGAGTCCAGAATTGGGCCAATTGTCGCTGGCCGTGAAACGGGCCGGGCATGCGATTGACGACGAGGTGGTGCGGCAAGACTTTGTGGCATCGGCCAACCGGCTCAACGAACTGTCTGCTCAGATCGAAGCCTGGCGCACCCAAACCGTGTCTGACTCGGTCTATTGGGTCGAGTCGCGCCAGCGGCGCCGCGGAGTCTTCACCGCGCTCGCCTCGGCACCGATCGACGTGGGGCCAGCGCTGCGGGCCGAGTTGTTCGAGAAAGTGAAGACGGTCGTGATGACCAGCGCCACGTTGTCGGTCGCGCGCGAGGCATCGTTCGATTTCTTCCAGTCTCGTATCGGCTTGACGACTGCTGATTCGGTTCAGCTCGGCAGCCCGTTCGACTATACCCGCCAGGCGAAGCTGATCACCGTGGCCGGGATGGCCGATCCGACCGCCGACCGTGGGCGTTATGAACGCGACTGTCAGGCGATGATCCGCCGGTATGTCGAGCGAACCGATGGTCATGCCTTTGTGCTCTTTACCAGCTACGACTTCATGCGTCGGGTGGCGTCTAGCCTGACTGGCTGGCTGGCCAAGCATCGGTATGGTCTGTTGTCGCAGGCCGATGGGATGCCCCGTTCGCGGATGCTCGAGCAATTCAAAAAGAACTCTCGCTCGGTGTTGTTTGGAACCGATAGCTTTTGGCAAGGGGTCGACGTGCCGGGCGACGCCTTGCAGAATGTGATTATCACGAAGCTGCCGTTTAGTGTGCCGGACCATCCGTTGCTGGAAGCCCGACTCGAGGCGATCCGCGCCGCAGGCGGCAACCCGTTCCGCGATTACCAGCTGCCCGAGGCGATTCTCAAACTGCGGCAAGGGTTTGGCCGGTTGATTCGCTCGGCCACCGATCGAGGGATCGTCGTGATTCTCGATCCTCGAGTAACCACCAAGCCGTATGGGCGGTTGTTTCTCAACGCGTTGCCGCCGTGTGAGCAGGTGGTGGAGCGTTTGGACGGTTGAACTTTTCGTAACGCTTCGGGCGAATGAAGTAAGATGTACAGCTGAGGGTCAAAATCCGAAGCAAATTCAAAGTTGTTAGTTTTTGGTTGTTGGTGAGTGGTGTGCGCTCGCACGTTTTCTAGCGTTCTGTCAATGTCGAAAGCAGAATCATTGAATTTCGAGTTGTAAGCGATGTGCTCGTGCCCCCTAGCCGCGATGCGTCGCCGGTCGCGCAGTGAACTCATGTGGCTTCCCATTTACTCTGGCGCCCCGGCGACGCGTCGCGTCGCGGCTAGGGCATCTAGGCGATTCTTCGTGGTTGGTTGTTCGTTTTTAGTTGTTTTCACGCGCCAACGCGTAATCAGAAATTAGAAATTCAAAGACCCCTTCGTCGCGATGCAACGCGTCGCCGGACACCAAGGAAATGTGCCGTTCGCCTGCAGGCGAACGGCTGGCTGGTTGACCTGGCTGCTGGGGCGGCTTAAAGTAAATTGCCGCCTTGTCTGCTGCGAGGTGAGCCTACGAACGCGTCTTTTTTGCGATGATACTAGCCGGATGCTTGCCAAACGTGTCATTCCTTGTCTCGACGTCGATCACGGTCGGGTGGTCAAGGGCACCAATTTTGTCAACTTGCGTGATGCCGGCGACCCGGTCGAGGTTGCTCGGCGTTACGAGCAGGAAGGCGCCGACGAATTGGTCTTTCTCGACATCAAGGCCAGCCACGAAGAACGCAATATCATGCTCGACGTGGTCCGCCGGACGGCCGAACAGGTGTTCATGCCGTTGACCGTTGGCGGCGGGATTAGCCGGTTAGACCAGATTCGCGAACTGCTGCTGGCCGGTTCCGACAAGGTGTCGATCAATTCGGCCGCCGTGCGCGATCCGTCGCTCGTCCGCGAGGCTGCCCGACGGTTTGGTAGCCAGTGTATCGTGGTGAACATCGACCCCAAGCGGGTTGAACGCGACGGCCGTGAGGTTTGGGAAGTGCACATCAACGGCGGCCGCATCGGCACCGGGCTGGAAGCGGTCGCTTGGGCGCGCGAGGCCGAACGGCTCGGGGCAGGCGAAATTGTGTTGACCAGCATGGACGCCGATGGGACCAAGGATGGCTATGATTTGGAGGTCACTGCTGCGGTGGCCGAGGCGGTTTCGATTCCGGTAGTCGCTAGCGGCGGGGCCGGTTGCCCGGAGCATTTGGCCGATGCGATTTTGATCGGCAAGGCCGATGCGGCGCTGGCGGCCAGCATTTTTCACTTCGGCGAATATACCATTGACGAAACCAAACAGGTGATGCAACAACGCGGCGTGCCTGTGCGACGAAGTGCCTGAGTTCCTATACTCAAACTAGGGTGTGGACATGACGGAAGCGGCAGACGGGCGGTTTTTGGGCAAGCATCAAGACCTGGAAATCGACAAACTGTTTCGCGCGTGCGTGAAACTCGAGGCCAGCGACCTGCACCTGAAGGTTGGCAAGCCGCCGATGGTGCGCGTGAACGGCACCCTGCGGGCCATGAACAGCCCCGAGATCGACGACGAAAAGATGGTGGCGCTCTGCATGCCGATGTTGGATGCGCGGAACCGCGAGATTTTCGACCGCGATGGCGGGGCCGATTTTGCCTATTCGCTCGACGTTGAAGGGACCGCCTGGCGGTTTCGGGTGAACCTGTTGCAGCAGTTGGGCCATGTCGGACTGGTCGCCCGGCGGGTGAACGCCTGGATTCCCGATTTCGAGAAGCTCAACCTGCCCCCTTCGATCGGAGATTTGTGCAAATACGACCAGGGCATGATTCTGTTGGCCGGGGTGACCGGGTCGGGTAAGAGCACCACGATCGCCTCGATGCTCAATTGGATCAACCACAACTATCGCAAGCACATTTTGACGCTCGAAGACCCGATCGAGTTTGTCTTCACCGAGGAAAAATGTCTGATTAACCAACGTGAAATCGGCCTGGACGTGGTCGATTTTGAAATTGGCATGAAGCATGCCGTGCGTGAAGATCCCGACATCATTCTGCTGGGCGAAATGCGCGATCG
>JANQPJ010000347.1 GCA_028289525.1 Pirellulales bacterium
GCTTTGTTCGGGCGGTGGTCCCGAATCAGGCCGACGCCGAGGACATCGTGCAGGATGTGGCGATCGTGCTTTGGAAAAAGTTCGCTCAATTCGAGTCCCAAAGGGATCTCGACGGCGATTTTTTAGCCTGGTCGCTACAGACCGCTCGTCTGAAGATTAAGAGCTTTTTGCGCACTCAGCGGGCCGAACGTGTCCGCTTTAGTGCCGTGCTCGTCGATCACCTGGCCGAGGTGGCGTCCGAGCCAGCGTACCTGGGGTCGGACTTGCAGGCTGCATTTGAGCACTGTATTGGCCGGCTGTCAGATTCTGACCGAAAGTTGCTGCTAGCCCGTTACGAGCCAGGGGCCTCGGTCGCCGCGATTGCTGATCGGCTCAGTCGCCCCGTCCAGACAATCTACAGCCGTCTGAAACGTTCACGGCAAAAGCTGCTCGGCTGCATCGAGCGTCAATTGGGCAAGGAGGCGAGCCAGTGAGCCAAGCCCAATCGCCCCGAAACCAGTTGATCGACCTGGTCGAAGAGCAATACGAATTCGGTCTGTCTATCGAGCGACAGGCTGAGTTGGAAGTTTTGTTGACCAGTCATCCTGAGCTGCGCGAGGTCTACTTGCAGGCGGTGCAAACGCACGTCTATTTAGAGCAAATGGCCCAGGCGCCGGTCGCGCCGCTGGTTTTCGAAACGATCGCCGAGGAGCCGCTTGCGGAACAACCTTCACATGGCATGTTGTTTCGCGCGTTTGCTGGTCTCGATTATCGCGTCCATCCGGCCCGTTTCGCAACCTTTGTGATCACGGCGACCGTGTTGGTCTGGTCTGCTTTTTTGGCTTGGGTGCTCTGGCCTAGCTCGCAAGGGAAAGAAGTGGTTCAGGCATCTCGACCAAAAACTTCGACGGCTCCGGCCCAGGTGGTGGCTCGGCTCGTGCGCAGCCATCGTGCCCACTGGGGCCCTTCGATTGGGTCGACCTCCGATGGTGCCTACTTGCTCGTCGGGCAGTCGCTGATTTTGAAGCGTGGCCTGGCGGCGATTAAGTTCGACCAAGGGGCGCGCGTGGTGCTGGAAGGCCCGGCCAAACTGATCGTTGATGGTGAAAACCAAGCGTCGCTCGAGCATGGCAAGCTGGTCGGAAAGGTGGCCGGCGCGACAAAGGGTTTTGCGGTCCAGACGCCTTGGGCCACGGTCGTCGATCTGGGGACGGAGTTTGGAATTCAGGTGGCCCAAAAAAGTTCACTCGGTTCGGTTGTGCGAGTATTCGACGGCGTGGTGCGCGTTTCGCCGGCCGATGCGTCTGAGCCGCGACGGCCCGCGGCAGGCCAGTCGCTGCGCATTTCCGATGCCGGTGCGGCCCAGTTGTCGCCGGCCGAAGACGCGGAAGTCAGTTTGGTCCGCGATCTGCCTGCCGTCACGCCACAACAGCGGCTCATTGGCTTCTATCCGTTTGAAGGTGATGCTCAGGATGCCAGCGGTGCCGGCAATCACCCGGTGACCGTCTCGGGCATTTCGTTCGTCGCTGGCCACGATGGTCAGGCTGCCCAGTTCGCCGGGCAGCCACAAAGCTTTATCGAACTACCGATCGACGTCGGAGTCGAGGCGCTGCCCAGGTTGACCTGGGGTGCCTGGGTGCGGCCCACACGGCTCGACCGATCGCACGAGATCCTTTCGGCCGATGACGGAGGCTTTGACCGCACGCTGACCATCGATACCCGTTCTGGACCCCAGGCCATCGTGGCCACCGACGGACCGCGGCGCTTTGCCCTCTTCGCCGGCCCGAAGTTGCGAGTATTGGCCTCGCGCGGCCCACGGCCCCAACTCCAGAAGTGGACGTTTGTCGCGGCCGTTTACAACCAGCCGGCCCAGACTGCGACCTTGTATATTGAAGATCGCGCGGCCCGTGGCGGCCGCGGCGCCTTGGTCCGCGACCACACCGACGGTGCTCGGATTGGTCCTAGCGCCGCGACCGTGCGAATCGGCCGCCATCGCCAGTATGTGGAAGCGTTTGCCGGCGAGATTGACAACGTCTTTCTCATTGCCGGGGCGCTCTCCAGTGCCGAACTCGAAACCATCCGAACCACAGGCCGAGCCGCCATCGAGCGGCTGGCCGACGTGACCAAGAAACAGTAAACGATTGTAGGATTCACGGAGACCGTTGACACTTCGATGAAAGGGAATGCTGAGTTGCTCCTCTGCCGTCGGTAAAGGCGGAAGCCAGAGAGGCTCCTAAAGACAAGAAAGCCGCCCTAGGGCGGTGATTAGGAAAAGAGGCGGTTCGCATTTAGGAAAAGAGTACCCCCTGTGGGATAAGTAAAGAGAAGCACGCTGGTTTGCAAGGGGGCGATACCCCTAAAGTCTAGTTTTTGAATAGCATTTTTGTTCGAATCACAATTTTTCATTCTGTTTAGGAGATTGAACCATGGCGAAGAAAACCACCACGATCGCGATTGTTGCCCTGTTTGTTTGCAGTCTGCTTGTTTCGG
>JANQPJ010000091.1 GCA_028289525.1 Pirellulales bacterium
TGGCGGCCAGCTTGGGCGGCAACGCAGGTTGATAGACCGCCATGGCATCTAGGTAGACCGCCAGGGAAATGCCTTGTTCCGCTGGCAGCCGAAAGTGGCCGGTTCGGGCGGCAGGTTTCTCGGTGACCGGTTCTTGGGGAGCATCATTTTCCGGTTTCGGTGGGGTGGTGTCAGGCGGCGGGGCTGCCTGCTGGCGGGCATGCTGCCTGTCAGCTTCGCTCAGTTTATGGAGCGGCACCTTGAGAACCTTGCCATCGGGCCGTTTCAACGTGACCGTATCACCTTCGAGCGAAATCATTTCGGCTTCGATTTTGTGTTGGCCGCCGCTGCTGGTCCAAGTGCGAACTTCGCCGCCGATGGCCGTTTGTCCAAGCAGTGTCAGTAGTAGGCATGGTCCCAAAGCGGTTTGAAGCCTGAAGCGCCAGCGAAGGAATTTTTGCGATGCTTGCCTCTCAGACTTCAAATCGCAACCGTGGGTTTGTTTGAGGACAAAGCCTAGAAAGTCTTTGTGTTGACCGGTCCATGCTAAACGTGTTGTCGACATCGAACTAAAAAACTCCGTCGTGCAGAGAGTGGTCGCTCATTCACGATAGCCTAACACGACCAACAGGCAGGGCCCGTCGGCGATTACGTTCAGTCCTAACGCTTCCGCTCGGGCCACGATGGCGTCGTTCTCCGAACCAGGTTGCAGCCACAGATGACCAATCCCCAGCTGGTGAGCCTGTTCGACAATCGTGGCGGTCACCTGGGGTGGGGTGATGACCGAGATGCCGTGCACCTTTTCTGGCTCTGGTAACGAGGCCAAGTCGGCATAGGCCGTCAGACCTTCGATTTCGTCGGCCTTAGGGTTGACCGGAAACACTGGACGATTGTGTTGCTGGTAAACTCGTAGTACTTTGTTGCCATACTTGGCCCGATCTTGCGAAGCACCTACCACCGCATGGGGCGAACCGGCCAAGAAAGCGTCAATTCGGGCTTGAGTGTCCATCGGCACCGTTCCTGTCGAAGACTTCTTTCTTCAAAGCCGCCTATTTTACCCGATTCCTGGGCATTTACACAGCCAAAAACGAACCCTGAACCGAACGGTGCTGTCTTACGTAAAGAAAAACAGAAATCGGACGCCGTTAGGTGCCGATAAAAGATCATAGTTCCTCAGGCGGTAGTTCTTGGGTGTTTCCCCCCGAGGCACCACGGGAGTTTAGCGATGAACGCTCGCACGCAATCCACCAGCTTTGTGCTCTCGCTGTCGAGACATCCTGACTGGTCGCTCGACTCGGCCGGTTATCGCCAGTTTTCGCAGGAACTCGAGGTCTCTTTGCGTCAACTGGTCGAGCAACATCGCGCACAACCGTCTACGGCCACGGCTTCTGAACGCTCGGTCCGCGAAGGCCGCGCTGATGGGTTGTCAAAAGACTTGCCGTAAACGCTTGGCAGCTTGTGCGCTTTCAAACGTTTGTCGATTCAGGTACCATCAAAGCCGAATTTGGCGTTAGGCTTTGTAGTTGGAACGCGGCAAACATCATGCAATGGAACCAAATCTTGTTGGTCCGTTCGGCGCGCGATGCCGAACTGCTGGCCAGCAGCCTTGCCAAATCAGGGATTCAGACTCAGCAGCTTGATGCAGGAGAACTGCAAAGTCAGGAATTGAGCAGTTCGAGACCAAGGGCGGGGTTCCAGGCGATATAGTCGGCAGCGGCCCGGACGGGGAGATCGGGGTCGGAGCGGAGCCGGTGGATCGAGACCGCGGCGTTGTTGATGGCCGCCAGACAGGCAGAAAGTCCAGGGCGGCGGGTGTAGTGCCGATCCTCATCCCACCAGCGGTCTTTCAGGAAATGCAAGCCGTTTTCCACGGACCAATGATTGCGGACGTATTGCAACAACTGGGCTGCGGTAACGTGGTCCGGATCGAGACTTGTCACGAAATAGCGCACGTCGAGCGAGAGCACTCGACCGTTCTGTGATCGAACTTCACGATCGACGCGTAGCGCAATCCGACAGCTTGGCAGGTCCAGCGTCTCCCGAATGTACTCAGCGTTGTCTAGGTCAACCCATACACGGCGGGTTTCCTCCAGGCCCCCCTTTTGTTGGTCGTTTCAGCGGCTGGTTGGCGTTCGGCAGCCTTGGCAAAGCAGTTTTCCAGGGCATCGAGTGTGTCGCCCTGGTTGGCTTTGATTTGCAGCAGGTAGTCGCAGTCATGCTGGCACATCACCTCAACCAACGGACGCTGGGCGAAGATTGCATCGCCGGTCAGCAGGCGCAACATCGGATACGTGTCTAGCAACTCCTTGAGGTGCCGACGCAACAGTGTTGGCTCGTTGGTCTTTTCGGCCCCGACCGACCATTGGCCAAGCACTGCCTGCAAGTCATGCAGAAACACGTTAAGCATGTGGAGCGGTTGTCCGTTGTCATCCAGGCCTTGTTTGGCGGTCTTGCCGTCGGCAGCAATAACGCCTTCTGTCGGCGATTGGCCTAAACATCCCTGAATCCAAGCCGTCAGTGCCTGCTGAAACTCGCCAACGCGGCACTTGGCCAAGGTGCGGCTGATGGTCGTCGCACAAGGTGGCTGGTCACGGTCGAACCCTAAGGGCTCGCGAAGTTGGTCCCAATGCACGGTGGCCCAACGCACCAGTACTTCCATTTCGCGAATCCGCGCCAGCATACCCAGCAGCATCAGCATGACCATGCCCGAAAAAGGATGCCGCACACCACGTCGGCAGCGTGGATCGTCAAGCTGGGAAAAGGCGTTCAGAAGGGTCGAGGTATGCACTGAAAGGCTCCTTTCAAGAAAAGAAGCCCCCCTGTGGCCTTCAGTTACGCACCATCAGGCTCGGTGGTTCACCAAAAACGACTTTGCAGTTCTCCTGG
>JANQPJ010000114.1 GCA_028289525.1 Pirellulales bacterium
GCAAGCGAGGGAAGAGGTTCCACTCAAGTTCCCTCGCTTGCGCGTCGGGCTTGTATTTGAGTGGTTTTCAAAACACCAGAAATATTTGCCGCACACGCAGGGTGGGGTGCAGTAACGGATTGTGGTTTTAGTTGTTTTTCCAGTAAGAGTCCCAATGGTCGCTGTAAATCAGGCAGCAGAGGCTGGCCATGCGGTTCACGCGTCGGGTCCGCCAGCGAGCGCCCGTCTGTTTCAGGCGGCGACCGATCATGTGTTTGCAGGCCCCTTCGGCCATTCCGCTACCGATTGAGCGGCCTGCGGCGAGCCGCTGGGCATATTCCAGATGCTCGGGCTGCCGGCCCAAGTAACCGAGAAGTTGATCGAGCGACTTACGACTTGCCCGCCGAGGCGGTCTCGTTGGTGCAGGCAGGCGGCCGGAGCGATGTGACTGACGAAATTGCGGAAGAGCTGGCGGCCCTCCCGTTTCAGAAGCGACTGGGTCTCTGGCGTCAAATCCGTTACGGCAAGCCGTTTGATGAGTCACTCCGTCCGCGAGGCCCGGATGGGCGATGGATTGATGCTGCTCATCAAGGCGATGAAGCTGGTTCAGGTGGTAGAGCAAAGAGCCCCCGTTACCATGCGCCTCCGGAAAGCGAGCTATGGAACAAACCGGACGTTCAGGTAACGAAAGTCGAAAAAACGTTTCGCGGAAGCTTTGATCTAGCCTGGCGGTGGGGAAAGCGATACCTGCGAGGCAAGCCCATTGTCAACCGAGATACAGGGATGTCGATTCAAATTGGTAGGCAGGGTCTGAAGAAGGCCATCCATTCAGCCGGCCACGATCCAGCAGGGATTAGCCTGCATCTTGACTTGTCTACTAGGACTCGGAGAAGCGCTGGAAAAGTCGATCCTAGTTGATACCGTGCCACACCGAGCACGAAAGAAGGACATTACTGCGGTGCACACATTGATTGCGCCGGTAAGAGTTCAGGGCCAATTGATGCGCGCTCGCATAATCGTAAAAGAAGTGGCGCATTCGTCAGGAAAATACTACACCCACGAACTTGGCGCAATAAAAATGCTGCCCGGCCATGAGGCCTCGACGAAACCCGCAAGCGGGAAGCGTACAGAGGCTAACCGAGCAGCATCTACACTTAGTGTAGCAGATTTACTGCGTGGAGCAAGTCGAGAGGGCGGATTTTTATTCGAGCCCCCCGACGATCCGGCTCGTTATTCGCTTTAGATTACTCGCATGGCTCAATTTTCAACCGCCGGCGCTCTCGACAGACGAGCACCCGATTGATGCCGAGCTGGTCAGCCAGAGACTGGCGCCGCGCTGCTCATGTTGCCCATCGACAGAATGGCGTGCCGCATCTTGCCATCCTCATCGTCACGGTGGAGCACCGCCGCCGTAAACGGTCCGATCGTGATAAACTCGCTGCTCTCTACATGATACGACCGCCCATCATTCATCCGGATGACGAACGGGCCGTCAGCAGCCATCGTTTTTAGTTCGCGTGGGTCCATCATTTTTTTCTTCTCCCGGCCCGTCACTGGCGGGCCACTGCAACTCCCTCAGTTGCCGAGTCGCGTGAGTCACTCGCTCGTCTCCCTGTAATATATCGGCCGCTCGATTATTTTGCAATACAAAAACAATGAACTTGGGCAAAATCGCCAAAATAATTTGCATTGCAAAAAGTCGTGACGCCGAATAGACTTACGGCAAAGGAGCCTACCCAGTGGCGAAAAAAAACCAAAAATCATCGGAAAAAGAGACGCGTGGACGACCACGCAAAAGCCCCAAAGGCCGCGAGGCCATGTCGGTGCGGATTGACGCCGACGTGCTGGAGGCTGTCCGCCAAGGTGCTGGCCAGGGAAAGTTGGGCGACTGGCTATCGAACGAGCTGCGCAAGATCGCCGTCCGGCGCGGATGGCTGTGATGACGCGGTTGAGGGTTTAGGGTGGAGGGTGAAGGGAACGCGACAGAAGGTTGTTAGTTGTTGGTGGTTCGTGAGTGGTGAGTGGCACGCAAGCGCGTACTAACGACTAAAAACTCTTTCTTCGTGTTTCATCCGCGAGAATCTGTGGTATGTGATAAAAAGTTGTTAGTCATTAGTTGCCTGGTTTCGATCATGGAATGTCCGGACGGACTTCCGCCGATTTGCAGCAAGTGCTGGAAAGAGCTTTCCTTGGCTGACCGAGCTCAATTGGTTACCGGACGCTATGGGCAGAGTTTCATGCTATCCAAACAGAAGCCGATATCTCGGCCGCCTACGGCTTCCATGATTTTCGGAGAGCATTCGCGACGGTCAATGCAGAGAATATGACAGGGGACGCTCTACAGCGGCTCATGCGGCACAAGAGCTACGCGACTACCCAGCGGTACATCAACATAGCTGGTCAGGTGAAAAAGGCAGTCGAGTCGATTCACGTACCCGACGTTCTGCGAAGCAAGTCGGGATAGCTGTGGAGTGTTTATGGAGTGTCGGCTTTTCCGAGTCGACGTAAGTCAAGCACGCCCGGCAGGATTCGAACCTGCGACCTGCGGATTAGAAGTCCGCTGCTCTATCCAGCTGAGCTACGGGCGCGTGTCTTCCCTACCGTAAGTGGTCAAACGACTTTGGTCAACGGAGACCGAGTGCTCTTGGGGCTGATTTTGGGCACTGTTACCCGAAATGTTACTCGCCCCGTGATGGGCCTTCCAGAGCACCGCTGCTGTGCTCTGGGCATTGCGGCCAACGTAGTATTTCAGCGTGGTTTCGATCGATTCGTGCCGCATTGCCGCGCGGTTCAGCTGCTCAGCAGCCCATTCGAGCAACCGCGAACGCAACGAGAAGATCGAAGTAGCCATTTCCTTGGCTCCTTTCCTGCGCCTCCAGAGTGGAGAGCACAAAGAAAATGCGTTGCTGCACTGGCGCTATCAGGCGGCCAATGAACCGCCCGCGGGCCTTACGGCTGGCGCACACCCGCGCAGCAACGCATTCTGTCTTCATTGGAAAGTTTGATATTTCATTGGTGCCCATGGCCGACAGACCGGCCGTAAGCGATTGGCTTTGACGCCCGTAATATGGCGGAATTGGGGGCGGGGCGTCAAGGTGGGCTGGGATTTAGCGCCTTAGTAGCCCAGAGACTGCGAAACCAATCATGCACAGAGCTGGGCACGATGTTAAGATGGAGATGCCGGAGTCAGTGGCGGTACTTTACAGCTTTGTAACCTCGACCTTTCGACAGAGAAAACGTTGTGATTTTCTTTGCTTACGTCGATATCCGCCCCATCCTTTTCTTGATTGGGCTTCCTGTTTTCGTTCTGCTTTGGCTCTTCGTTTATCGGTGCATGGAACCAAAGAAACCTAACTCGCGAATAAAAACCCCCATTGAAGAAACGATACTGGTCGCATTACTGGCTTACACATTTTTGTTCGTGTTCTTCCTTACTGGCTTTGGGCCTTTTATTGACCAGACCGAATTGCGCGAGTACCTGATGACCTGGGAAATTAAGCCGATCCCATCGCAGGGGATGAAGGAATCAGAAGTCGTTCTCTCGTTTGTTGACTTTCCAGGTTACCATCTCGGCGAATATTCTGATCAACTGGCCAATCATCTCAGGAAGACTGGGAAGAAACAGGTAAAAGTCGTTCTTAAGCTAACCTCTGATTACGGCGACGTACGTGCCCATCGGACAATCGAGATTGCAGGGCTAAAGAACTGGCAATCGGTAGGGGGCTATGCCGGGGGTCGTGGGTCACCAGAGCAGTCACCGTGGGACTAACAACGGGACATGAAGTAGCCGACTTCTGCATGCGGCTCATGGCCACTCGTCTCTAACATTTGCCGCGTAACGTACTCGTTTGGGAACTCTGTGTGGTGAAAGTGCTAGAATGGCTAGTCAGTTTGGGCAACGGTTTTAATCAAAGTAAACTGGCAGATAGCTATTTCCACAAAATCTTGACATGTGAGCACAGTTCAAGCAACCAATCAAGTTCAGCGACAAACTACATGCGCTTTTACACTCTACTTTTGTTCTTATGCTCATCCGCCTGTGTCGCTGGCGGTGCATGGCTGATTGCACTTGCTCCAGAGCTAGTTCAGACGACAACCATGAGGCAGCTTGGCACAAGACTTGGCTGGCCTGGTTACTACGTATTGAACAGAAGCACAGGCTGTGCCTTTCGGCCACACTTTGAACAGTGGGAAAGTATGGCGAGGACGTTGGGCTGGTTCTTCATTGCCGTGGGCGCAGGCTTAGCTTTGACGTGCCAGTGGAGACTGTCGAAAAGGCCTACGCCTTCTCCACCTGGACACGCCCACTGCTCCAAGGCCGACAACTAGCAAGTGGGCTCGAAAGGTTTTTCGTAGTTCAGTCGTTGCGAGAGCGTGCTGACAGTACTCTGGTCAACCCGGCTCCATATTCGCCCTCTAACGCCCTTGGCTGCTTGGCGACTCCCAATAGCCGCGATGGCCGGCAAACGGGCGATGCGGGCAAACGTCGGGGCGGTTATTCACAGCCCTGGCGAGATACGTTAGGCTGACCAGCCACACACTGTGGAGACTCATTCAAGCAGGACGATACGTAACGTGCATTGGCTCAAACGCACAATTGAAAACAGCGACACAGCATCCGGAAAGGTCTTTGACCTTTTGATTCAGTCGCTGATTGTGCTTTCGCTCGTCACCTTCTCGATAGAAACGATACCAGGGCTTTCAGAGACCACCCGAAAAGTCTTGCGAATCATTGAGGTTGCCACGGTTACAATTTTCACCATAGAGTACGCACTACGGATCGTTGTTGCAGACAAGAAATTTCGATTCGTCTTTAGCTTCTTTGGAGTGTTGGACATACTGGCGATACTGCCGTTCTACGTTGCATCCGGTGTTGACCTCCGTTCGCTGCGAGCGTTTCGGTTGCTTCGGCTGGTCCGCATCCTCAAGCTCACCCGATACAGCAAAGCCACCCAACGTTTTCATCGGGCCTTGCTTATTGCCAAAGAGGAAATCATTCTTTTCTTGTTCATTGCACTTGTCGTGCTCTTTCTAGCGTCGGCGGGAATCCACTACTTCGAGCAGGAAGCTCAGCCAGAGAAATTCGCATCCATTTTTCACTGTATGTGGTGGGCCGTCGCGACGTTGACAACTGTCGGGTAGAGGCCGCCGAACGGGCACTACTGAACGAGGAAATGCAGTAAACGCCCCAGGCGGTGGTTGGTGTCGAGGTGCAGCTATGCCATCGCAATCTGTGAAAAATCGGCCGCTGATTTCTTGCCTCGAATGATATTGTAGCCAAGCACGTAGCAATACACCGCCGACGGCACGAACGGAATGTTCTGGCCGTCTACGCACTTGCTCGATTGAACAGTTCTGGTCGTTGCCTGACACGGACATTCATGCTGCCGACAAAACTCTATGAGTCCCTCGTGTTTATGGGGCTTCTTTTCGTAGGCGTCAGACCATTTCACCTCCACTGCCCACGCTGGTCTCATAGCGCCATCCAGACACACGATATCCACTTCGCCTGCATCGCCGGTTTGCCAGCGGGCATAGTGCAGACGGGTAGGAAGCGCGTGAAACCACTGCGAGAAAACTGCCGTTTCTACCAGATGCCCCATGGCGTCATCATCCGCGGAAATGGGCGAGAAGAGCGCGCTTCGCATACTCGGATTGGTGAGGTAAACCTTGAATGCCGTCGCCCGCTGAAATTTCTTGGCGTTGCGATCGACTCGATGAACAATGCGTATTAGGAAAGCTGACTCCAAATACTCGATGTACCGTTTGATGGTGTTCTTCGCCACGCCAGAATTCTGAGAAAGCGCGCTCAGTGACACTTCATTTGCCGTGTTGTACGCGAGAGACGTAAAGAGTGAATTGAGCTCCTGGATGTCCTGAATTCCGTACAAGCTAGGCAAGTCTTTTAGGAGCACTTTGTCGATTATGTCGCTACGAATAAACCTCCCTGGATCAGCCTGGACTTCTTTGAAAAAGAGCGCCTCCGGGTATCCGCCGTAGTTCAGGTACTTAACAAACTGTTCGTTCAATTCAGCAATGTCTGGAGTCGAAACCCTCCGCTTGCCACTCTTCTTGGTAATCCGAACCAAGTTATCGAGCTTCAGTAGGGCAAGGTACTCGTAAAAAGTGAGGGGCGGAAGAAAAAAGTCGGTGAATCTCCCTGCCCCAGATTCGATGCTCTTAAGTCGAAGGGTCGCTGCCGCTGAACCTGATGCCACGAACTTGATGTTCGGATGAGAATCAACAAGTGCCTTTAGATGAACCTCCCAGTCTCGCAGATACTGAATTTCGTCAAAGAACACGAAGAGTTCGCCAGAGCTTCGTCCGCTGGCTTTGACAGCGTTTTGAAACAACTCCTCTAGGCTCATGCCGTTGTAGACAGGCTGCTGAATGTCGATATATATGATCGTCTCCGGATCAAACCCTCGACGTATCAACCTTCGGATCGAATGGAAAAGCAGCACTGTCTTTCCGACTCGCCGTGGACCCATTAGTAGAATCGCGCGATGAGGCGACCGGCTTACCGCCAACTTATAGAATGGCCCAAAGTAGGCCCGCGCAGACAGCTTATGAAAGGGGATACTTTCCTCATTCCCATCCCCCCACCAAGGGTTGGCCGAACGGATCTTTCCCAGTATTTCTTTTTTTGAGACCGACTTCACCACGAACCTCCCTACATAGAACCGTGACAACGATCCTAGCAGAGAACCTCCTTAAGATCAACGCACTGATCTTAGCGTCGACGCAATCAGCAAGTCGTTTTATTGAAACATGTTACAGACAAAAAATAACACAACCGCAACGGCCCTGTTGCGTCAGAATGGCTTCTGCGGGGCTACTATACTTTCATACTTCCCGGCCCTCTCATCCGCCCCAACTCGCGTCACATCGAGCACGGGCATTTCTAGGTAACCTGCCCGATGGTAATGCTCCTCAATCGACCACTGCTCGCGGATCTCATTAGGCCAAAGTAGCATCAGCAGCCTCCACGGCGCAGGTACCGTAAGTGGTCAAACGACTTTGGTCAACGGAGACCAGGTTCTCTTGCAGGAGGATTGCAAAGTCAACGATTCTATAAAAACAGCGGTCGGTGACCGCTCGCGAAACAGAAAAACCTCGCTGTTTCGCGCTTCGACCACCGGTCGCTGATTCTTCCCAAGCATGACTTTGCAGATCTCCAGGGCCGCCGCAAAGAATACGACGTCTGAGAAATCTTGCCTTCTTTGCCGCTAAATCTCGCTCAATTAACACAAGAACTACAGAGCACAAGCGGAGAGAGTTATTTCATGGTAGAGAGCAAAGTCTAATCCACGCGACGCACGACACCGACCACCACGCCCTGCACCTGCGCGTCGCGGCAGTAAATCGGCTCCATCGTCGAGTTGGCCGGTTGCAACCGAATGCGGTTCTTTTCAGGGAACCAGTATTTGAGGGTCGCTTCGCCGTCTTCGGTTTGAGCGACGACCATTTGGCCAGGATGGGCGGTCCGTTGCCGACGCACAACGACATAGTCCCCGTCGGCAATTTGAGCCTCGATCATCGAGTCGCCCCGTACTTCAAGTACAAACGTGCCCTTGCGACGGCTGTTGAACATCTCGCCAAAATCGATCCGTTCGCTCTGTTCGATCGCTTCATGCATCACCCCAGCGGCAATCTGCCCGACCAACGGCAGCCCGGGAGCCTCGCGAGATTCCTCGGTCAACTGGATTGCCCGCGACATATTCGCCTCGCGGGTAATCAGCCCCTTCTTTTCCAAAGCCTTAAGATGACACATCACACCGTTGGGCGAGCTGATGCCAAACTGGTCGCCAATTTCGCGAACTGTCGGACCGTAGCCGCGATTTTCAATCTTGTCGCGAATAAATTCAAACACATCACGCTGCCGACGCGTAAGTTGATCCAGCATGGCCATCGATCAGGCTCCGAAGGTGTTGAATAGGACGACAATCGAGTGAATCTTGTGCCTCAACGTCTCCGTGCAGTTTAATATACGTGTGTACAGAGTCAATAGCATTTGTACAGTTCGGCATCGGGGGGCCGGAAACTTGTCTCAAATGTTGCTAGCAGAGACAATCCTTGGTAAAGAGAGATAAAAAGGAGAGCGAGTGGGCGACCGGTCAAAGAAAACTCCGCAGTACCGTATGCAGCGGACGAACATCAATCGACAACTGATGCTGGCCATCAGCTTGTGTCTGACCGGCGCGATGGGAGGGCAGGCAGCACCGCCAGACCAGAATGCCTCGCAGGCAGACGAGCAGCTGGCGGCTCAAAAGTCCTATCCGACTTCGGTCGACGACTTGCGGGCAATCGAGGGTCAAGTCCGTCAGGTAGTCGAGAAGGCCATGCCGGCGACGGTTGCCGTGCGAATCGGCAGTAGCCAGGGCAGTGGCGTGATTGTCACGCCCGATGGCTATGTGCTGACCGCCGCTCATGTGGTGGGCAAGCCTGGACGCGAGGCAATGATTGTGCTGGCCGATGGACGCCAACGGAAGGCCATCACACTTGGTTCCAGCCATGAGTCTGATAGTGGATTGTTGAAGATCGCAGAGCCGGGGCCTTGGCCCCATGTCCTGATGGCCACGGACGATGTGGTGCGGCCTGGCCAGTGGTGTGTGGCGCTTGGACATCCAGGCGGATTTGTCGACCAACGTTCTCCAGTCGTCCGTTTAGGCCGAGTGTTGTTTACCAATCCCAGGCTGATCTGCACGGATTGCACGCTGATCGGGGGCGATTCGGGCGGGCCGTTGCTTGCATTCAACGGCCAGGTAATCGGCATCCATAGCCGCATCGGTGGCCGGGCAACTACCAACTTTCATGTGCCGATTACTCTCTTCCATACCGACTGGAAGCGTTTGGCTACTGGCGAGCGGTGGGGAGGCCCAGAAGTGGCGAGCGTCGAGGAACAACTCAAACCAATGATTGGGATTTCCGGCCACGCTGACACTTCACCTTGTCGCATTGAACGAGTCTTTCCCGGATCGCCGGCCGCCAAAATGGGTTTGCGGCCGGATGATGTGATCGAGCAGATCGACCAGGTGGCCGTGGAAAGTTTTCGTGAATTAGCCTGGGTTTTACGAGAGTATGAACCTGGCACCCAAGTTTCATTTACCGTTCGACGAGGCAAGCGGAGCCGAACGATGATGCTCACTTTGGGAGGCTCGCGCGGCAAGCTGCCTAGGGGGCGGCGGCCGCCGAAACGCCCTATGCCATCTGTTCCAAAGACAACGAAGTGACTAGTACTACAGCGTATTTCAAAACCAATCCAAGCACGACGCGAGAGGCGAGTGAATTCGATCGCGAAGTGGCTACTCGCCCCTCGCTTCGTGCTTGGATTTGCGTGGTTTTCAAAACACCAGCAATATTTGCCGCACACACAAAGTCTAGGTTCACCATGTTTACCAATCGCCGCTTGACGCGGATTGTCTGTCTGCTTGCGCTGGGCATCGGATGGAAGGGGAAGGCCAGCGCGGTTGCCCAAAAGCGTGAGGCGACTGGACGATACGTCGCGGTGCCTCGGTCACATTTCACCAATGCGATTCATGTGCGCCGAGCGTTTGTGCCAGTGGTTGCCCAGGCCATCGGTTACACGGTGCGCGTTCAGGTCGACGCTCGCGACGTGGCCTTGGGAATCGTGGTCGATCCTGACGGTTGGGTTTTGACCAAGACGATTTCGCAGCAGGGAAATCTCGTGTGTCGTTTGCGCGGTGGGCGGCGATTGTCAGCCAAACAGGTTGCAGGCGAGCAGAGGTTTGGCTTGGCGCTGCTCAAGGTCGAGGCCCAAGGCTTGACGGCAGCCCATTTGGAACATCGAGAACCTCAGACGGGACGTTGGGTGGCGACCGTAGGGCCAGGGGCGGTGCCAGTGGCGATTGGGGTCGTGAGCGTGGTGGCTCAACCCAACTCCATGGTCGCGTTTCAGCACGACACCGCTTTGCGAGCAGCCGATTGTGGCGGTCCGCTGGTCGATCTCGATGGCCGGTTGGTAGGGATCAATCTGGCCAGACGCGATCGGGCAGCGACATCGGCCGTATCAGCCCAGATGGTATCGAAGCTGCTGCCAGACTTGATGGCACGCAAACAGCCCACGGCAAATCCGACAGCCGCGCGTTGAAGGCATGTTTTTTACTCAGACGGTTGTGCCGTGGGGGACCGGACCAGAGCGGCTTGAGCGCGTTCGACTTCTAGTTCATACAGCCGACGCGTGCGATGTTGAAACCGCTTCACCAAGCAGAGTTCTGCTTGCAGGTCACTGCGTTTCAATTTTGCTTCCGTCCACGCAAGACGCGTCTCTTCCAACGACTCGAGTGCTGGATAGCTATACTGGTTCTTGGTCAGCCGCTCGTAAACGGCAATCCGGCGGGCATAGGAATCGATCCGGGCGTCCAACCATTTGATGGTCGACTCGAGACGACGAATTTCCAACGGCGAGACAATACGTCGATATTCGAACAGTTTGAGTTCCGCGATTTCCAGATCGCGTGCCAACGGATCAAACGCAGGTGTCGCAGGCGAAGGAGCATGTTCAGCCTTCTGTTGACCATTGGCCATCGAGACGGCGCTCAGAATCGTGACGATCAAGCAAAGGTAGACTGGCCGCATGGCAAACTCCGCGAGAGGTCCAAAGAACGATAGACGGAGGACTCTCTTCTAGCCTAAACAGCCAAGCTGCCAGGTTCAATTGGCAGCCTAATTACTACAGCGCGAAGTCCAAAGCATTTTAGCCACGGATTTACACGGATGAAACACGGATTACTGGAAAATGACTCGCTAACAACCATTCGCATGTTGTCAACCATCAAGAGGAACACTCAAGCGTTTGAAAATCCGTGTTCAATCCGTGTAAATCCGTGGCTATTTTCAAGCCTTTCGGTTGGACTTCGCGCTGCAGTACTAAGAGAAATCAACACTTTGGTCAGCCCAATCGCCTCGGCCAGATCGGGACAGTCTTCGAGTTCGTCCAGCCGCTGGCTGGTTGGCGAGAAGTGCACGTTAACGAAACGAAAACCGCACGGGACTGGGCAGGCGGCCTTGGCGTGCCCCCAGGAGGATTCATTTTTTCAATCTAGGAAGTTTTTAAGGGCCTACTAACCCGACGCGTAAGCGAGGAAAACAGCCAGAAATACCTCGCTTACGCGTCGGGTTCGTAGGCCGTTAAACCTTCACTAATTTGAAAAACTGATTGGC
>JANQPJ010000122.1 GCA_028289525.1 Pirellulales bacterium
TGCCCCCTCGCAAAATGGCCGTTTTTCCCTGTTACGCGAGGGCCCCCCGTCCGCTGCTCTTTTCAAAAGAGATGACTTTCGCAGGCATCCTGCCTCAGCCCTGGGGACGCCGGACCCCTCCAGGAAGGGGCACTACTGGACGTCGGTGGCCAGTTCGTGTTGCTGGCAGTAGTCGACAATACAAGCGATGAACTGTTCGCCAAAGTCTCGGCATTTTTTGTCCCCGACGCCGCGTACGTTTAAAAATTCCGTCAACGTGGATGGCCGGCGTCGGGCCATGTCGCGCAGCGCCGCATCGCCGAAAATGATGTAGGCCGGTACTCCGTGCGATTTAGCCTCCTCAGTCCGCAAGGCTTTTAATGCGTTGAACAGTTGGCGATCGACTCCTTCCCACGAATCGCCTGCGCCCGATTTGGACCGTCGCGCCGACTGGCTGCTACGGCGTGAAGCAGGCTTTAAGAGCCGCGGAGTCAGCTCGCCCCGCAATAGCCGGCGGCCTTCGGTCGTAACGCGCAGCACGTTGTATTCGCCCACCTTTTCCAGACAACCCTGGCCGACAAGCTGTTCGACCCAGTCGCGAATGGTGGCTTTGTCGTGATCGCGCAACAGGCCCCAGGTACTCAGATGATCGTGCTGGTTGTCCAAGATTCGTTTATCGTGCGACCCGTGCAGAACCATCGAGGTGTAATCGCCTCCAAAACGTTCGCCTTGGCGCAACACGCTGGAGAGAATTTTTTGGCCTACGATCAGTGGGTCGTCGACCAGATTGAGCTTCCCCTGGCAGACATCACAGGCGTCGTCGCACCGATCGGGCGCTTGTTGGCCGAAATGCGCCACAATGGCCTGATGTCGACAGACCACTCCGGTGGCATAGTCGTACATCGCGGCCAACGACCGTAGGGCTCCTTCGAGCGCTTCGTCGTGGCTGTCTTCCAACATCCGTTTCCACAGGTTGTAGTCGGCACCAGAAAACAACAACACGCAATCGGCCTCGAGCCCATCGCGTCCAGCCCGGCCGCTCTCTTGCTGATAGTGTTCGAGCGACTTGGGCATACCGGCGTGAATGACGTAGCGCACGTTCGATTTGTCGATGCCCATGCCAAAAGCCACGGTGGCCACGATCGTGTCGACCTCTTCGCGGATAAAGGCCTCTTGGTTGCGGTGCCGTTGCGCGTCGGCCAGGCCGGCATGGTAAGGCAAGGTGCGAAACCCGGCCTCGTTCAAAGTCGCGCTCACCTGTTCGACCCGATCGCGGCTGATGCAATAGATGATGCCTGACTCGCCGGGATGCGTTTCGAGCACCGTACGGATTTGCTGCATCACTCCGTTTTGACGTTGCACCGCGTAGTTCAGGTTGGGTCGATCGAACGAGCCGACCAAGATTTCTGGCACATCGAGCCGAAGCTGTTCGGCAATGTCGCGGCGGACCGCTTCGGTGGCGGTGGCCGTGTAGGCGTGAATGCCGATGCCTGGCAGAACCTCTTTCAAACGGCTCAGTTGGCGAAATTCTGGGCGAAAATCGTGTCCCCAGGCACTAATGCAATGGGCCTCGTCGATGGCCACTAGCGAGACGTCGATCGACTGCAAAAGGTCTAGCGTGCGTTGCGTGACCAAGCGTTCGGGGGCCAGGTAGAGCAGTTTGATTCGCCCTTGGCAAGCCCCCTGGACGACCGCTTCCTGTTCTTCGTGGCTCAGCCCGCTGTTCAGGCACGCGGCCGGCACACCACACGAGTTGAGCGCGTCGACCTGGTCTTTCATTAACGAAATCAACGGTGAGACAACCACCGCTAGGCCGGGCAAGCAAACCGCTGGTGCTTGGAAGCAGAGCGATTTTCCACCGCCGGTAGGCAGCACCGTGACCGAATCGCGGCCCGCCAGAGCGCACTGCATCGCTTCAACTTGTAGCGGTCGAAAGCTATCGTATCCCCAATAGGTTTGCAGCGCAGCCTGCAACGATTCGATCGCTTCAACCTTCGAATTGGAATCCGACAACGCACACTCCGTGGTTGGCGACAGGGTTCGGCTCACATTCCGACGCACCGCTCGATTCTCACAATTTAAACCGTCACGGAAGCTTGAACAAGCAGCAATCGCAAGTGCCCAGGGTAAATCAGTCTTTCAAGCTGGAGTAAGAACTGCTGAAAGACAATACAAGCACGACGCGCAAGCGAGTGAATACTTTAAGGCCAAATTCACTCGCTTGCGCTTCGTGAGGCGCAGTAATTTTTGGTGGCGGCTTTCTCGTGTGTTTTCTTTTGGGGGCACACTGGCGGTAAACTGGTTCCCAAGCTCTGCTTGGGAACTTTTCAGGAGGAAGCTCTGCTTCCAAGGCTTTTTTGATGGGGTCTCCGATCAGGAACAAACGCTTCTCGAAGCGTCAAGGAAGCAGAGCTTCAAAAACAGAGCGTTCCC
>JANQPJ010000140.1 GCA_028289525.1 Pirellulales bacterium
AGCCGAGATGGCTGTCGCTGGAGCTTCTAAAGCTGCGGCAAACTCGTCGGGTGCTTGGCGACGAGCCAAAATCGCCATGAACGCCGGCACGATCACCGGTCGCACCACAAACGTGTCGAGCACCACGCCGAGCGACAGGGCAAAGCCCAATTCGAGCATCCCCCGCAATTCGCCAGTCATCATCGAAACAAAAGTGCCAGCCATAATCAGACCACAACTGGTAATGATGCCGCCGGTGCGAATGATGGCCTGACGCAGGCCTTCGCGCATGCCGTGCCGGCGTTGCTCTTCTAGCACCCTGGTGGCCAGATAAATATTGTAGTCTTCGCCCACGGCGATCAAAATCACGAACAGATAAATCGGCACCTTCCAGTCAATGCCGTGATAGGTGGCTCCATAAAACCAGCCAAAGAACAATTCAGTGATGCCCAACGTAACGAAGTAGCTCCAGAGGACCGACAGAATCAGATAGCCACAGACCACCGGGCTACGCAGCAAGACCAGCAGCACGGCAAGCACCGCGATGACCACCAACCGTTGGATCACCGTTTCGTCACTGCTGGTCACTTCTTTCAGATCGCGCAACCCGGCCGTCGTGCCGACGAATTCAAAATGCACCCCAAACCAGGGCGATTGCGTGTCACGGCTCATGCGGCTCGTTTCGGCGTCAATGGCCTCTAGCAGGTCGATCGCCTCGCGCGAGAAAGGGTCGACTTTCAGCACCAGATCGAAACGGGCCACGCGGCCGTGCAGTTCAGGCACGGGGGTCACAAAAGCGGCCTTGGTCAATGGGTGCGACCGGGCAACGATTCGCAACCGGCCACGTTTCGACAAAATGCTCACCGAACCGGGCTTATCGCCCATCGGTTCGGCCAAACTCCGAACACTCACGACCCCGTCCAGGTTGGCCAAATGCTTGGTCAACAAAGCAATCGAGTCGGGGCCTTTGTCGGTTTCGAACGTGCCGGTGTCTTTGAGCGCCAGAATCGTTAAAGCGCCAGTCTCGCCGGCTGGAAAATGACGACGCAACAGTTCGGTCCCCTGCCGGCTCCGACGGTCGTGCCCCATCTCGCTCAACAGGTCGTAGGTAATATTGTCGGTCGTCCAGCCAACATAGGCAAACGGCGCCATCAATGCCAAACAACCGACCAGCACCAACCCAGGCCGAGCTAGAATGCGGTCGGCAATCCCTTCCCAGAAGCGGTGAATGATGCCACCCGACGAGGCATTGGCCACTTTGCGCGCCCGGTCGACCGAACCGAACGGCCAAAACATATGGCGACCAAACATCATCATGATGGCCGGCGCAAGCGTCATGCAAGCGGCCAGGGCCACCACCAGACACAGGCCGATTGCCGGGCCGCTGTTGCGAAACTTGCCAAAGTCGCAAAAGAACATCATGCCCAGGCCGACGATCGTGGTGAACGCGCTGGCCGACAACGCACCGCCTACGGCCGACAGCGAACGGGCAACCGCCGTCACCCGATCGTGCCCGGCGGCCAGTTCTTCCTTGAAACGCGAGATCAGGAACAGGCAATAGTCGGTGCCTGCGCCATAGAGAATCACCACCACAAAAATTTTGGTCGTCTTGAAGACGTTAAATTCCCACCACTCCAGGCCGGGAATCTGATAGGCCTGGGTTAGCGCCGCGACGAGATGAGTGGCGACGAATACCGAAAAACCGATGGCCGTCATCGGAATGAAGACCAGCAATGGAGCCCGATAGACCATTAGCAGAATGGCCACCACAAGCACGACGGTAAATTTTTCCGTGTTGGAAATGCTATCGGCAGCCGCTTGCAGCATGTCGCCCCCGATGGCGGCCGAGCCGGTCATGCCGAGTTCGAGTCCGGCCGGTAGTTCGAGCCGTAGCCCGTCAAGTTCTTCGCCAATCTGCTGGACCAGGGCCAGATTGCGCACGGCCATGAACTCTTGCGGAAACTGCAACACGACCAGCACCGCTTGGCGATCGCGGCTGCGCAGCTTTTCGCCCACGACCATCGTGTCGCG
>JANQPJ010000149.1 GCA_028289525.1 Pirellulales bacterium
TGGAAACCACTATTTTTCAGGGAAATGTAAAAAACAGGTGTTTCGCGAGCGGCCACCGGCCGCTGCTACTGATTTTCCAAGAAATTTGGAACTACTGAGATTATATCACTGGAGGGTGCGGTAACGGATTGTGGTCGTTTCAGCCCGTGTCATAGAATTCTCTCGTTCCCAAGCTCTGCTTGGGAACCAGTTTAAAACGGTTTTCGGCTTGGCCACTCCAAAGTAATCCGTGTTCAATCCGTGTAAATCCGTGTAAATCCGTGGCTATTTTCAATCCCTTCCGTTTGACTTAGCGCTGTCCAGCTAGTGCAAGTTGCCCGGAACTATAGCGGTCGTGACTCTGGTTTTTCCGATGTTTCTCGACGAAACATCGCTACACAAACCTGAAAGCTGCTCTAGTCGTTGGTCAACTCGAACTTGTAAAGACCGCCGTCGGATAGCGCATCGAGCGCGACTTCGGCCCCCAAGGTGCTGGCCGCGTTGTAGCGTGCCGCAATGGTCTCCTGACCGTCTTGCTGCTTGGAAATCACGACCCGATAAAATCCGACCTGCGCCCCGGTAACCTTGGGGTCTTGCAAATGCTCTGCGGCCACGGACAACGAGGCGATTCCCGTTTCGTCGGTGACGCCGGACGCCGGCTTGACATGCCCGCCGAGAAAACTTTCTGGCTCAAACGTTACGGTCGCGCCAGCCACGGGTTTTCCAGATTGGATGACCTGACAAACGACCGTCGTTATTCCTAGCTTGCTGTCGAGCCACGCCTGAACGCGATCGACCACTTCCTCTTTGGTAATAAAGCCGTCGCCATCGCGGTCGATCCGTTCTTGTGCGGCAACCAGCGACGGCACGGCGGTCAGTTCCTCGGCATCGAGCACGGTGTCTCCATTGGCATCGTACTCCATCACCGCCACTCCGCCGATCGCTGCGGGCTCAAGGACTGGCGGATCGATCCGAGCAGGCTTTCGGCCACAACCGCTGAATGCCAAGAGCATAGTACTGGCCATCAGTAGTGACCCACGACAAGTCAACTCGCACGACATCGGGCTCTCTCCTTTGCAATCGGTCCAGGATGTCTAACAGCTTACTGCAATGGCCGAGGGCCGTCAAAATGGCCCGGTTTGAATTCAGGAGAACTGTGAAGTCACCCGTTGCGCAAAAACAGCGGCCGGTGGCCGCTCGCGAAACGCTGGATTTCATCGGTTTCGCGAGCAGTCACCGACCGCTGCTCTTTTTAAAGATGACTTTGCAGTTCTCCTAGATTTGAATTGCAAAATCGCCCAAGGCCGTCTACCTTAAACCGGCAGGCGCTGGACACTCCAGGGTCTGTCATTCGGCATGTTCAGCTCCAAGCGGTAACCAGCATGGTTCAGCAACCTTTCAACGGTTATCTGGTGCGACAAGACGAGCAAGGCACGGTTGCCGGCTCGGTCGAGCAACTCACCGTCGACAACCTGCCGACCGGCGAGGTGCTGATTCGCGTGGCCTACTCGTCGCTTAACTACAAAGATGCCCTGGCGGCAACTGGCCACCCTGGTGTGGTCAAACAACTGCCCCACATCCCAGGCATCGACGCTGCCGGAACGGTCGCGGCGAGCGATGCGGACGAATACTCCCCAGGCGACCAGGTGCTTGTCACCGGCTATGGCATGGGAGCCAACCGGTTCGGCGGCTGGGCCCAGTACGTTCGCGTGCCGACCGACTATGTGGTGCCGTTGCCGGAGGGCTTATCGTTGCGCGAGAGCATGATCTATGGCACAGCCGGTTTCACGGCTGCCCAATCGGTCATGGCCGTCGAACAGGTCGATCCGGCACGCGGCCCGGTGGTGGTTACCGGCGCCAGTGGTGGAGTCGGCTCGCTGGCCGTCGCCCTGCTTAGCAAGAGCGGCTATGAAGTTGTCGCCGTGACTGGCAAACCGGCTGCCAGGCCGTTGCTTGAACGCTTGGGCGCCAGGCAAGTCATTGGCCGCGAGGAAGTCGACGATTGTTCGGATCGCCCGTTGCTAAAAGCCCGTTGGTCGGCCGCAGTCGACACCGTAGGGGGCAACCTGCTGGCAAGCGTGCTGCGTTCGACCGACCACCGTGGGGTGGTGACCGCCTGTGGCTTGGTGGCCGGGGCCGAACTGGCGATGACCGTTTACCCATTTATCCTGCGGGGCGTCCGGCTGATCGGCATCGACTCGGCGATGTGTCCTCGGCCAGAACGCTTGGCCGTTTGGCAACGGTTGGCCGGACCGTGGAAGCTGTCGGACCTTGAACCACTTGTCCAAACCGTTGGCCTCGACGAGCTAGACCGCCAAGTCCAGAAAATCTTGGCCGGCCAGGTCTGTGGCCGCACCCTCGTGGTGCCAGAGGCGCCAATCTGCTCGTCAACAGAATTCTGATCGAGCTTTGCCCTAAAAACTTGTTATCGAGCCATGTAAATATAAAGCCTGAAACGCCAGCGAAGGAATCACGTGTGTCTGGCCAGATTTTCTGGCAGCTGTCAATCCCTCTTAAATTTCAGTACAAATACAAGCCCGACGCGCAAGCGAGGGAAGAGGTTCCACTCAAG
>JANQPJ010000158.1 GCA_028289525.1 Pirellulales bacterium
GTTTCTCCAGTTTCAAGCTGAAACGCCTCACCTGAGGTCAATTCCTGTGACTACTTCTACACCAAACAGCCCCACTGCGCAAACCGCAGGCTGCACCCGTCGCCAATCCGCAACTCAAATCAATGTTGCGTCCATCACACAAATAGTGTAACCAATCTCAGCCGGTCGCCAATCCGCAACGCGAAGCAGTCGTCAAATTTCGTAAGGGATAGTGTAACCAATCTCAGCCGGTCGCCAATCCGCAACCCAGAAACTCAGCATCACCCACCAAAAGGCAGTGTAACCAATCTCAGCCGGTGACCAATCCGCAACCAGCCGGCCTGGGAAACAGGCTATTCAGTAGTGTTGGCTAAAGCACTGGCCTCAACGATGTGATCAGGAGCGATCAGGTGCATCCGATCGTCGATTGCCAGGGCAACTAGGTCACTGGTAACAACGATTGCCTCGGGATGGCGAATCGTGTGCTGGCGGCCATCGCTCAGCCGCAAGACCAGTGGGGTGAACGGTCGCTCAGCGAGCAATTCTTTTAAGTGGTCCGCGTTCATTGTGTCTCCTCCGGGGAAGTATTCTGAACGAGCGAAGCCGGGGCAAGCATGACTATCAGTTCCATTATATCCATCGTCGCTCACCCAGGGTAATCCATTTCAAGCCGATTAGTCGTTGGCCCAGCGCACTCGGCCAAGCATATCGACCGTAACCTTGCGAGCCTTGTACTTAGAGAGAATCGTATTGACATTCATATTGATCTTCTTTCTTTCCTTTTTCTTACGAGCATCTGTGTGAACAGTAAACTCCATCTTTTGCTCTGTCTGCGCAGATGTTCGCATAGACAAAAGAAATTCTTCGCCTTCGAGATTTGCTAACACCATCTCTCGACTCGACAACGACATCACAAACCGGGCCTCTGGTCGTGTTGGATGCGTGCGTTGAATAATCGGCTCACGCCGCTTCAGTCGCTCGGTTGCTTCCAACATCGTCACAAACACCGCATCGCGTTTCGTTTTCCCGTTTTCTTCCCATTCAAAAATGCACAAATGGTGCGTTGAGCCTGGCTTCACATACGCTTCGCCTGGCTGGCCTTCGCGAATCGGTCGAATCGTCTGCTCTGGCTTGAGGATTCGCACCTTCTTGATCGGCACGCCTGACGGCATTTTAAAATTGCCCAGGATCTTCTTCATCTTCTTTACGTCAGTTTTCTTGCCTCGCCCAAACTCAATACCATTGTCACGCAACTTGCCCTCAACTAACTCCCGAATCGTTTTGTCACGAATCCGCTCGATCTCGTTGGCAGACAAATCAGCCAGCGGCTTACGGACTACCCATTCGCCCTTCTCTGAAGTCGGACCATAAAGCGTCTCTTCGTGCAGGGCTCCGCGCACTTTGCGTTCCACACGATGCGAAACATTGACCGCAGCAATTCGGGCTTTGATGTCATCTCGAAAGTCTGGCCACGGATCAAAAAGGATCTCTCCGTGCCGGCGAGCCCCTCCCCGCTTCACAATGTCTGAAAGTTGCCGCAAACGCCTACGATTTGTTAAAGCAATCACCACTGCATCAATAGCGTGATGGCGATGATCGGCGCGATTCTTTTCGCCATCGCGTAGCTTTTCCGCCTTCACGTCTTGCCAACCTGGGCTGTCAGGCAACTCTTGCAAAACGGTTTCGAGCCCCCAATGCCAGCGCAGCTCAGAGGTCAACTGCCCTTTCAGGCCAAGCACATCATGATTGTTTTCAAACAGGCACCGCAGATACTCGGCAGTCGCCCGAGAAATGTAGGCTGTGTCGGTCAACTGTCGGGCAATAAATTTGTCGAGCTCCAACTCTTTCTGGATAAACCGTCGATACTTTGAGTAGGGCATCTTACCAGCCCGCATTAGCTTGCCGGCACGCTGACAAATCGCCTCATAACGAACCGGCTCACGATCAGCAAGCCATTCATAGGGTGTTTGGTCGCTTTTGTCTGCATTGGCGGTGCGCAGGCAAACCACTTTGTTTGCCTGGGAATCATCGAGCGTTCGGGAACGCGGCAAAACATGGTCAACCTCGACGCCGCCACCTTCGCCAAACAGCTTTGCAAAACTAATCGACTCGCCGGAATAGATACACTCTTGCCCTTGTTGTTCCCAAAGCAAGTATTTGAGAATGTTATCGCGTGTAATTCGCACCCCGTTCTCCTGCAACTTTTTCGCAGCACGTTCGCGTTCCGCCTGGCGCTCGCGAATCATCTTGCTATGTTCGCCGCGTTTCTTTTTGCCTTGCTGAACTTCGCGGGCCATTTCAATATGCACGGCGTTCGGCTTGCCATATTCGCGGATGATTGCATTCACCACTCGGCGCACCTCGGTCAAAGTGCGTTTCACCACCGGATTAGGCAAGTCACCAATTGGGCAATCGGCGGTCCGCTTCGGGTCGGGAAGCTTATCGAACAGCCGACGTTGCAATTGATCACGGCGCAAGTAGCCTGCGGCGTGCAGGGCCGAATTCTCTTCGTCGTCGGCCATGTAAAGCAAGCCTTGCTCCAAAGGCGGTAACAGTTTATTGAGCGCCATCAAACTCAAATTGCCATAGCCGGCTGGGAAATTGACTTCCAAAGCGGCTTCTGTCTGCTTGGGCGTCATGTTCCACTCTGCAACCGCCCGCTGAATGATCTGCTCATCGTCGCGTTCGTTGTTGATCAACACCGCAACAATCTCGGTCTTTTCTTCTTCTGGCCGATTGTACCATTTGCTGCCCAATACTTTGCCTGCCGCCAGTAAGGCATCGATCGGCATTCCCTGAAGTTTTGAACGGTGGCCTTTTTCTAAATTGAATTTCACCGACTCTAAAAAGCCAAGCGACTTACGGATTTGGTCGAAGGTCATCTCCTTGGTACGGTTCAGCTTATCGAGCAAAATTTGGCGTTGCTCGTCAGAAAGCTTATGCTCCTGATGCGTGTCGGGATCGATATATTTTAGATTGTTGACTTCCTGCAGCATTCGAAACCGCTGATAACGACGGTCAGCTCGTGGACAACGTTTTTGCTTCGGTTCGAGTTCACATTGCCCCACCACCGAGCGCGGCCAATACATCGGTCGCTGAAAGAAAATGAGACCGTGGAGACCGTAAGCTTCCAGTAACGATTCCCCGCTGTGGCGAGGGCGCGGCTTAGCCGGATATGCTTGCTTACCAACCCGGCCGGTTTTTAATTGCTCGGTAAGCAGGTTTGGATGATGCTTGGCTTGAGCCTGCCAGATAGCCTCGAATTCATCTTCGTATTGTTTACGCGCCAAATGTCGTTCACGCACGCGATCGTTCTCGCGCCACTGGGTATGATGCTCCCTGGCTGCTTTACCGGCTTTCGGAGCCTTATCGGCAAGCCAAGCGCCAATGGTTTCAAACCCTCCGTCGACCCTTTCCTGTTCGTTTTCATTAATCTCGGCCAGCATGCCTTTCACTTCGCTGTCGCCACGATCTTTCTTACGGTTGGAGAGAAAGCCGCGTCGCTGATTTAGGTGGAGCAAAACCCGTCCGATTTCGTGGGGCGTTAGCTCTTCTTGTAATGCTCGGGCACGCAGTTCATAGGGATCGCTCCGATAGAGTTCGGTCTCGGCATCGGGATCTTCAGACCAAAGACCTGCTTCGATTAGCGCGTGACGCAGCTTGCGACGGCGGCGTACTCGGCGCAGGATTTGGCGACGCATACCACGGGCAACCCGACGGTCCTCGTTTCGGGAAGATTCCTTGCTGGTATCGAACGCATCAACGCCTTCAGGAAATACCCGAACTCCCAGATCAATTAGCTTCGACTCCTCGGGTTTATCCGGATCGTCGTTCACCAATGCCCAACCGATCGAGTTGGGGCCAAGATCAAGGCCTAGGACTAGATATGGCATAGATACCCCCCCCTAAATTCATAGCTGGAAATCCCACACAGCAAAATAATATCCCCCAGACCCCTTGTCAACCAATTGAGACCTGATATATTTTACTAAGTGTGGCAACACGAGCCACACATCCAGTTCCCATCCCTTGCCACTCACTGCATCGAGAGGGGTCTGGGTTACGGATTGGTAACAGACTGAGATTGGTTACACTGCTCTATGGTATATTGGTTGAGAGACGCATGAACGTTTTTCGTCCGGTTCCCCATTGGAGTTTCAGTCAGTGAATGAGTCTGCCATCCGCTTACATATCGAGCCACTTGGTGACGAGGGCTACGTCGCCACCAGCCCCGATGTTCCCGGGCTAGTGGCGCAGGGCCGTAGTTTGGTCGAAGTCGCCCAAATCGCTCAAGACGTGGCACGTAAAATTGCCGAATCCTGCTGCGAACATGGCGATCCATTACCACCGGCATTACAAGGCTACAATCACGCCCAAGCAATTGACCTCACCATTCCAGTAGGGATTAGCGGATGGGACGCCTCGCCGGATTCAAATACCGAGACATCATCAGGAAGCTAAAACGCCTGGGATTTGAATTCGATCGCCATGCTGCAGGCAGCCACGAGATCTGGCGACATTCGACCACAGGTAACAAGGCCACTCTCCCTAACCATGTTGGCGACATGCCTGAGGGTACGCTACGGGCCATTTTGCGAACTGCTCAAATCGACGTCGACACTTTCCTAAATGCATGATTGTCTGAAACCACCCAGGGTGATTCATTTTTTCAATCTAGGAAGTTTTTAAGGGCCTACGAACCTGACGCGTAAGCGAGGTATTTCTGGCTGTTTCCCTCGCTTACGCGTCAGGTTCGTAGGCCGTTAAACCTTCACTAATTTGAAAAACTGATTGGCCCTGTGAAACCACCCAGCCGATTTGACATGATGCACACCATCGCCTAGAATCGCAAATAGTGTAACCAATCTCAGCCTGTGGTTCTTTTCGTAACAAGAAGAAAAATTCGCAGGCAACGTACAACGTTGACTTTTAAAGCCCAACGCTCTGTACGACCAGCCGCAATGCTTTCGAGTAGGGCGGCTTTTTTTATGCGCCTGGCCGTTGGCTTGTCTTCGACACTTCGTGTGTCGTCGCTGCGCCGCAAGATTCAATCTACTGAGACGCTCGCCGCAAGCAATGGGGCGCTTGCACCAGAAGAGCAGCGGTCGGTGACCGCTCGCGAAACGTTGCTTTTATCGTTTCCGACGAATAGATAACTGCTAAGCTTCTTCATTTAGAGAACGACGGAAATGAAAAACCTTAGCCTTCGACCGCTTTCTTCGTCTTCCGCTTGGTGGCCGACTTTTTCTTAGCAGCCGTCTTCTTCGCCGGTTTCTTTTTGACCGACTTTTTCTTCACCGTCTTCTTCGCAGACTTCTTTTTGGTCGTCTTCTTTTTCTTAGTCGTCTTTTTCTTCTTCGCGCCCCGCTTCTTCTTTTTCACTGGGCCCTTGGCGGCTCGAGCTGCCAGCAAGTCGAGCGCCTCTTCAAATTTGAGTTCGGCCGGGTCGGTGCCTTTTGGCAACGAAGCGTTGGTCGTGCCATCGGTCACATAAGGGCCATAGTAGCCGTCGAGCAATTGCACCTTTTCGCCAGTGACCGGCGATTCGGCCATCACCTTGAGCGGTTCTTTCTTGGCGGCCCCGCGGCCTCGACGCTTTGGTTCGGCCAACAGTTTTAAGGCTTCATCGAGCGTCACTTCCAACGGCGAAACTCCAGCGGCCAACGAGCGGGTTTCGCTGCCTGACTTGACATAGGGCCCAAAACGTCCGTTGTAGGCCATCACCGGCTCGCTTGTCTTGGGATCGTCGCCAAGGTTACGCGGCAGGGTCAACAACTTGAGCGCGGTGGCCAGGTCGATGTCCTCAGGCTTCATGCCTTTGAGCAACGAAGCGTTTTGCGGCTTCTCTTCGTCGTCCATCTGGCCACGTTGGATATAGGGTCCAAAACGGCCAACCTTTAGGTAAACCGGCTTGTCGGTCTCCGGACAACGACCCAACGGTTCTTCCGCCTGTTGAGCCTGGTCTAACAATTCGAGCGCCGACTCCAAGGTAACCTCGTCCGGCGCGATCTCTTCCCGCAAGGTGGCCCGACGCTCTCCCTGTTCAAGAAACGGAGCGTAACGCCCTACGCGCACGTAGACCTCTTCGCCATCGTCCGGTTTGCCGATCAGAATGCGGCCGATGTGTCGAGCGTCAATCTCTTCGACCTTGTTTTCCAACTGCTTTTTTAAGCCGACGTGGCCGTTGCCGAAATAAAACTTGTTCAAGTATTCAACCGAACCAGTCTCGCCACGGCTGATCGTGTCCAGATCGTCTTCCATTTGGGCCGTGAACCGATAGTCGACCAAGTCGGCCAGATGAGTTTCGAGCAGCTTGACCACCGAGAAGGCGATCCAGGTAGGCACCAAGGCGCTGCCTTTTTTGAAGACGTAGTTCCGCGCGAGGATCGTATCAATAATCGACGCATAGGTACTTGGCCGACCGATGCCCATCTCTTCCAGCGATCGGGTGAGCGAGGCTTCGCTAAATCGGGCTGGCGGCAAGGTCGTGTGGCTTTTGGCTTCCATCGAGGTGGCCGTGAGCGTTTCGTCGACTTCGACATCGGGCAACACGGTCTCTTTATCGGCCAGCTCGGCGTTCGGGTCGTCCGAGCCTTCGACATACGCCCTCAGGTAGCCGGGAAAATCAATCGTCTTCCCCCCGACCTGAAACACACAGCCTTCGCCTTCGATGGTGATCGAAATTCGCCGTCCTCGCGCGTTGGCCATTTGGCTGGCGACCGTCCGCTTCCAGATGAGCAAGAACAGTTTGTACTCGTCTTGATTGAGCTTGTCGCGCAAGCCATCAGGCAACTCGAAGGGATGGCCGGCCGGACGAATCGCTTCGTGTGCCTCTTGGGCGTTCTTGACCTTCGACTTGTAGAGCCGGGGGCCGTCGTGCAAAAACCGATCGCCATACTCCGACCGAACCAAATCGCGCGCCGCGTCGACGGCCACTTGGGCCAGAGTGGTCGAGTCGGTACGCATATAGGTGATGTGCCCATTCTCATACAAACTTTGGGCAATCTGCATCGTACGCCGAGCGGTGAAGCCGAGCTTGCGGTTGGCCTCTTGCTGCAAGGTGCTCGTGGTAAACGGCGGATAGGGCTTGGTCGTGTAGGGACGGTCTTCCAGCGACGCCACGCGAAACGTGCCGCTAGCAATGCGGTCGCGCAGCTCGGCAGCCGCCGCTTCGTCCAACAACATCAACCGCTGGTCTTTGAGCTTTCCGGTGTCGGGATCAAAATCTTTCCCGGCAGGAATCCGTCGACCGTCAACCGACGTGAGTGTGGCTTGGAAGCCTTCGCCGGTCTGCTTGGCAAACTGGCCAATCAAATCCCAATAAGTGGCGCTGACAAAGGCCATCCGTGCCCGTTCGCGCTCGACGATCAACCGCACCGCCACGCTCTGCACTCGACCGGCCGACAGGCGCGGCCGCACCTTGCGCCACAACAACGGCGAAACCTCATAGCCATAAAGCCGATCAAGAAT
>JANQPJ010000166.1 GCA_028289525.1 Pirellulales bacterium
AAAGTCGTTTTTTTGAAAAAACAGCGGTCGGTGACCGCTCGCGAAACGGCTGAATTTTTCTGTTTCGCGCTTTGGCCGCCGGCCGCTGCTTTGGTGGAATCAACGACTTTGCAATCCTCCTGGAAGCGACCAGAAGCAGCTTGGGCTCTTGGCCAACCGATGTTAAGATAGAAGGCCCTCAAAATGACCGCCTGTCTGTCCGGGCCGTTAGCACTGCTAGCGCGGCGTCGCTCAGGCACCGTTGGATAAAACCGAGAACCACCCATGGCAAGCAGCGATTTCCGTTTGACGTTTGAGCAACCAATTTACGCAGAAGAAGCGCGGCTCGAAGAGCTGGAGCGATTGGCCGAGAAGACGCCTGAAACCCATGAAGAGATCCGTGGCTTGCGACGCAAGGTCGCTGACCTGACACGCAAGATCTACAGCGAACTCGAACCCTGGGAAACGGTGGAAGTCGCCCGACATCCCGATCGGCCGATGACGACCGACTATCTCGACCTGATCTTCGACGAGTTTGTCGAACTGCATGGCGACAAGTTTTTTGGCGATGATCGAGCATTGCGGGCTGGATTCGCCAAGCTGGACGGGCGCCGCGTGATGGTCATGGGTCACCAAAAGGGCAAAACCACCAAAGAGCGCACCTTGTGCTACTTTGGCTGTGCTCACCCAGAAGGCTACCGCAAGGCGATGAGCAAGATGCAGTTGGCCGCCAAATATGGCATGCCGGTCATCACATTCATCGACACCCCAGGGGCTTACCCTGGCATCGGCGCCGAAGAACGGGGCCAAGCCCAAGTCATTGCTGAAAGCATGATGGCGATGTCGTCGCTGCCGACGCCGATCGTCTGCGTGGTGATCGGCGAGGGCGGATCGGGCGGGGCATTGGGAATCGGCGTTGGCGACCGGGTCGCGATGCTCGAACACGCCTATTACTCGGTCATCAGTCCCGAGGGTTGTGCCGGAATTCTCTGGAAAAGCCACAACTTCAAGAAAGAGGCCGCCCGAGCTCTCAAGATGCGTTCCGGCGACCTAGTTGGCCTGGGCGTGGTCGACAACGTGATCGAAGAGCCGCTAGGCGGTGCCCATCGCGATCCGCACAAGATGGCCAATTCGCTCAAGTCGTATCTCGTCAAATCGCTCCGAGAACTCAGCTCCCAACCGGCCGAGCAATTGCTGGCCGGCCGCTACGAGAAGTTTCGCCAGATGGGCCAATTCCACGACGCTGCTTTGGATGTCTGATTTAGCCGCGCTCACGACGCGATTTGAAATCGTCGCTTTCTGATTCCGAGCAATTTTCCGGCGACGCGCCCGGTCGCGGCCAGGGGGCAGCTCGAAGGAAACGAGATGCGTCAAAGTTCCTAATTCCTATGCCGTTGCCGTCTAGATCTGCCTCACCCCAACGTCCGATAATCACTCTTATGTTCATTTAAGGGGTCAAAAAACCCGGAAAAACGGGCCTCCTTGACTCCCCTGGCCTATATACGCGTCAGCGCGTCCAAATCCTAAATTCCAAATCAGAAATCAGAAATCCGAGCCGGCACCGGGGTAAGTGGCCAGTCATCGTTGGTCGTCTCTTCTGCCCAGCGACGGTGCTCTTCGGCGTTGTGGTGGCCGTGGAAATGGAACGAATTCGGGTTTAGTTGTTCTTGGGCCTGGTGGATATAGGGATGGAGCACATCGTGCAGTTCCGGCGGAATCACGTTGTGCGATTTGTCGAGCAACACGGCGATATAGTAGCCAGATCTCGACTCGAGGATCGTCTGTTTGTGCTGCTCTGGCAACAGGCTAACGGCAAAGATCGTGATCGCCACACAGAGCAACACTCCCTTGGCCAACCCAAAGAGGCCGCCTATCTGGCGGTCAAATTCGGACAGTTTGACCCGATCAATCATGCCAGAGACCACCCGAAATGCCATCCAGATGACCAGCGACGTGACCAAATAGAGCGCCAACATCGCCAGATACCGGTTCCAAGGCGCTTGCTCGCCAAACATTGGCGCGATTTGAGGGCTCGCTTTCAGCGCCACGAAATAGCTGACGACCAGCGATGCTAGCGATGCTACCTGCCAGGCCATCCCTTTCCAAACGCCAAAAATAGTTGCCGCGATCAACACCAGCAGCATGAAGACATCGTAGGCTTCCACGAGTTTGCTTCCTTGAGCAAGCGAAGTTCAAAGTTGTGAAAGCGCGGAGTATAGCGAAACCCCAGCAACGTGCGAAGGCCATTCCCGAGGCGTCTGAACTGGTCTTGGTCAATGACCGCTGATTCGATTACAGTCTTGCGACTCTACGTTCACTCCTACGGATCTTGATTCGACCCTTGCTGAGAGCGAGCCATGGCCGACTTCAAAACGCATATCAGCACCAGCACCGTGCTGGGCATTGGATACGCCGGCACCGGCATTTTGGCCGGCGTGCCGATCGACTCGGCCATGATCGCCGGTGGGCTGTGCGGGGTGTCAGGAATGCTGCCAGACTTGGACAGCGACTCTGGAGTGCCGCTTCGCGAAGCGATGGCCTTCGCCGCAGCGGTTGTTCCGATGTTCCTTGTGAGTCGCTTCGAACAACTGGGGCTCTCATACGAGTCGATGGTGCTGGCCGGCGGTTCCATCTACCTGCTCATCCGCTTTGGCGTTTCTGAAATGCTAAAACGCTATACCGTCCACCGCGGTATGTTCCATAGCATTCCGGCGGCCATCATCTTCGCCGAACTCGGTTTCCTGATTTGCGGCTGTCACGACATTCGTCTACGGTTCTTTAATGCCGGCGGAGTGCTGCTGGGGGTCTTATCGCATTTGGCGCTCGACGAACTCTATAGCATCGAATGGGCCCGAGGTCGTTTGCGTTTGAAGAAGTCAGCCGGCACGGCGCTCAAGTTTTGGGGTAAAGATCTCTGGGGCAACATCTCGGTCTATGCCAAGCTGCTGTTGCTAACCGCCGTTGTACTCTCTGAACCGGTCGTGCTGGACCACTATGGCATCGAAGCCCCCGTGGCCGGGTTCCGCCGCCACGACGCGCACGAACACGAGTCGACCGACTCCGGCACCACCGAAAAAGAATCAATCTACGAGGCGGCTACCTCGTTTCTTGAAGAGTTGCGTCGGTAAACGCGACCATAAAAACAGCGGTCGGTGACCGCTCGCGAAACGCTTAATTTCGCGTGTCGAGCAACAGCGTGACTGGGCCTGTGTTGACTAAGGCCACTTCCATTTGGGCGCGAAACGTTCCGGTTTCGACACACACACCCAACGCCCTGACATCGGTGACAAACTGCTGGTAAAGACGTTCGGCCAAGGCTGGCTCAGCGGCCGCGACAAAGCTGGGCCGTCTCCCCTTCCGGCAATCGCCAAGCAAGGTAAACTGACTCACAGCCAGCAAGGCTCCGCCTGCATCAAGCAGCGAGCGATTCATTTTGTCGGCATCGTCGGAAAAGATACGTAGCTGGCAGATTTTTTCGGCCAACTGTTTAGCATCAGCCTGGGTATCGCCCTCGGCAACCCCGAGCAACACCAGCAAACCGTCTTCGATCGCGCCAACCACATGCCCATCGACCGTCACGCTGGCTTGGGTTACACGTTGAACAACGGCTCGCATGACGCGGTAGAGGGTTGAGGGTGGAGGGTTGAGAGAGACGCGATCACGTGTACCAAAAACCAACAACTAAGAACCAACAACTCTCTTTTCCTCGGTTTCAAGTCCACGTTCGGTTCGCACTCGGGCTACCTCGGCCATTACCTCGTCGATGATCTGATGGTTGGCGCGAATGTTGCGGCCTTGCTGCACATACGACCACAAGATCAGCGCCACCCCAAGCAGTGAAGCCAACAAATGGATATCGGCCCAATCGCGTGCCGTGGGGCGTCCTGTCCCTGGGTCAGCAGCCGCCCCCACGGCAATCATGCCAACGACCAACAACATGCTGCCGAGCGACCAGGGAAACGTACGCCGTTTGAGTTGAGCGCTTCGTACAATGTATGACCGATCGAGCCGGTAGGTTTCCACCACTTCCTTGCACCAGCGACTGGTGCCCACGAAATAAGTGACTACGATGCTGGCCACAAACACCACGCCCAGCGCGGCTGCTACCCCAGTTAGGCGATGTACGGTCGCCCAACGCAAGGTTGCCTCTTGTAGATCGTCGGCATACAGGTCACCCATCCCTAGCCCCAAGCCCAAAGCGGCTAGCAGCAACAGTAACGAAAACAGACTTAGCGTAAAGAAAATGCGAGACACGGCACCAATCACAGAAGGCAGGAGTTTTGCTAATTTATCTAAGGTGGCAAGCCGCCGAGCGAGGCGGAACGCCTATTGGACTTTCTTCCAGTCCCTTTGTCTACCCACATCGCGGTTGCTAAAGTGGTAGGTAGTGAGTGGTGGTCCGCGTTAGCGCGTGCCCTCAACCCTAGACCCTCAACCGCTCTACTGAAGTGCTACCAAATCAGAAATTCCAAATTGGTGAATACGTCACTCGCACGACCGAAAATTGCCCTCACCATGGGCGATCCCTCAGGCATTGGCCCTGAGATCATCGTCCGCGCCTGGCGGCAAACGGTTCTAGAAACGAACACGGCTCCAGTCGCGATCGGGCATCCCGAGGTGTTCCGGCAAGCGGCCACACGGTTTGCACCTGAGTTGCAAATCGCGGAAATCGCCACGGTCGATCAGGCCACGGCCTTGCCCCAGGTGTTGTGCTGCCTACCGGCAGGCGAGGCAGATGCTCGACAGGCAATTGGCGCTGGCGTGTCGGCTGTCGGCGGCCAGGCTGCCTACGAAGCGGTTGTCTGTGCGGCCCAACTGGCGCTCACTGGCCAAGTGGATGCCATCTGCACTGCCCCGCTCAGCAAGGCCGCGCTCCACCAAGCTGGCCACGACTACCCTGGCCACACCGAACTGCTAGGCGAACTCTGCGGCGCGCCCGAAGTAGCCATGATGCTCTACCTGCCCGCTGGCGAAGCGGTCTCTGGGCCGCATGGCCTGGGCGTCGTGCATGTCACGCTGCATATGGCGTTGCGCGATGTCTTCTCCCACCTGACCGTGGAATCCATTCTGGCAACCTGCCAGTTGGCCCATGCGGGGCTGGGACGGTTGCAAGCCGGGCCCCCGCGATTGGCGGTCTGTGCGCTCAATCCTCACGGCGGCGAATCCGGCTTGTTTGGCGACGAAGAGTCGCGTTTGGTTGAACCGGCAGTCGCCCTAGCCCGCCAAGCAGGCATGCAAGTTGCTGGTCCCTTGCCGGCCGACACCGTGATGATTCGAGCTGCAGGCGGAGAGTTCGATGGCGTCGTAGCCCTTTATCACGATCAAGGTCACATCGCGCTCAAGTTGCTTGGAATGCATCGCGCGGTGAATGTGACGCTCGGTTTGCCGATCGTACGAACTAGCGTGGCTCACGGCACCGCGCCCGACCTAGCCTGGCAAGGCGTGGCCGAAACCGACGGACTACTGGCGGCGATCGGGGTCGCTGGCCGTTTGGTAGACCATCGCGCGGCGCGCGATGGTTGAAGATGGTTTCAAACGGATTTGCTGTAGCAATCACACAACTTGAGACCAGTTGGTTTTGAAATGCACTCTAGTACTACAGCGCGAAGTCCAACCGAAAGGCTTGAAAATAGCCACGGATTTACACGGATTGAACACGGATTTTCAAACGCTTGAGTGTTCCCCTTGATGGT
>JANQPJ010000177.1 GCA_028289525.1 Pirellulales bacterium
AATTCCAAATTCCAAATTCCAAATTCCAAATTCCAAATTCCAAATTCCAAATTCCAAATTCCAAATTCCAAATTCCAAATTCCAAATTCCAAATCAGAAATCCCAAAGCTTCCAGGGTGCTTGGCCGGTTTGCCAGGCGGTTTCTAGCAGGTGTTTTTCTCGTAGTGTGTCCATGCATTGCCAAAAGCCATGGTGCCGGTAAGCCATTAGTTGACCGTCGCTGGCCAAACGTTCTAACGGTTCGCGTTCCCATTGGGTCGCGTCGCCGTCGATGTAGTCGAACACGCCAGGCTCGAGCACGAAGAAAGCGCCATTGATCCAGCCTTCAGCCGTCTGCGGCTTTTCGTTGAATTCGACGACTCGATCGCCGGTAAATTCAAGATGGCCATAGCGGGCAGGCGGACGCACCGCGGTCAAGGTGGCCAAGCGACCATGCGAACGATGAAAATCAAGCAGAGTTTTTAAGTCGATGTCGGCCACCCCGTCGCACCAGGTAAGCATGAACGTTTCGTCGCCGACTAGCGGCGCTAAACGCTTGATCCGCCCGCCCGTCATTGTCTCGTTACCAGTATCCACCAACTCGACGGTCCAGCCCGGCTGGTAGCCGCCGTTGCGTTGCACCTCGCCGGTGCCCAGGTTGACCGTCAAGTTGCTACTCAACGAACAGTAGTCGAGCATGTATTTCTTGATTAGCTCGCCTTTGTAACCAAGCGCGATGGCAAAATCTTCGAAGCCAAAATGGGCATAGTGCCGCATGATGTGCCACAGGATCGGCCGGCCGCCAATTTCGACCAATGCCTTGGGCCGCACCTCGGTTTCTTCAGCCAGCCGCGTCCCTTTTCCTCCGGCAAGAACTGCTACCTTCATCGGTTGCTCCCGGTTACGGTAGGCTCTTCCAAGGCCGGCGTTCCAACCTGAGCCGGACCGCTGGTAAGATGTTCGGTTTCCCAGTTCAACACAGGCCGCACCACGCCAGCCATTTGGCCTGTCCATTGCCCTCGGGCAGAGTCGCCAGCCAAGGGATCGATCACTTGAAACGCCACTGCGTCGCGTTCATAAAAATGGACGTGGCGCGGATGATTCGTTAAGATCGCCGGCGAAATGACCATCGTCCCTTCGGTCAACAGGTTGGCCGGAATCCAAGCCGTGCTCCGATGGCGTCCCGGCGAGCAAGGCTGCGCGTCGACCGCTGGGGCGTGGTTCAACGCTGAAAAGACGTCGACCCCTTCCTCGTTGGTCAACGTAAACCAAGGCACCAAAGGCTGGCCGCCCTTCAGCACGTCGTATTCAAACTCGATGCCAACTGGCTGTCGCACATCGATCGCGTCGGACACCTCGCCATGGACGTCGCGCACTCGCATGGCGCGCAGCCGAACGATCTCGTTGCCGGGCGCAGTTCGCGGATCGTCCCAGGCGCGCATGGCTCGCGTGCCTAGCTCTGAGGTCAAATAGGCGCTCACCACCTCCCGCGTTGGCCCGTCCATGGCCACTTGGCCTTGGTGTAGCATGATGGTGCGCTGGCAGAGCCGCGCGACGGTCGGCATGTTGTGCGACACATAAAAGACGGTCCGCCCTTGGCCGCCTACCGACTCCATTTTGTTCAGGCACTTGCGTTGAAACTCGGCATCGCCAACGGCCAACACCTCGTCGACCAGCAAAATCTCTGGCTCCAGATGCGCGGCCACGGCAAAGGCCAGCCGCAGATACATCCCGCTCGAATAGTGTTTGAGCGGCGTTTCGATAAATTTCTCGACACCAGCAAAGTCGATAATCTCGTCGAATTTACGGTGGATCTCGAATCGCCGCATCCCGAGCACGGCGCCACTCAAATAGACGTTCTCGCGGCCGGTAAGCTCGGGATGAAAACCGGTTCCCACTTCTAATAGAGATCCAACCCGACCGCGGATGCGGGCTTCGCCTTCGGTCGGTTCAGTAATCCGTGAGAGGACTTTAAGCAAGGTGCTTTTGCCAGCGCCGTTGCGGCCAATAATGCCAACTACGTCGCCCTGACCAATCGAAAAGTTGATGTCCTTGATCGCCCACATCGTGTCAGTCAGATCGGCGGCCCCTTGGGCCTGTCCGGCAAGCAATCGCCCTGCCCGACGCAACGGCGCCAGGGCCATGTCGCGCGCGGTTTCGCGAATGGTCCGATAGCGTTGACGTTTCGCGCCAATGCGATAACGCTTGCCGAGCCCTTCAACTTGTACGTAGACGTTGTCCATTCAAATTGCCGTTACACAATGTCAGCAAACGTCGATTCCATGCGGCGAAAGTAAAACGCTCCGCTCACTAGCAGCAACAGCGACGCCAGACAAGAGACCAAAAACATTCCGCCTGGCTCGGTCTCGGCCCCCAACAGTGCCCAACGAAATCCTTCCACCACGCCAACCATTGGATTGATTCCATAAACGGTTCGCCACGGCTCTGACAACAAACTGCTCGGATAGGCGATCGGCGTGGCAAATAGCCACACTTGAGTAAGAAACGGCAGCGTGTAGCGCACATCGCGAAACTGCACGTTCAAGGCGGCCAACCATAGGCCAGCCCCTAGCGCCGTGGTCACGGTCAACAGCACAAACACCGGCAGCCAGAGCACCTGAACGGTCGGTGCCAGGCCAAAATAAAACATCATGCCCAACAGTACCGAAAAGGCGAGCACGAAATCGACCAACCCCGACAGCACCGTCGACAGCGGAACGATCATTCGTGGAAAGTAGATTTTTGTAATCAGTCGGGCGTCGGTCACCAAGCAGGTGGCTGCCTGATTTAAGCCGGTCGAAAAGAACTGCCAAGGCACCAAGGCCGCATAGGCAAAGATCGGATAGGGAATTCCGTCAGAGGGGATTTTGCCGAGCCGCCCAAAGAAGAGACTAAAGACAACCATCGTAAAAAATGGTTGGATAATGGCCCAGGAAGCCCCCATCACGGTTTGCTTGTAGCGGACCTTGATGTCGCGCCAGGCTAAAAAGGCCAACAACTCGCGATACTGCCACAGCTCGCCTAAGCGTAGCGCAGCCCAGCCATGACGTGCGCGAATGGTCAACTCAGGCAGCTGAATGTTAGACGGCGCCGGGCGGCGTTGGCTGGCAACTTCTGGCATGTCGGGTTTGCTGCACCTTGGATGCTCGAGCAAAGCTGCTCACACATGTGCCGACACATCCGTGCCTTCGCCACAGTTCTGTTGGGGAAACACCGCAGACAAGCTTGTCGGCCAGCCGCCACGTTGGAGAACTGGTCTACGGTGTCTTCTGCACGGTGACCTGCGCTAGTGCTAGGCTTTGTCCTAAAACTCGCCGTCAAACCATATGGATTGAAAGGCGTGAAGCGCAAGCGAAGGAATTTTTACGATGCTTCTCCACTTCCAATTTTTTCGCTTGCGCTTCACGCCTTTCTGGCGGTTTATGAGACAAACACCTAGGATAGATGGGCCCCTGCGCGAGTCAACGGGAGGTCTAGGGGAAGTTCGCCAGACAGAGCACTAGTACCTGAATTCATTTGTTTTTATGAGGCCCCGGCGACGCGTCGCGTCGCGGCTAGGGGGCAAACAGAAGCTTGCAACCCACAAATTTAATGGATGCCTCCCCTCATTTAGGAACAGACGTTGCTTGCTAGGCGAACCCTGGCATGCGAAAATAGGAATCAGCCGAACACCGGTCCGCCTTTCTTTGCGGTTCATTCTCTTTTCGCCTGAAGTCCACAGGGTCGCGCCATGTCGTCGATCAGCCGTTGCGTTTTGCTTGCCATTGGTCTGCTTATCGGCGCCATCATCGGAAAACCAGCACAAGCCGAACCGGTCATGGTCTCCATGCACACTGGGCGAACCGTGTCTGGAGAAGTCGACTCTCGCTCGAACGCTCAAGCCCTCTGGATTCGCAGTTCGCAAGAGAACATCAGCGTCGCCGTGGCGATCGCTTGGGAACACGTTGAACATGTCGAGTGGAAGGAACAACGGCTCACCTCGGCCCAGTTTGCCGAGCGTGTGGAACAACTCCAAACGGCCGAAACCACCGCCATGTTTCTCGCGCCCCGGCCTCTCAAAATTGCTCGAACAGCCAAAAAACATTCTGGCGACAGCCTCGACAGCCCGCCCCAGGTAGTAGCAATTGACGTTTACGCCGAGCTGCGCAACTGGGATCGTGACGTCGAACCGGACGGCATCGAATTGTTCGTGGCCCCCTTGGATGCCTGGGGACACCTCGTGCCAGTCAAGGGCAACCTGATGGTCGAGCTGACCGGCTATCGCCATGGGCGCCGCCGCGAGACACGGGGGTTTGAAACCCTGCAACGAGCCAGCGACTAGGTTCGACCCACGGATTTTGGGCCGCGTGGAGCCCGATTTCAGATCACGTTTCGTACGGTCGAACCTGCCAGCGACCTGGCGCTCGATCCGTATGGCCTGCTAAACGTCCACTTGAATGCCTATGGGCATGGCAACTTTGAAGCCACCGAGACGGTGCGCATTCGCCGCTACGAATGGCTGCGCGACCAATTGCAACTCGACCGAGGCCATCGCTATTTCCGGCATGAGCTAACTGGTTTTCTCGGTCGGAATCGACCAACTCACTAAAAGCCAAATCGCCAATCAGAAATCCAAAGGCGGACGGCACACGGAGTGTGCCTGCTACGATCGGCTGTCGTGTTATCCAAAAGCTAAAAACTACTCTTCCGTGCGCCGGTCTTCTACCTGTCGGCGCTGCTGGCCAGAGCGTTTCTCCGCGGTCGAGTCAACCAGCGCGTCTTCCGCACGACGTTCTTCGTTAGCACGCCGTTCCGCTTCACGTTTTTCGATTAAGTGCTTTAGTTCGTCAGGAATTGGCAATCGGTTCATCGTTCTGAGTCCCCTTGGCAATGAGCAACAGGTTTTATGAGCTTGGCGCCGGATGATTAGCGTGCATCAACCGGCGGAAGTGGCAAAACCTCGACATCCTCGAAATCCCCAGGCTTTGTGGTCACAGGCATCTCGGTCTGTGAAGATGCCGAAGCCTGGGGCAACCGCACTGGGTATTCAACCTTACTGGCCGGAGCGGCACGATGAGCCCGCTGGGGCCACAACGGGATCGGATTGCGAAATGTGTCGGGAAGCCGGGGTTCATACGGTCGTGGGTTACGATGCAAGGGGCCGTAGACCAACGGCTGGTGAGCCCGAGTCACCTCCGAATCCACGCGTTCTTGCTGGCAAGGGTTGAGCGGAAAAACATGCGGCACAAGCGCCACAATCACCTCGGACCGCGACTTCATCACCTGACGGCGTTGGAACAGCGCCCCTACGTAATGGAGGTCGCCCAACAACGGCACCTTGCTTTGAATGTTCGTATCTTTTTCCTGAATCAGCCCACCAATAATAATCCCCTGACCATCAGGCAATAGCACGTCGGTTTCGACTTCGGTCGTCTCTTCCTCAGGCAGCCCGGTGTCGGGATTGACTTGCCCGCTGGAAACCTCTGGACGAATGCGCATCAACACTTGACCATCGCGCGTAATGTGGGGCGTAACCCGAACCACAACGCCAACGTCGATAAATTCCACGCTCTCCAGCGTACTCGTCTCGGTGGTGGTGGTGACGCGAAAACCAAGCTGCTGCCCAATCTGAATGCGTGATTCTTGCCCGTTGAGCGCCAGAATCCGAGGAGAAGCCAAGGTTTTGGCATCGGTCGTGTTCTTCAAAGCCTCGACCAGGCCGGTCAGGTCGCCCCCGGTGAGTTCGAGAAAAAATGCCTGGGGGGCCAACGAATTGGCTAGCCCTCGCGTGCGAATCGACAACTCGCTATCGGCAATTTGTGAGAGCACCTCAAAATTCACGCCGTGGCGGGCATCGTCTTTCAAATCGACTTCGAGGATTTGCACCTCGATCATCACCTGGCGGGGCGGCACATCCAACTGCGAAATGTAACGTTCGATTCGCGCAAGATAGATCGGCAGATCCTCGACGATAATGGTTTCGGTAGTTTTACGGTTGTTGGTAGGGCTACTCTCGCGGATAAACGACTGGCCGACCGGCGAAAGCATCCCCTTCACGGCCAAATCGACGTCGACGGCCGACGCATAGTCGAGTTCGAATATCGCGATCTGGCGGCCTTGGATGCCCGGCGGAAGTTTGGCTCCGCCTTCGAGTGGAGTGACGTGAATGATGTTGTTGTGCCAAGTCCAGGTATAACCGGCCACCGACAGCAGGGCATCGAGCGCGTCGGACAAGGTCACGCGATCCAGAGTGAGGGTCACTAGTTTTTCGCCGTCGGCGCTACAGACCAGGTTCAAGCCACAGGTACGCGCAATCATCGCCAGCACATCTTTAATTGGCGCTTCGCGGACGGTGAGCGAGATGAGTTCGCCGTCAGCCCGAATCTCTAGATCCTCTGGCGATTCCTGCTTGCGCACCGGAACGGTTACGTGATTGGCAGTTCCGAGCGCAGGCGGCTTCGAGCGCACCACGTTGGCCGCTTGCGGCAAGCGCGGCGCGTCGATCGGCGCGGTTTGGCCACATGCAGGCTGGACCAGCAGCAGCGTGCCTAGTGCGCACATCGCTGCTTGGAAAATCATCCGTGATCGGTTTCCAAACCATCGGCCCATCATGGCCGCCTCCTATTCTCAATAATTTCATGACGACTGCAGACTACGGCTGCGAATCATCCAACACGACGCCAGTGGCCGTGATTGCTTTCACTCGATACCCCAATAGTGTGTCGCCGACCGCCACGGTTCGCTCGCCAATCGTAGCCGTGCGTCGATCTCCGTTGACCACCACGATCGAAACTCCCTGCTGCATCAATTTGGCCAAGGCAGTCCGACGTTCTGCGTCTCGTGGATCTTGGTTCGTCGCTGGGTTGCTTGACTGTTCGGCCGGGGCAGCTTGGGCCACTTGGCCCCAGCTTGGCAGGGCAAACGGGTCATACTGCCGGATCTCTTCCATGGGGATGGGAGACCAGTGTTTGACCGCCGTTGTCGTCGTCACCACATGCGGAGTCACCACTGGGCGTGGCGCCAGCGAAGCCTTCACAACCGGCAACGCAGGCCGACGACGCGCAAGAGGGCGTTTGGCGTTGGCGGCCGTTGGCTCGGCATCGCCGCCAAACTGGACCACCAGCACGACGACCAGCACAATTGCCAACACGGCGATCAGCACCAACTTACCTGGAGTCGCCCCGGTTCGAGCCATCCTGCCTTGTTCAGCCATGGCTTGCCTCCTGAACCGCCTGGGGGGCGTCTTGCATGCCGTAGTAGAGGACTAGCACCAACTGAAATGGCAACCGCTCAAAGCGTTTATCGGCGGTGATCGCCGCGGTTTTGGTCGACGAAACACGTGGCATTTGTTCGATTGCGTCGAGAAAATCGCAGATGCTTTGATACGTGCCCTCGCATTTGAGGCCGATTTCAATCTGCGAGTGAGTCGGCTGCCGTACGACTCGTCCTCGTTGGTAGTCGGCAATGTGCAAATCGACCTGACTGGCGATCTCAGCGATCCGCCCTAGAAAGACCGCCTCTTCGGCGGTTTCTGGCACTCGGCGTCGCACCGATTCGGCCTTGGCTTCCAAATCGGCCAATTGGCTTTTCAATTGGGCATGCTGGTGTTTTGTCTGGGAAGAAGTTCTGAGCAACTGTTCCAACTGTTCGATGCGAGCCAAATGACTGGCGCGCTCGCTGGCAATCGGTCCTCCGATCCCAAAATATCCAGCCCCCAGGCATAGCACGACCACCGCCAATCCCGCGCCATGGCAAGCGGCTCGCAAACGTTTCAGGTTGGATCGGGCTGAGTTCATGTTCAATCGCAGGTTGTCAGGATTTTGATCCGACGTATGGGTTTTAGAGCAAACTGCTTTTTACCATAGCGGGCGCGACCTAGTAGACGATGTCATTTGTTTTTATGGGGCCCCAGCGACGCGTCGCGGCTAGGGGTAAACAGAAGCTTGCAACCCTCAAATTCGAATGCCATTTACTCTACAGTTCACATTCCAGCTTGAATGACTTCGCAGCCATCGTGCCCAACTGGGTTGTCCCAGACGACTTCAGTTCCACTTTTTTAAACAGGTGCATGTCGCGAATCGCCGCCGCAAACTGGGCAACTGCAACATTGTCGACTCCGACCCCACTCAAATCCAAGCGACTTACTACCTGATTCGATGCGTCTGCCGGTTCATTCTCCTGGCTGGCTTGCAGATGATTGCCGTAATGAAATTGCTTGATAAAGACTTGCCCTTGATTGTCTCGAGCCGCCCGACTTACCACCCCCAATAAGGCCAGCAGCGGCTTTTCTTCATACAAGGTCAAGGCGATTGCCTGTCGTTGGTGCATGGTGTCAATCTGAGCCTGTAATGTCGCATTGGCAGCCTGCAGCTTTTGAATCGGGCGATATTGCGCCTCCATCGCCTCGAGTAATGCCGCTTCACGCCGCTCTCGGCGCCATTGCTCGCCGATGAATATGGCCCCAACCGGCAGACTTACCAACAACACGATTGCCCAGCGGAGAGTGCACGCGCGCACGATTCGTTGTCGTTGAAAGCCGATAGTACGCAGGTCCAGATAGGTCATGCGGCCGCCTCCCAAGCCAACTGAGAAAGAGCGGCAGCAGCGCCAAACAGCTCAGACGGTAGCGAGGTGGCTTCGTTCGTTGCTTCTTGGCCGGCCAGTTGAAACACCCGGGCTGGAATTCCTACCTGTTCGGCAATCAATTCGGCGGAGTTTTTGATCGTCGCGCCGCCGCCAAACAAGACTAGCGTGCTAGGCGTCAGCCGAGGACGATATGCCTGCAAATAGGCGAGCGAGCGTCCCAGTTCGTCGACCAGCACCCGGAGCGTTTCCGCCAGACATTCCGCCAAAATTTGTGACAACTCGTCTCCTTCGGTCTTGCTGCTGGCCACTTCGCGCTGTCGCAGAACCGCTTGGGCTTCCTCTTGCTGAAGCCCCAATGCCTGGCACGTTTCGGCAATCACTTGGCCGTATCCACAGCCGGAAAAAACCCGCACAAACAGCGGCTGTCCGTCGACCACCACGCCAAACGTAACCCGTGTATATCCCCAATCGACCACCGCTACCACGGCCTGTGGGTCGTATGCCACTTCGAGTTTAGTTGCCCGAGCCAAGGCAGTCGGCACCACATCCAACACCCTGCTTTCGAGCCCACCAGCAGCCAAGTCGGTACAAACACGATCCGCCCAATCGGTTCCCAGGCTCACCACATGGACGTTGGTGTCATTCGGCCCGTGTCGATCGCCTTCATACTGGATTGGCCAAAACCCAAACTGCAACGGTCGGGTGGCCAACTCGGACAATTCCTTGCCGATTTGTGCTTCCTGAGCTTCTCGGTTGGCATCTGGAATCGCCATTCCATGCAAATCGCAAACGGCCATTGGCAATGTGCAAGCGGCGCCACGTCCCTGGAACCGTTCGCCCAGGGTCAAGGCCGTTTGAATCTCGCGTTGTGAGTCGAGCGGTATGACCTGTGGCCAGAGGTCGCTTTGCCAGGCAGTTTCACGCCGAACGATTCTTGCCTCGGCCAGTTCCAACCGCCCATGCTGATAGACCAATTGCGCAAGCTTGACGGCATGCGTGCCGACATCAACGCCGATCCAACCTCGTTTGGTCGTAAAAAACATATTTATCGTTCAGCAGTGGGCATTGATATTGGAAGTCAGGACGCCTGCAAAGTCGTCATTAGGGAATCGCAGCGGCCGGTGGCCGTTGCTACCCTCCGGCAAAGGTTGCCAAGTCGAACATTGGCATCATCACAGCCAGCACGACCACGGCCACAATCGCGCCCATGCCAACGGTAATCACTGGTTCAAGCACCGTTACGATTTCGCGCAATCGAGATTCGGCTTCTTCTTCAAAATGTTCGCCAATCAATTGGGTCACCGAGCCCAGGTTGCCGGTTCGTTCGGCCGTGACAAGCATTTCGGCCGCCGACGGGGGCACAAAGTTTGTCTCTAACAGCGCGTTGGCCAACCCGCGCCCATTCATCACGTCATCCGCCAGGCGGTCAAACAGTCGGCGATAGAGCCGGTTGCTAATCGACTTTCGCGCCAAGCCTAAACTCTCCAGCAGTGGCACTCCGCTGTCGATCATCAGGCCCAGCGAACGACAGGCACGTCCAATCAACAACGACCGGCTGACCTCGCGCAGCAGCGGCGAGTTGAGCAACAGTGAATCGCGAATCTCACGACCACGCTCGCTCAGAAAGCCGGCAGCCAGAGCGAGAACTCCCGCCAGAGCCAAGGTTCCCCAGAGCCAAAATCGGGTTTGCACTTCGGTGGCGATCGCTAGCAACACTCGGGTAATCGCCGGCAATGGTGTATCGTACTGATCAAAAATGTCAGCAAACTGTGGCAATACAAACAGCACCAAGCTGACAATGACCAAGCCCGACACCAGCATCAGCATGACCGGATAGGCCAGCAACGTACGAATCGTTCCACGAAGCCGCAGGTCGCTGCGCTGCAAGGCGGCCAATTGAGCCAGCACCAGAGCCATCTTTCCCGACGCTTCGCCAGCAGCCACACTGGCCACATAGGCTCCACCGAAAATATCCTCATGTTCGGCGAGTGCCGCCGAAAAGCTTTTGCCGCCGATGACCCCTTCATGCACGTTCTCCAGCACTCGCCGCAAGTGTGGATTGCGACATTGGCGCGCCAGCGACTGGAGCGCTCCGGCCACCTCGACGCCCGAGCGGGTCATGATGGCCAACTGCGAGGAGATGGCGACAATTTCCCGGGGATGGATCTGGCGTCGACGGCCTGTGCGCGACACGGCCAATCCCGGCTGTAATCTGGCCGCAGGTTCGGAGGCCGGTAGCTCGGCCGTTGGTTGGGGAACAATCGTTGCCATCTTTATTCGAATAGCGCTACCCGCGCCACCTCCTCTAGACTTGTGATTTCCTGCTCGGCAAGTTGCAAACCCGCTTCCAACAACGTGCGGGCTCCCTGCTCTCGCATCCACTGCCGTAGCATGTCGACCGGTGCCCCATCGGCAATGAATCGCCGAATCTCGTTATTGGCCGTGAGCACTTCATAGATCCCTACCCGGCCCTTGCAGCCAGTGTCAAAGCAATCACGGCAGCCTTCTCCGCGGCGAAAGCTCCGGCGCATGTCGCCTTGGTAATGGATGGCTTCGAGGAACTCGCGTTTGGGATAATACGACGTCTCACAGCTCTGGCAGATCGTGCGGACCAGCCGTTGAGCAATCACACCGACCACGGCCGCCGCCAACTTAAACGGCTCGACCCCCATGTCGACCAATCGCGTGACTGCGCTCACGCTATCGTTCGTGTGCAAAGTGCTCAGCACTAGATGCCCCGTCAGGGCCGCCTGCACCGCGACCTGAGCCGTCTCGGAATCGCGAATCTCACCGATCATGATTACATCGGGATCTTGACGCAAAATAGATCGCAACGAATTGGCAAACGTCAGCGTGCGGGCAGAGTCAACCTGAACCTGATTCACCAATTCGATCTGATATTCAACCGGATCTTCCACGGTCACCACATTGCGATGCACCGATTTGACGAGTTCGAGCGCCGAGTACAACGTGGTCGTCTTGCCGCTTCCCGTCGGCCCGGTTACCAGCATTAGCCCGTAAGGCCGGGCTAACATCTGCTTGATGTCCTGCAACGTGTCGGCAGCCATGCCGAGCTTTTCGAGGTCGAAGGTCAAACGTTGCTTGTCGAGCACACGCATCACGATCTTTTCGCCCAAGACGGTCGGCAACGTCGAGATCCGCAGGTCGACCTGTTTGCCATCGACCAACACCTGGCAGCGCCCGTCCTGGGGAACTCGCTGCTCGGCAATATCCATTTTGCCCATCACCTTCACACGAGAAATCACCGCTGGATGGATTTCTCGCCGAGGACGAAGCACTTCAACCAACTGACCGTCGATCCGATATCGGACGACCGAATAACTGCGAGCCGGCTCGACGTGAATATCGCTCGCCCCCTTGCGAATTGCCTGCAAGATCAGGTAATTCACCAGATTGATCACCGGGCTACCGTCGACCATCTGCTCGATGGCCGAAAGATCGACATCGGTCAGATCAGCCTGCAATTCAACGGCCGCTTCGTCCAGATCGGCGGTGACTGAATCAACCTGAAAGTCTTCTTTGTAGCATCGCTCCAAAATCCGGCGAATGCTAGCAGCAAAGGCAAAGACCGGCCTTACGCGCAGTCGGGTAATCCGTTCGAGTTCATCAATCCAACTCAGGTTCTGGGGGTCGGAGAGCGCCACGGTCAGCGTATCGCGAACGCGGAACATTGCCAGCGCCTCGATCCGTGTGGCCACCGGCTGGGGAATGGTTCGCACCACGGCCGGATCGAGCATCCCATCGCGCAGTCGCACGGCCGGCATGCCAAGTTGCTCTTCAATAAAGGGGAGCAACTGCTCTTCGCTAATCACGCCCAGCTCGATCAGCGTTTCGCCAATGCGTTGGCCTTTTTCGACCTGAAGCTGCAGCGCTGACTGCAACTCGTCAGCGGAAATCAGATTGGAGCGAATCAGCCGTTCGCCCAGCGGGACCGGCTTCGCGGCGGTCGGCACCCAACGTGGCGCAACAGTTCGCGTTTGTGCCACCGTGCTCATCGCGAGAAGCTCCTTACCGCTTCGTTAGTCTCCGCATACAACTCGAATCGCTCCTCGACGCCTGTTGCCCGGAGAATATCGCGACACAACCCGTTTGCCCCGGACAGCTTGAGCATCCCTCCGCGAGCTTGAAAGGCCTCCTGGCAATCGAGCAACACTTCTAGCCCGGCGCTATCAATCAAACTAGCACGCTGCAAGTCGAGCACCGCCATCGGCTGGCCATTGCCCAACTGCTGCTCGATCACTTGGGAAAGTTCCGGAGCAATCTCGGCATTCAGTGACTGGGTAATGCTGATCAAGTCGACCGCGCCTTGTTTTTCACAGACATAGCTGGGCATCGACCTAGCCCTCCAAGGGCAACGTGCAGGTAAACTTGCTGCCTTGGTTCAACTCGCTTTCGACCAACACCTCTCCTCCATGCAGGCGGATCACTTCTTGGGCCAGTGACAACCCGAGCCCAGTACCGATTTCCTCTTGTACCCGACTGTCGTTGCTGCGGAAGAATTTCTCAAACACATGCGGCAACTCGTCTTTGGCAATCCCGACCCCGGTGTCTTCCACATCAATAATCATCTGCTCGTTGTTGAGCCGCACCTTCAATTCCACGCGGCCATCGTTCGGAGTATATTTAGCGGCGTTGCCCAACAGATTGACCAGCGTGGCGGCAATTTTGTCTTTGTCCAGCCGTAGCTCAGGCATCTTTTCGGGAAACAGCGAAGCAAAAGCGATCTGTTTTTGGTCCATTAACGGTTGGACCTTGGCGATCACCTCGGCAAACAACCGTTCGGTATCGACCGTCTGGCGATTGATCGACATCGCCCCGACCTCGATACTGCTCAGGCTCAACAAATCGTCGATAAATCGCGCCAGCCGCGTCGCCTCGCTGTTGATGGTATTACAAAACTCTTTTTGCTGATCGACGTCCAGCATTTCGTTCATGGCCAACGTTTCGGCATAGGCCTTGATGTTAGCCAACGGGGTGCGCAGCTCGTGGGTTGCCGAATCAAGAAATTGGTCTCGCATTTTTTCGGCCAGCTTTTGCTGGGTTACGTCGCGCACGGTCCAGACATGTCCTGCCAACGAGGTCTGACCAGTCTGGCGGACCGGCTGTCGGGCCAAACGGAGCACGCGTTGCCCACTAGCGTTCTGGCGAGAGATTTCGGCCACAATCGTCCGCAACGGCGCTTGCCCTTGAAACGGCTTGAGCGGGTCCGCCTCGGCCCCATCGTCGCCCAACACTTCGTCGATCGCGCGACCAACGATTGCCTGAGCTTCGTCATCAGTTCCTAGTAACGCCGGCAACGCAGGGTTGGCAAACGTCACTCGCCCTTCGAGATCGGTGACCACGATCCCGTCTGAGAGACTGTTCAGCACCTCATGCCCGCGCGAGGCCTGGCGCGCTCGGACCGCCTCGGCCAACCGGTCTTCCAAGGCCGGCGCCTGACGCTGATTGCCAAGCCAGTCGACTAGCCGGTTCCATCCCAAGGCAGCAGGGCCACGGCTTTCAACGCCTTGTAAATCGACATCCTCGATCGTCCCAGCATGGGCAAGCTGTTTTAGCTGCCGGTCAACGTCGGCCACAGGTCGCACCATTTTGCGCATCACTACCGCCCCGATACAGACCAGCCCCAACGGCCCAATCACGGTCCACGGCGCGAAATCGGCTGCATCGTGGATGGTGACCCAAAAGTCTGGTTCGGGGACCGCGATTCGGAGTGTGCCAAATTTGTGTTCACCGGCCACGAGCACTGTTCGATATTCGCGCAACACCATGCGATTCTCACCGACGAAACGCACCCCTTCGACCGCCCCCCAACGCAACGGTTCGCCAACCGGCTCCACGGCCGGCTGACCAATTTGGTCGGCTACCGTGTGGGCTAGATAGCGCCCCTCGAGCGACTCGACGGCACAGTAGGCAAGCTTGGCCTCCGCGTGCAACTGGTTAACAACCTGTTGAAGGTTGGCCGTACCGTGGCGGATGTAGTCGATCTCAATCGCGGCCGAGGCCTTGCCAAGTTGCACCAGGCACGTGTTTTCAGTTCGATTGGTCAGCACGGCGTGCGTGACGTACACCACCCCTACGGTGAGCCAAGCGACCGCAATCGTGCAAAACAGCAGATAATAGACGACCACGCGCCGAGGCAACTCGATTTGGCTCGTCGTTTGACCCATGGCAGCCCTCCTGTCTCCCTTGAGATGAGCAAAAGAGGGCTAGGACTTGGCCACTGGCAACAGCAACTCTTGAACGGTCTGCACAACCTGAGCCGGGCTGAATGGCTTGGCATAGGCGGCCGAAATGCCCAGCGTATTACGTAGATGCGGCAAATCGAGTTCTAACCCTTTGGCGGTGAGCAAGATAATCGGCACCGACATCGCCCCTCGACTAGCCGTGATGTGCTCACACAACTCGATCCCAGTCATTTCTGGCATCTGCTGGTCGGTCACCACCAGATCAAACGGCTGCTCGTCGAACAACTCCCAGGCTAGCCGTCCGTTCCGCGCGACCTCGACCTGATACCCAGCCGACTCCAAACTAAATCGTACGACCGAAGCTAGGGCAGCGTTGTCCTCGGCGACAAGAATACGATGACTGGTCTGTGTCATCTAACCTCTCCGTCTGTCACGGTTGCTTGACTCATTGGCTCTCACCATTCGAGCGCTGGTGGAAATCCCCCTGCTCGACCGACTCCGCTAGAACTCATCGGTCCGGTTTAACCACCAAGTCCCTTGAAACCGAGATGGTAGTCAGTACCGACATGTCCCGATAAGTCGCTGCAACCGGCAAACCTCGCCTATTTTCGCAAGGCCCTTAAAACGAATCGTACGTCACCGAGGTATCGCTGACCGTCGCACCGTTGAAATTCACGAAGAAGTCGCCGGTGGCGGTGTTGAAATACCAAGCTTGGGTCGGGGCGGCATCACCTGCGGTGGCGGTGCCAAATTTTATGTCGATCTCTTGCACCGCATTGCCGGCACAAGGCCCGACCGGGCACTTCGGAAATCCCCCCCGCAGAAAGGGGTCGAGCGCCGTACGGAAGTTGGCGGCTGACGTGCTCGGCGGCAAGGAGCCGCCGTTTTGAGCTGCATGCAACTCGATCGCGTCACGAACCACTGAAAGTGTCTGCTTTAGACCGTTGTCGGTCGCCGTCCCCGAGGTGTTCAATAGCTTGGGTGCGGCAACCGCAGCCAGGATGCCTAGGATCAAGACCACCACGACTAGCTCAACTAGCGTGAAACCAGACCTGTTTTTCATAACCAACACTCCTTGAATGGATTTCGCGATGCGAATCATGGTTGTTTTATGGCTCGAATATTCCCTGTCGGAAACCGAGCCTGTCGACCCAAAGGCCACTTGCAACAAGCGTAGGTCATGTTTTCACGCCAATGGGCAACCAATAAAATTTTTTTATCTTCCCCCAAGGCCAGTATCCACCCCAAACGAGGGTATTCCGATTATGACGGCCAGGGAAGTCAGCCGTTCCCAAAACGGGAATCTGGAAATCACAATTTTTCAAGGCAATCTAAAAACAGGTGTTTCGCGCTTCGTCACCGACCGCTGTTTTTTAAAAGAAATGCGATTTGCAGTTCTCTCTGATGCCGGCCTTCAGGAGGATTGCAAAGTCGTCGATTCCACCAAAGCAGCGGCCGGCGGCCAAAGCGCGAAACAGAAAAATTCAGCCGTTTCGCGAGCGGTCACCGACCG
>JANQPJ010000182.1 GCA_028289525.1 Pirellulales bacterium
CGCGAGCGGCCACCGGCCGCTGTTTTTGTAGAATCGTTGACTTTGCAAATCCTCCTGGCGCTAGGTCGAGAGTGCCAAAGGAGAAAAGAACGCGAAAAAATTTTAAGAATTGAGCGCGGAACCACCTTGCAAGTGTTGAATTATGGTAAGGGCCAATGGTGCTGTGCCAGGCCAAGCCGCGAGGAATCGGGCGAGAACTGCCAGCGAGTTGAATCAAAAAATGTGGTTGTTTACGCAAAAAGCACATTGCTCTCCGGGTGTTGCTGCCAAGATTTTGGCGGCTTGAGGGAGTGATGTGCTTTTTGCGTTTTAAGATGGCGAAAGCCGCTGCTTTCGGAGTTAGTCTTTTGATTGGTGTTGAGTTTGTGAGGTTCCGGCTGGTTGGTTAGGCCTGTCGGGTGATGTTTTGGGGTGCGGAGATCTGGTCTGGTTCAAGGGCCGGCCTCTGCAGGCGGCCGAGGGTTGGTCGCGAAAACAGGGAGGATTCGGATTGGCGTTCTCGTGATTGGGAAGGCCTGTAAATGCCATTTGTTTAATAGCATATAGATGAGGTATATTTCCATGGTTTCAGCGATTTCTTATCCATCGGCTGGGGCAGCAGCCGTTTGTTGGGGCGAGGGGCATCTTGATTCGGATGTCGTAGAGCCGAAGGCCGAGCGTTTTGCCAGTCATCGGCGAAAGCAGTCGTCGAGAACCCGTCATGCGACGAGCCAGCGTTATCGTCGTCGCAAGTCAACCACGCCAGTTTCATGCCGTCCGCAACGACGGTTGCGAAAGGCCCGTTAGCAAGCACATAGCACGCTTGGCTGCGAATTTAGTCACAGCCGATGAAACACAACCACGTTGTCAACAATTACCCATTGATCCCACACACGGTTTCCAGGGCGACGAATGTCCAGTACATCGGACCGGCAACAATTTATCCAGCGATTTAGCGAAATCGAAGACGGTTTGTATCGCTACATCCTGGTGCTGGTGCATCGCGATGCCGATGCTCAAGACATTTTGCAAGAGACCGCGATTGCCTTGTGGAAGAAGTGGGAACAATACGATTCAGAACTGCCATTCGCCCCTTGGGCACGAAGGTTTGCTTATACCGAGGTGATGAAGTTTCGCCTTTATCAATCGCGAGAGGGCGAAAAACGCACGGCTTTCCCGGCTGAATTGATCGACCAACTTTCCGAGGAGTATGCACAACATGAGGAGGTTTTTGAGCTTCGACTGGAAGCGCTCCAAGGCTGCTATGACAAGTTGTCCGAGGATGATCGCGTGTTGCTCCAGGCACGCTACTGGAATGATACGAATCTGCGCAAGTTGGCCCAAGTTCGCGGCGTCAGCGAAGACCACATTTATCGCCGGTTGAGCAAGCTGCGAAGGATCCTGGAACGTTGCATTCAGCAGTCCATTGCCGAGCAGCAAGAATAACAAACAGCCTGCAAGCCATGCAGATACGATTTACGCCTGAAACTCTTTCCGCCTGAGACAAACGCCGACCCATCTGGTTTTCATCATGGATTCCCACGACTTCCAATTCGACGACCTTGCGGACATTTTGTCACGCGTATGCGACGGCTTGGCCACTGCCGAGGAGTTGGAAATGCTTGCCAAGGCGGCGTTGCGTGATGAAGGTGTGCGATTGGCCTACATGGAAGCGATGGCCAGCCATGCGGCCGTGGAGCAACGTGTGCGGCGCGAGATGACCGTCGACTCGGGCACGGGGGCGCCGTCGAGGGTCGATATGTCTCTGGTGTTCGATTCTGAAAGTCCGCAGGCCAAGCCAGACGCCATGGCAGCGCCAAGCGAGATATTCCGTCGTGGCACGGAATGGATTGCCCGGGCCATTGAATGGCATCTGCATCCAGTGCGATTTATAGCGGTGATTGCCACGTTGACGTTCACGATGTGGGCCGTCTGGCTAGCGATCGTTGCTCCACGCGAGCGATCGGTTGCCAAGGATCGACCAGGTGAGTCTTCGATCCACAATCCTCATCGACAGACCGTGGCTCGTTTAACTCGGGTGATCGATCCGGATTGGGGCACGCAGTTCGATAAGCCGTTCCCCGGCATGTTTCTCAAGGCAGGCCGCACGTTGCAGCTGCAAGCAGGGTTGGCCGAGTTGACCTTTGACGACGGGGCTCAGGTAGTGCTCGAAGGTCCGGTCGAGTTTCGTGTCGATGGTCCCAACGCTGGCTGGTTGGTCGAGGGGCAAATCGTCGGTCAGGTGCCTGAGCGTGCCAAAGGGTTTCTGGTTGGCTCCAGCGATCTCACGGTGATCGACCTGGGAACCGAGTTTGGCATGTTGGTTTCCACCAACGGCCCGTCCGAAGTTCAAGTGTTTGACGGCAAGGTCAAAGTGCGTCCTGCCGATCAAGGCGTGGTTCCTCTCACTCTCAAGGCTGGCCAGGCGGTCACGCTTGCCGGCGCCGGCGAGCAAGTTGTTTTGGGGACCGCAAACCCAGACCGGTTCGTACGTCGTTTGAAGCCGGCTAGGCGACCACTCGCACAGGCTCGCATCGCCAATGTGTCGCTCATCGCCACGGCAGATTTTGAAACGGCCTCGGCCAATAACCAGTCAGGCATCGGTTTAAACGGCAACGCCGGCTGGGCCAGAATTTCTGGAGAGGGGGCAGTGGTCCGGCGCGGCTCGCGCACCCCTGGCTTCCCCGACAACTTTGCCTACTTAGCCCATCGTCCTGGAGCCCCGATGCTGCCCGATGCGGGCTACCGACGTGCGATCGGCGCCACGCTTCCTGCTGCGGCGACTTCTCCTCTGCTGCGACTTTCGTTTGTTGTTCGTCGAAGTGGCACGGCAGCTCACTGGGGGCTGATGAATAGCACAGCTGGCGAAGTTGGACCTACGTTTGGCATCCACCAAGATCGGTGGATGATTCGCGAGGCAGACAGTGGAAAAGTGATCCACGCTGCCGATGGGCCATGGTCGAAGCAGGTAGGGTACTACGTTCAACTTGATATTGACTTGCTGGCATACCAAGGAGATGGAGCCGGCAGTCTCTCCACCCGAAGTCTGGCGGCCAACGACCGGTTGATCCGAGTCCCTGGGCTACAGAATGTCAACCTTGGCATCCTCGACATGGATCATGGTGCGAGCGATGTCACGACTTGGGACAGCTTTTATTTGCGGCTGAGTGGGCCTGGAGCGATGGCCGACACCCTAAAGATTTCTCGGCTAGATCTCTCGTCTCCAGACCTTGGCGCGATCGACAAGCAACCGGCGAAACGGTTACCCAAAAACTAAAAACCAAAAACTAAAAACCAATCACTAAAAGCTTTTTTCCTCTGTGGTGTCTTTGTTCTGTCTAGCTTCAACCGACTGAAGTGTTACTGAATTTTGAATCCTATTTTTTGAAGGAGTTTAGTCATGCGTATTACCACTCTTGCTGTCGTTGCCGTTCTGTTTAGCTTCACCACGGCCACCAACGCTGCAGCCTCGCTTATCTACTCAGAAGACTTCGAAGGTTTCACGCCTGGGTCGATCAATGGTCAGGGCGGTTGGACGGCTGAACTTAGCGATGGGCTTGATATTGCCACCGGCGCCGGTAATACCGTCGCGCTCGGCGATGGCACAAATGGGGCCAGCCGCCGGGCCAACACGCTTTCCCTTTCGAATGTACGGAGAGTAACGATCGAGGTTGACATGCGACAAACCATCGGGAGTCCAAACTTTCAAAACATTTTCGGGATTCAAAACTCCGCTGGTGACGATATCTTTCGGATTGGTTCGCAAAGTGGCCTCGGCTATCGCTTGCTCCCTGATACCGGCCCGGACTTCTTTACCGGGAACATTACAGGGGACGATGCGCTCACAAGCGGTCATCAATTCTTCACTCACCGGATCGAATATGATTTTCTAACAGACACGGGGAGCTGGCAGGTTAGCCGCCAAGCGGGCGATGGACTATTTTCTACGATTACCACTTTTACGAGTGCGGACCTTGGGCTCGCGATTCTTGATCCGGCGAACTGGACAGGCCTCTCTCTACGGGCAACCAGCGCGTCTGATCAATTTGACAACATCAATATTTTCGGGGTTGTTCCCGAACCGAGCACCGGGTTGCTGTTGGGCTTTGGACTGTTCGGGCTGGTCATGCGACGCAAGACGCGGTCGAGGGTGTAGGGTTGAGGGTGGAGGGAGACGCGCTGTCGCGTACGAACCATCACAAATTGCAAAACAAAACAGAAAATAAGTCACGCGTGAACTCTCGTTCCCAAGCTCTGCTTGGGAACGCTCGCTGCGGAAGCTCTGCTTCCCTTAGTCGACAACATGTTCAGGACGTTCCCAAGCAGAGCTTGGGAACGAGAGAAATCTCTCTGGAAAACAGTGATTTCTGGATTCTCGTTTTTAGAACGACTGAAATTTTCAAAAGCAGAATCACGCGTTGTAAACGATGTGCTTAGGTGCCCTAGCCGCGACGCGACGCGTCGCCGGGGTGCTGGAGTAAACCTGAACTCAAACGCCCCGGCGACGCGTCGCGTCGCGGCTAGAGGTTGCGAGCACATCGCTCACAACGCAGACATTCAGCAATCCTGTTTCAACATTGATAGAACGTTAGAAAATGCGCGAGCGCGTACGAACCACCAAAAACCAATAACTAACAACTCCTTTGAACTCTCGTTCCCAAGCTCTGCTTGGGAACGCTCTCACTGCGGAAGCTCTGCTTCCCTTAGTCGACAGCATGTTCAGGACGTTCCCAAGCAGAGCTTGGGAACGAGAGTTCAACGAGAGTTCAAAATCCGAAATCCGAATTTCGAAATCCGAAACAAATTCA
>JANQPJ010000199.1 GCA_028289525.1 Pirellulales bacterium
CGCAAGCGAGGGAAGAGGTTCCACTCAAGTTCCCTCGCTTGCGCGTCGGGCTTGTATTTGAGTGGTTTTCAAAACACCAGAAATATTTGCCGCACACAATCACGTCGCCACAAAATCATTCCTTCGCTAGCGTTTCACGCCTTCATGAAAAACGTCAAAAACAGGGTTTTTTCAGAGAGCCCGGCGACAAGGAACCGTTGAATGCATCACCTTTTGAACAGCAAGCGTTCTCCCAGGCCAATCTGGCACGGCCAGTCGCTACGGCTGTTTGCGTTGCTCCCCCTGTTGGCCTGGACCGGTTGCCAGCGAACCCCGCAGGATGTGCCGTTGGTGTTGACCAGCGGATCGCGCATCGAAGGCGAAGGGTTCTACCATTTAGACCGCATTCCGGTTCGCTACACCGTGAGCAACGGGGCGAATCTTTCGCCGCCGCTGGAATGGACCACTGGCCCCGGGGCAACGCAAGAATGGGCACTCGTGTGTGTCGACGTCGACGCCCAGCCAGAGCCGCTGGTCCACTGGATCATCTATGGCATTCCGGCCGACATGCGGAGTTTGCCGGAAGGGGTCGATGGGTATGGCCCGGACGATCCGTATCTGCAAGGGCCCAATAGCTGGGGGCCTGCTCAGCTAGGCTATCGAGGCCCCATTCCGCCTGCCGGGTCAGGTGTTCATCGCTACCACTTTACCTTATATGCGCTCGACGCGCGTTTGAATTTGGAGCCGGGGCTCAATCGTCGCGAGTTGTTGGCCGCCATGGACGGACACATCTTGGCGCAAACCACCCTGATCGGCAAGTTCGAGCGTCCGGCTGGCTGGGACGATTACTATCACGAACCGCCACCCCCGGCTGCTCAGGCACCTGCGCCATCCGTCGAACCAGCACCACCAGAGCCGAACGACTCAGCAGCCGTCGCTTCTTCGCATGACCGTGGTCCAGGCCCTCCGGAACCGCCCGATGACACGCCCGCCAACTCCCCGGCTACTCCGTAACCAGGCGTCTTTGCCGTTGCCAGTTCAGCAGGTCGCATCATGACGCTTTGGGGCACGCTTGTTGCCGCGACGTATGTGCTGGCGTTGATCAGCATCCCTTCGGTTCTGCTCAAGCGCCAGGGCCGGCCCCAGGCTGCGCTCGGTTGGGTGTTGGTGTTGTTTTCTCTGCCTGTGCTGGGCTTGCTGCTCTGGTGGGCGATTGGCCGACGGCACTTGGTGCGTCGGCGCCGCAAGAAGCAACGGGCCACGAAACAACTGGCCCAACGCATCAATACGTTGCAGAACGACGACGGTTCAACGCCTACCAGAGCCTGGGAAATCCTGCCCATCCGTCACCTGCCGCCGGAAGACGCCGAATGGGTCTACCCTCCGACGCGCAACAATCAGGTACAACTGCTGGTTGATGCCGAGCAGGCTTATCCGGCGATGGAGCGGTTGATTCGCGAAGCGCGGCATCACATCCACCTCTTGTTCTACATCTGGAACGCAGACGCAACTGGCCGCCGGTTTCGCGACTTGTTGATCGAAAGGGCTCGCGCCGGGATTCAGGTGCGCGTGCTCTACGATGCGATCGGATCGTCTGGTATTCGACGTCGTTTCATGGACGATTTACGATCCGCAGGCGGCGAGGCGGTGGCCTTCATGCCGCCACGCATTCTGCGGCGACGGCGTCTGGAACTCAACTTTCGCAACCACCGCAAGTTGGTGCTGGCCGACGGGCGCGCGGCGGTCGTGGGCGGCTTGAACCTGGGCGACGAATATACGCAACATTGGCGCGACACAGCCATTGAGCTCGAAGGGCCCACGGTCGATCAATTGCAAGAACTGTTTGCCGACGACTGGTACTTCGCTACCAAACGGGACTTCCTCACGGCCGATCATTTTGGCGGCTGGCGCGAGGCCTGTTCGACACAGGATACGGTCGACGTCGGTCTCGTGGCGAGCGGTCCACACACCACTTACAACTTTACGCACGAAGCGTTCTTCATCGCCATCAACGGTGCCCAGCAACGCATCTGGCTCACGACTCCCTACTTTGTGCCGAGTGAAACCATCATGGCCGCATTTCATTCGGCCGCGATCCGCGGGGTCGATGTACGGCTCCTGGTGCCGTTGCGAGGCGACCAGCGGTTGGTCGATTTGGCCAGTCGGTCATACTACCCTGAACTGCTGCGAGCCGGAGTGCGAATCTTTCAATACCAACCAGGCATTCTTCATTCCAAGACGGCCATCTTCGATGACCACTTAGTGAGCGTCGGCAGCGCCAATGTTGACATCCGCAGTTTCCGTCTGAACTTTGAAGTCGGCTGCTTTATTAAAAGCGATGCTTTCTGCCAGCAGTTGAGCAACCTATTTGAAATCGACATGGCCAAAAGCCGCGAGTTGATGCATGATGACTTGGCGCGCTCTAGCACTCTGACCCGACTGACCGAGTCGGTGGCCCATTTGCTTAGTCCGTTGCTGTAAAGGCCAGAGCACGAAACGGCTAGGTTTTTCTGTTTCGCGAGATGTCACTGCCCACGGTTACTGATCGACATGGGAAAACAAGGTTCAGTCGTTCCAAATTTCCCCTGTTGATCGGTAACAGCGGTCGGTGACGAAGCGCGAAACACTTGTTTTAACGATCTCTCTGAAAATAGTGCTTTCTGGATTCTCATTTTTGGAACGACTGAGGTTTTAAAAGCAACCACGAATGACAGCCTGCGCTGCTCAAGAATCCCTTCGCTGGCGCTTTTTGAAGTTGCGCCTTTGTGCAGGAAAGCTTGCAAGTATTGGCGGCGAAGGGAAGTTTCATGCTAAAAACACTGTTTTTTGAAGCCTGAAGCGCAAGCGAAGGAATTGCGCAAGTGGACTAAAACAATTCCTTCGCTTGCGCTTCAGGCTTTATCAAAGAGCACCCCAAACA
>JANQPJ010000205.1 GCA_028289525.1 Pirellulales bacterium
AACGGAGAGATTCAAAAGTTTCGCGTGCGGCCACCGGCCGCTGTTTTTCCAGCCACGCGCCAAGCAGCCAAAAAGAAAGCGGGAGACGGCCCCCCTGGACGTCTCCCGCTTCACAGCAAATTCGTTTGGCGCTGAGCACAGCCTGCCCGTTAGCCGGCTTTGCGCGAGTCGCGCACTTTGGCGTCGGCCTCGTCGCTTTCGCGGTGCAGGCGGACGGTCGCCCCAGGTGGAGCCCGACGCTCGGGCGTGAAGCCGCGGCTGCCGCCGGAGAGGAATTCGTGCATCCGGGCAGCCGGCCCCTCAGAAAAACGTTCCTGAAGCACCGGAATCGCTTCGCGAAATGTCAAACCCTGGCGGTAGATTACCCGATAGGCGGCCTTGAGCTCTTGAATCTGCTCGCTGGTGAATTGGTTTCTGCGCAATCCGACCAGGTTGAGCCCTACGATCAAACTGGTGCCGCCGTCCATGGTCATAAAAGGCGGCACGTCGCGCACCACGCGACCGTGGCCTCCGACCATGGCATGGCAGCCAATCCGGGCAAACTGATGCACCCCAACGCCAGCCGATAGAAACGCTCGATCGTGCACTTCGACATGCCCGGCCAACTGAACCCCATTGGTCAAAATCACATGGTCGCCAACCGTGCAGTCATGGGCTACGTGAGCTCCAACCATCAAGAGATTGTCGCTCCCCAATTGCGTCAGCCCATCTGCGTGCAGCGACCGGTGAAGCGTGCAATACTCGCGAATCACGTTGCGGTCGCCGATCTCTAACCGGCCTACGCATTCGGGGATCTGCACATGCTGAGGCAGTCCGCCCACCACGGCGCTTTCGCAAATCTTGTTATCCTGTCCAAGCGTGGTGCCCGACTTGATCACCGCGTGACTGGCCAAATGACAGCCGTCGTCAATCTGAACATCGGCCTCGACCACACAGAAGGGCTCGATGACCACATGGTTGCCAATTTGAGCGTCGGCGCTAACCAGGGCCGTGGGATGAATCGTCGTCAAGCGGGCGTCTCCTGGAAGCAATACCAAACAAGCGAGGTGAGGCCGTGCCGGCGCATCCGTGCGCTCTGACGCGTGGCCTCGGGCAAGACCGGGTTGTTCTCGCCTGAGTTCTTACATCGGCCAGAGCACCCCAGGAGGGTTAGGGCGATCGTGCAGATTTCGCCGGTTCTGGCGAATTGGCTGCCGTCTCTGCAACTGGCTCGACAGGACTTGCCAAGGCGCTCAGGAATCCCCAGAATAACAACTCAAGTTCACTGCCCAGCTAGCACTGGCAATGCCAGCAATCGCACCCCATCGAGGAGTTTTCCAGGCCATGTCCACCGTCGACCAGGTATACGACGAAGCCAACGCACTGAAAGAGGCCGGCAAGCTAGAGGAGGCGATCGACCGCTTTCAGGCTTGTCTAGAGATCGACGCCGACTATGCCTTGGCCCACGCCGCTTTGAGTGTCACGCTCGGCAAGGCAGGTCGTCATGAGGAGGCCGTGCGGCATGCCCAACGGGTTTGCGAGCTGGAGCCCAACGATCCGTTCAGCTTCACCGCCTTGAGCGTGATTTTCCAACGAGCCTATGCGGGGACCAACAATCCGGAATACATCACCTTGGCCGAAGACGCGATGGCCCGAGCACACATGCTGCAAAACCAAGGCTGAAAACGCAACGCATGCGAACCGAGCAACGATTGCTTCGTAACCAATTGGCAAGATTCAGTAGTTCCAAAAAACTGGAATCTGGAAACCACTATTTTTCAGGGAAATGTAAAAAACAGGTGTTTCGCGAGCGGCCACCGGCCGCTGCTAC
>JANQPJ010000210.1 GCA_028289525.1 Pirellulales bacterium
AAATGGGGGGTGCAGGATTCGAACCTGCGAAGGCAATGCCATCAGATTTACAGTCTGACCCCTTTGACCGCTCGGGAAACCCCCCTCACTTCCGTGGACCTTACGCTTCGCTGAGTGGGGCGCCTCTTCCAAACCAAGCCTGTATCTAAAAAACCCACTCATCGGCCTCGCCCATCGAGCGAGCCTGATGCCGCGAGCCATCTATTCATCAACCAACGAGCTAGCGGAGGGACTTGAACCCACAACCTGCTGATTACAAATCAGCTGCTCTGCCAATTGAGCTACGCTAGCCTGGGCATCCCGCCGCGAAAACCAATAAATATAGCGAACCTGTCGCCCGCCGCAAGTGCGAAAGAACCCCCAGAAGGCGAGATTTCAAAATCGCGACCGGCTAGACCGACCTTCAAGACAAATCCGCCCGAGAGGGTTGCGAAGTTCTTTCAAAAAACAGCGGCCACCGGCCGCTGTTTTTTGAAGCATGACCGATCCCGCTCCGCCGCCCCCCAAAAGAACCGGAAGGCAGTCGGACGGGAATTTTAGGAGGTCTGCGCAGCCTATTCCAATTCGAGCACAATATGCTCTTCCTCGGCCGCTTGGCGCAGTTTGCTGATCGCTCGGGCTTCGATCTGACGCACCCGCTCTTTGGTGACCCCCAGCTCTTGGCCCACTTCCTTCAAGGTTTGCGGCTCCTGAGCATAGTTAAGGCCAAAGCGGTTGATGATGATCTTCTGCTCCCGGGGATCGAGACGCCGAAGGATTCGTCCCACCTGGGCTTGCCGTTCGCTTTGAGCGGCTTCCTGTTCGATCAGGCTGGAACGCCGCTCCTCGGTCACGCCAAACATCTCGTCGTTGCTGGTGCGGAATCGCTCGCGGTGCTTGAATTCGGTCGGAATCGAACGGGCAAAATTCTTCATCACGGCCCAACTGGCATAGGTGCTAAACTTGTTGCCGCGGGCAAAATCGAACTTCTCGACCGCTCGCAGCAGCGACATATTGCCATCGCTAACCAACTCGAAAAAGTTTTCGTTCTGGTCGATGTGCCGCTTGGCAATCGAGACCACCAGCCGCAAGTTCGCCCGCACGATTTCGTTCTTGGTCTGTACGGCCTGTTCGTAAAGCTGCTCGATTTCGTCCATCAATGGCGACTTGGGGTTCGCCGGATTGAGCTTCTTGCGAAGCCGGGCCGCCTTGTACTTCAGGTAGTTGAACCGCCGGAAGATGTGCGCTTCCTGCTCTCGGGTAAGCAAGGGGATTTCGTACAGGCTGGCCAAATAAGGTGGCAAACCGCTGGGTCGCCGGGCCTTTCGGGTGGGCGCGTTGGCCTCGGGCATCGGTGCCAGGCAAACCTTTTCGGCATTACGACGGGAAAACAGCGGATTGGGAATAAAATCTAACGGCAGCTCCAAAATCCGGCGGGCCCGCATCTCGCCGATCACCCGATAGATGGTCGTCTTGGTGCGGCAAAACTTCTTGGCCAACACACTCGCCGAGGTTCCTCGGCGGAACTGCTGGTAGATTTGGGACTTCAACTCATCGGTCAACGGCCCGTTGGTACCTGGGAAAATAGCCAGGTCGGGGTTTTGCTGATCGAACTGTCGTAAAGTGTGGCGAACCGTTTCGACACTGCGGCCCAACCGTTTGGCAATCCGCTGTGAGACGTCCGACTGGCAGCCGCCGGCTCGGGCCAACCGCCGGGCTCGAGCCACAATTTCTTCACGCTGCTCTTTGGACAGTTGACTAAATCGCGAACCGCGTTCCACGCGTTGCTTGTTTTGCGACACGAATCGGTCGACGCTGCTCTGCAAAAAACCGACCCGCTTTCGACCATCAAAGACAAACCGACGGCTTACCAGGCCCAACTGGCGCCACCGCGAGATCGTCTTGGTCGAGACGTTGAACATGCGGCTCAGTTGGTCGACGGTCAACACCCGTTCGCCTTCAGCCTCGGCCGAAATATCGGCCGAATCAGACAGGTCTTCGATCAACAACCGCAGATCATGGGCGGCCGCCTCGCCAGGCAGCCTGGCGTTGGCAAACGACGTGGGCCGAAAGTCCGTGATTCGATAGCACAGATATTCGTAAGTATAGGTCTTTTCCGGATCAAGCTCGCTGAGCAAGGCCTCCGCGCGGTCGATCTGCTGCATTTTCTTCTCACGCGGTGCAAAGCGCACCTGCTGATCCCGCAGTTGGGCCATCACAGGGTGGAGATAATCTGCATGCATGATGTCACTACTCCTCTCACTTTCGCACAATCGCAAGTGACCTTCCGTGCGAACCTCTCGCGTCTCTTGCGCCGGGTAAATTTCCAGCGAATCAAGTTGCCGTCCCAGGCGACCTGGAAAGTGAAGCCGTTTCCTTTGTCTTTGCTGCTATTGAACTTGGTTGGCCTTCGAACTGGTTGGCCGTAGCGCAACAACGTGCGACGGTCAAGTACCACTTTGTACGCATTTTAGATGTTTTGGGTCGATAGAAAGTTCGCCGATTAAGGAAAAAATTGTTGCAGAAATCGCTCCCAGGGACCGAATCGCGTCTTCGACAATCCAACATAACCTGAACTAATGATTCCACTTAGCATTATATCAGCCGAATCACTCTAACCTCGGCCAAGGTCGAAATTGGCGGGAAACCCCACCCCCGAGGGTCGTCAACGCCGCAAAAACCGGCTCATTTGACGCAACCTGGCAAATCCATTGGACTTGCCAGTCGCCAGAGGTCGATCTACTGATACTGATGCCGACGCATCCTGTGCGCGAGAAATGCGTGCATTGCTCGGCCAAAACACGACCAAACCCCACCACAGGGGTATCGCCGATCAGAGACGCCCAAATCGGCCCGACTGACGGCAAACCGCCTATCGAGAGATTCGCTCCCCAGCGGCCAATCTTGGCCCGGCCACCAACTTTTTAGGAAAGCATGCAGATGACCTTCACCGGCAACCGGCCGCCACGCTTCATGGCCTTCTTATCCATTGCTCTCGGCATCATCGCAGGCACCAGAGGTGCCCAAGCAGGCATACCGCTCAGTTCAGCCCGCCAGACAGGCGACACCGTGCGCGTGCGTGCCGAGTTGGAAGTAGGGGGCGACCTGAAAGTGAAACGAGATCGGAAGACGGACACGGCCAAGATGTCGGTAACCGCCAGGTTCCAGTATGACGAGCAGTTTCTTCGCCTGCCGAAATCCGAGCAGTCCCAATCGCGCTCGATTCGCCACTATCGCCAGGCCGATGCCACGATCCAAATTGACGATGGTGGCGAATCGAGCGAGATTGGGAATGCTCGGCTTTCGGAAGACGAAGAAACCGCTCGTCGTACTGGAACCTGGCGGTTACCGACATCTTGGCCGTGTCCGTCTTTCGCTCTCGTTTCACTTTCAGGTCGCCGCCTACTTTCAGCTCGGCACGCACTCGCACGGTGTCGCCTGCCTGACGGG
>JANQPJ010000213.1 GCA_028289525.1 Pirellulales bacterium
TGCGAGCCAGCCATATTCCGAAACCGCATGGTTGCCGGTGGCAAAGTCTTCAAAATCCTCCGACAGCACAACGATGGCGTCGGCTTGGTTGACAAAACCGATCAGAACAACAGGCACGAACATCGCAAGCAGCAGGCGTGTCGTTTTCATCACTGCACCTTTGGTCTTTCCGAATGCCCCGTTGTTCTCAAATCCCAAATCTGAAACAAATTCAAAACTCGAATTTCAAATGTTTCAAACGACGAAATAGAAGCCACGGATTAGCACGGATGAAACACGGATAAAGAGTTTTAGTGATTGGTTGTTGGTACGCGGCGAGCGCGTCTCCCTCAACCCTCCACCCTACACCCTCGACCGCGTCTTGCGACGCATGACCAAACCGAACAGTCCAAAGCCGGCAAGCAACCCGGTCGACGGTTCAGGCACCAACCCTAGATCGCCAAACGAGGTCGCCAGCACCAGGTTGTCAAAGGTACCGGTTGGTCCACCAAATCGCTGCACTTGGAGCTGATTGCCGAAGGTGTCGATGCCCAGGTTGGCTTCAAGGCTCGTTTGAAAAAGTGGGGCGGCTTGGCCTTGCTCGCTTACAAACAGGGTTGCCCGCTCGTTGGTCCCGCCGTCGACGTTGAAATCGAGCCTGAGTACCAGTGATACAAATCGGCCTTCATCGGCGACCCCGATGAGGTTCGTGGCGCCACCCCAGGTCAGACGAGCCTGGCCTTGTTGGATGCCAAAACTGAAGTTGTTGTCACCATTCAACCGCAGTCGGGTATGGTTATTGCCGCCTGCATTTTGCTGGTCGAACAGATCGAGTCGAATCCAGCGAGTTATGCCTGCTGCCGCGTTGTCGGTAAAGTTGCGGCCCACAGTTTGCTGACCGCCAAAGGTGTCGATGGCGTTGCGTGTGATCTCTGGGCGATCATCGCCATTGAAACGAGTCGTTGGACCGCCAGTCCATCCCGACGTCCAGGCACCCAGCGGCCCATCGGTTCCACCGTTGGCGACCGCCGGAGAGAACGGGGCAATTTCGGAAACCGCTAGATTTCGATTGAAATCGTCCGAGACAATCACCCCGGCGTGGGTCTGCGAGTAGGACAGCAGAGTCGTGGCGAACAGAGCGGTCGTCATGGAAGTGAGTGCAAAAGTTTTCATCGTATCTTTACCCTTTCAAAAATAAATGGAGAACAAGTAAACAGAGAACGTAAGTGATCACGGTTGGTCTTATGCTCGGCGGTTAGGAAACGCTTCCCAGAGGGCCGCCAGAGCACGCAGTCTCTTGAAGTAAGTTTTGGGGTTGTGGAACGTTCGTTTGGTGATCGGTGTCGTGTTCTGGCACCACGGCCTGCCAAGTGGTGCCGATCCGCAGGTTGTCCCATTGGACGCTGCCGGATCGAGCCCAGGTGTAAAGCCGTAGCCGGGTGCCAAGGTAAAACAGCCCCGCAGGATGCTCAGCCGATCGAGTCTGCTCGGCCTGCTGCTGGCCGGTCGGATCGACCCAAACCGTGACGCGGTCGTTGCGATTGCGATGGTTGAACTCGATCTTGGCGACCAACGTGTGCCAAGTGGCGTCGGCCAGCCCTTGGCCGAACACATGTTTCTGGCCGGCGAGTTGAATCCGTGCCCGACCGTGATGAATGCCGAAGCCCAGGGCGTGAGGAGCATCCCAGCCACTGGCATGAAACTGGAGTCGAGCCGCTGCGCCGGACGTGCCGGTCAGGTCTCGCACGTCAACACGTACAAAGACCGGCTGACTGGCCAAATGACGCGGCAGGTTAAACTTGCGTTCCAAGTAGCCGGTTCGCACTTCGGCCACGTTGGGCGTTTCATGATCGGTGCCGGTGATGCGGGCATTTTGCCAGCCTCGCCAAGCGTGGCTCCAGAAGCCTGAGCCGCCGGCGTAGGGCGGGTTTGAGCGTTCACCGGTCACAGGTGAGTCGGGCCGGTCGTAGTCGAACGAATCGGCCAGCAGCTGTTGGCCCTGGGGGCGGTCGCCAAGCGGCAACGAGCGGGCAAAGACCGTGGTACTCTGTTTCGCGAGCACGACAGCGGTCTCTTGCCCTGCCTGAATGACCAGCGATTGGCCTTCGTGGACCGTGGTCGGTCGGTCGTGGCCACTGGGATGATCGACCGCCACTTGGCCTTGAAACACCGAGACCAAATGAGCGCCGTCGGCCAGAACATCGACCCCAAACTCGGTGCCGAGATCGACAATCGTGGTGGTCGGGGTATTGATCGTGAATCCTTTGGCCTCCGGTGTTTTGATCTTGGCAACTAGCTTGCCGACCTTCAATTGGCCCCGGTCGCCGGCCAACACGCGAAACTCGACAGGCCCTTCCAATATCACTTCCGCTCCGTCGTCGAACTCGATCTCTGCTAGCCCAGATTGCAGCCAGAGCGTGCGGCCTGCCCTGAGAAACATGCCGTCAAACGGCGACTCGCTGGAGCCGGACCATTGGGCGTCCACGGTGCGAAGCAATCGGGCTACCATCGGTCGGCGAGCATCTGGCGTGCCTGAGGTTGCCGATGGGCGATTGGCCACCGGATGACTGCCTGACCCAATGATTATCAGCCAGGCTGCCCACATGGTGAGCGTCAACATGGCAATCACGGCCACAAACCGCACCGGATGCAGGTGCCATTCAATCGCCCGGGCAACCGCCGAAACCAGGCGTTGCGCCGGTGGTTGAACCGTGGCCTGTTGAGGCTTCGAGTCTGCCGGCTCTACCGATAGATGCTCGACGAGTTGTTCTGATTGGACAAGCATGCGGAGCTGGAAATCTTCTGCAATCAGCGTCAGGTAAAGCTGGCAGGCAGCACGATCGCTGGTAACCAGGCGTTCTAATTCTTCGGTCTGAGCGTCGGTCGCCTCGCCTCGGGACATGGCGGTCACCAGCGGCTGTAACTGGGCGAACAACGGGTCTTGAGAGGAATCGTGGTGGTGCATCACTTCTCCTCCCGACGGAGTTGGAGTTCGATGCAGTCACGCAGCTTGCCGCGAATGCGCATCAGCTTCATCGAAACCGCCGTAGGCGTTTCATTGCGCTGGGCCGCCACTTCCTTGAGCGGGATCGGACTGCCGTAGATCTGGTCGACCAACGCACGCTGGGCACCGCTGAGCTTCCGCATGCAATGCCGCAAGGCGTCGAAGCGACGGTCTTGGTCTTCGAGATGGTTCGGCAACTCTTCGGCCACCGCTTCCAGAAAGGCGGTGCTCAATAGCTTGCGGTCGCGGGCCAACTCACGGCGTCGCGAAAGCACTTGGTAGTGGGCGATCGTACAGGCCCAGGCGGCAAAACTCTTTTCCGGGTCGTACTCGTCAAACTGCTCCCAAACCCGAGCGTTCGTTTCGGCAAACACATCTTCGGCGTCGGCCCAATTGGGCATCAGTGCCAAAATGTAGCACTTCACACGATGCTCGTGCTTGCCGAACAGCTCGATGAACCGCTTGGCGCGGTCGCTGTTCTCAGGTTGTCCGGGAGATGAAGTGTTCATGTCGGCACGCAGAAAAACAAACGATGAATGAAGTGAGTCGTGAAACGTTGTTATCGAAGCGAAAAAAAGTCAGTCGTTCCAAAAACCAGGGCTTGAAAAACGGGCTGTTTTCTGGAAATCGGTAAAACCCCTTGTTTCGTGAGCGGTCACCGACCGCCCCTGCTGAGTTTAAAAATTGGCAACCGTTCAGCGGTCTGAAGCAGAGCGATTCATTTTTTCAAATGGGTGAGGTTTGGTGGCCTACTAAACGCGACGCGTAAGTGAAGTGTTTTTGGCTGTTTCCCTCGCTTACGCGTCGGGTTGGTAGGCCCTGCAAAATTTCCTAGATTCAGTCGTTCCAAATTTCCCCTGTTGATCGGTAACAGCGGTCGGTGACGAAGCGCGAAACACTTGTTTTAACGATCTCTCTGAAAAATAGTGTGCTTTCTGGATTCTCATTTTTGGAACTCCCGAGA
>JANQPJ010000220.1 GCA_028289525.1 Pirellulales bacterium
GAGATTTCGGCGTTGAACTGGCCTGTTTCCTGCTCCAGATCGCGGGCAAAAAATGCGTTCAGACCGCTGCCAACGGCGTTGGTCACGTCGAAGTTTTGCGGACGATCGTTCTTTTCCCAAACCACGCTGCTGCGTACCTGAGCGTCGAATTCAGACAGGGCCTGCTCGACTCCTTGAATTGGCCCTAGGCCACCGGCCTCGATGATCGCCGAGTCGAAGGTGGTCGCGATGTTGTCGTCACCCAGGCCGGCCTGGCTCAGCAACACCGAGGGAGCTTCGCCGGTTTGTGGTTGTTGAATCGGGCCGGTGCTGGCAAAACGGCCGCCGAGCGAGCGAATCACTTGGCTGTTGGCCAGTGTGTGCCGGACGGCATCTTCGAGCGATAAATCCCAAAGCTCGAAGTTGTCGGCATTGTCCAGCGTTAGCGGCTCGTGCGAGTGGAGCACCTCGTCCAAGGTCGACTCCTCGACGTCCGGGTATTCGATTTCTAATGCCCGATCAATGTAATGGGAGAGATCGCCTCGCTCGTTGATAAACAACGGCTGTTGTGGATGACAGCCTGGGAACAGAGCGAGCAAAGTCGTTGTAAGAACGAGCGAACCGAAGATATGCCGGCACATCAATGACCATTCCTGCTGTTGGCTTCACAAAGTATCTGGTAAACCGTTCAAAGGGCCCACGACTGCCCAAAAAGTTCACGCGATCGAGCAGCCCTCAGGCCTGCAACTTAGGCCCGCTGCCGTATCCGGTGTCCCCCCCGGGTCGTCCTGGTCTTCGTGGTTTACCCCGCAACACTGGTGCGAGGGCCTTCCAGTCGGACTGATCGACAAACCTGTTATCGTCTCCTTAACCGGTAAACTTTGAGAAAACCCAATGATCGGAAAAATTTATTTTCAATGCGCATCCCCTGTATCTTGTCTATTTTTCGGCATCGGTCCGGCGATACGTTGCTCGCGGCCAGAGGTTTCACGATTGCTATATGAAATAAAGCAACATGATGAGTTTTGAGTTGTTCGTACGCGAGAGCGCGTCAAATCCCAAATCCCAAATCCCAAATCAAAAATCTTCTACTTGGGCCGTGCTGGCAACATCAGGCGTTCTACCTTTGGCAGAATTGTTTTTCGCCACAAACAGAGCGGATATCGGGCGAGGGTCCAGTGGGCGAAGCCTCGGAGCCGTGTGGGCCGTGGCCAAGACGGGGGGCGTATGGCGAGCGGAATGAGTCGATCGAGTAGGAACACTGGCGGTAGCCACGGTTCTAGACGGCCGATTTTCTGTCGGGTTGCCTCGGGTACCGGGGTATCGAGCAACTGACTGGCATATCGACAGCCAAGGCTCAGAGGGACGCCCAGTTTGAGTTGGGCCGCGCGGTCGACAAGTTGATCCCAGAAACTAGGCGATTTGCCGAAATGGCGCAATAAGGCATCGAGATCGACCAAGTCGCGCAGCCCCATCGTGTAATCGCCGTTGCGAAACAAATGGGCCGTGTTGTGCAGCACCATGTCGGTCGGCGCCAGCACACAAATGCCATCACCACGATCGACTTCTACGGCCGCGTCCAGCAAGGTTTGGGCATCGACCTGAAGTCGGTCGATGCTGGGCAGAATGTTGTGGTGGACATCGAGCTTGGTGCCGCGAAAACGGTTGATCATCGGAGGCAGTTCATGCAGCCAACGGCGAAAGTAACGTTCTAATTCCGGCTCGATCTCGGCGCCCAGCCAACCGGCGGCCACCAGTTCGGCTTCGACGCGAGCCAACTTCTGGCGAGGAACCAGGATATCGACGTCGCCTGACAGACGCCCAGTGGCTGCCGGCAAATCGGCCAACCGATAGGCGGCCGCCTTGAGCAGCACCGTTGGCAATTGGAGCTTTTTCAGCACACGGTTGATACAGGTGACTTCAAACCGGAGGAGTTGGTCCTGGCGACGTTCGCACACCCGGGCGGACTCCAGATGCCAGGCGACCTGTTCCGGGAATTGCTCGCTGATTCCCAGCCGATCAGCCCGGACGACCAAGGTTCCTAGTAACCGAGTCGCGCGGGCTTCGCGCAACAAGACGTCCCAATCGGCCAGGCGAAGCTGGGCAAGCACTTCCGTGTCGCGTAAGGCTCGCAGCAAGATGTTACCGGGACGGGGCATCAGAGGCTGCCAAGTGGTTTAACGATTGAACGGCCTGATCGAGGTCGCTGTACGTGAAGCGATAGCACGCACACAATTCGACCAGACCGGTTAATGTTGCAAAACCGAGTTTGCCTAGTTCACAGTAGTTGAAAGCCTGGCCGATTAGCTTCATCACCGTGGGGGCTTGCGCGATGGTGTGCAGTTCACAGGAAGTCGCTTCCGGCTGTCGATCAAGCAGCAAGATCCACGCTGGGCGAGCGGTTTGGGTAACCTGTTCAACTGCCGCCTGAGGCGGGCGCAGGTGGGCGATTGTGCCTTTGGGTTCACCGCTCGATGCTGGGCCAAAAGTGCTGTTGGGAAGTCGATTGCGGAGTAGTTGGATGGATTCGTTTTTCAGGCTGATGGGACGGGCCAGGGCCGTAAGTTCATAAGTGCGAGGAGTGACTAGCGCGAATTCATCGGAAAGCAATCGCCAACCAGCCCCGGCCAATGCTGCACACAGAGTGCTTTTGCCGGCACCAGAGGGGCCGACGAGCAGAATCCCCTGGCCACCGCGTTCGAGCGTTGCGGCATGTAAGACGAGATGATGTTGAACATACTGCGAAACGCACCAGTTTAGGCCCCATTCGAAATAGGGAATGGCACGTTCGGTCGGGAAGGGATTAAAACTGCCATGGCCGCCTACCTGAATCACGGCCTGAGAAAATACCCAAGGCCAACGGCGGACGCGGTTCACCGAAACGTGAAAGTCGGCAAACGTAGGGTCAAGTACGACAGGAAAATCTGCATACAACTGGTAGATCGTCGAGGCCAAAGGGCTGATTGCCGTACGCACCGAATAGAGGAACGGGCCGGTTTGAATTGCCAGGCCAGCACCAGCCAGGCGTTGGCGACTTTCGCTCGCTGTGAGATCGCGCAGTTTCAACCGTCGATCGCCTCCAGCAGCCCCAAGCGTTCGAGTCGGGTAATTAACGCGCGGGCATATTGCATCAGTTGGTCGTCGGCTGCGATTTCCAAACGTTGGGCCATCGAGTCATGGAGCCCGGCAAGATCGAGTGGACCCGACTCAAAACAAGCGAAGCCGGTGCTGGCGACCAGATCCAGTAGATGCGTGTCAGCCGATTGCGCGTGGTAGACGATCGTCTGGCTGTCACGATGCCACCAAGTGAGATCGGATTGAGGAGGAATCTGCCAACGCATCAAGGCAGTCATGGCGAGACCAAGTCCCCAAACACGCTAATTAACCGGAGGGACGCTACCGTCCGAGTTCAATTGAGGCGAAGCGTCAATCGGCTCGGAGTTCAACATCTGGTCGATGCTGTTCGGGCCTTCGAGAAGCTCGCCGCCCTCGGGTGGAGCTTGCAACCCGGCCCCGCCCGACATCGGATTTGAGCCAGACGCTTGAGCATGCGCCGTGCCAGCGGCAACGGTCAACACAACAGGCATGGCAGCCACTGCCGACTTGATCATCTGGCGACGGGCCGCACGAAATGCCTGGTTCGTATCGCTGGTCCCAGTCTGCTGAGCGTCTACCGGCGGCTGGTCGGGGTGTTCCATAAAACCTGTGCCCAGAGATAAGTTCCAGTGAAACGAGCGAAGGAATTCAATTTGACGTATCGCTAAGTGGCGCACACACTTGTCCACGTTCCTTTAGTTTATGAGAGATAGCCGAATTGTCAATATTTCATGCGAGCCAGCTTCCGGTTGAGAAGCGTCTTACACACTTCGGGGGGGCGTGTATGCGCCGCCAGGCAAGCCAAGTAGGTTTTCCTCTAGGATGCCTGCAAATCACGTCTCTTTTGAAAAGTCAGCGACCGGTGGTCTTTTCCGAACATGATTTTGCAGTCTTCCTGCACTCCCGGCTTAGCCTCTGGACGTGAATCGCTGAGAGCGACAAAATGCCTGGGATGCGATTGGTGAACATTGTGAATAGTCAGGTCGGCAACCGCATGAATATCTCGATGCGACGCTGGGAATGGACCATACTGGCTTGGGGATTCGTGATCGGTGGGTGTGATCACGTTGCAGAAACACCAAGCCGATCGCCACGTCCGGTTCAAGAAGCCTTACCGCCGGTGTCGGAACCGTTCACTCCCGAGCCCACCTCGGCCGTCGAACCCCCGACCTCCCTTGGCATACCCGAATCAACCGGCGAGGAGCCGTTGGAGGTCGAGACCGAGCCATTTTGGAGTGTTCGGGATAACGTGACCAGTCAACGTTTGGTCGCCCAGGCACGCAGTCGTTTGAGCGAGTCGGAGACGTTTCTTCGCCAGGCCGAGATCGCGCAAAGCAAAGGCCAGTTAGCCCAACTTTCTCCTCGTTCGATTGGCGAAAATTATGTGGCGGTTCTTCAGCTAGAACGTTTTGCGCGGCGGCTGGTTTACCATGCCGAGCCGGCTGGCTTCGATTTCAAACGCCGAGCGGCCAGCCTACACCAACGTACCGAAGCTCTCGTCGAGGCATATCGTCGTTTGCCTGGTGTTAAGCAACAGTTGAAACGTTCCTATCCTGCGCTCAAACTTCAATCGCATGAACTGGCCAAGAAGTTGCCGGCAATCGAAGCGATGATGGCCAAGACGCACTGGCAGCGGGCGGAAAGAGAACTCGATGAGATATTCGACCGGTTAGCCGCCAGCGCCGTTTGGTATTCAGGCAGTATGAAGCGTGCGATCATCGAACCGTTTGATGCGGTTCGGGCAACAGTCGAGGCCGAGATGATCAATCGTCGTGGGCAGAAGGCACGGTCTGGGCTGGCGGTTCTCCGGCACGAAGCGACGCCGAATTTCGCAACACCGCTCCAGACGTTTCGGCAGGCGACCGCCAAGCTCGAGTCGGGAGAAAATGTTGGTCCGCGAGTGGTCCAAGACCTTGCCAGGCAATGGCGCGCACTTCAACGCCAGGTAATCCGCTGCGAAGGAATTGATCACGCGCGAGGCATTCAGTCGTCCGAAAGCACGCCTTCGGAACTGGACAAATTGTTGGCCGCCTACGACGCATTTTGTGGACAAGCCGTGGACGCGATTGTCCAGCGTGTGCAGCAGGATGCCGATGAGTTGCCAGAAGAACGCTTGCGGCAAGCATATATCGAGTATCTGACTGCCATCGCAGGCTTGCAGCGGATGTTGGCCGATGATGCGCTTCGTGAGGCGATTGCGCGGCCGCTTGAACGGTTTTTACAGCGTTCGCCGGAATTGGCCGCCGAGGTGCGTGCCTATCAAAGGACCACACATGAACTGCTGGCCAAGCGACGACAGGCAGCCGAACGTCAGGCTCACGCATATGCTGGGAAGGGGAGGTCGGTAGCCGTGAGGTTGCTCGAAGCGAGTCGAAGTGGGCTTCACACCACGGGGCTGGTTTCGCGTGTGGCTCCTTCCATGGCCCAGGCAGCACTTGTCTCGACGTTGCCACAGGCGGTTCGCCAGCTGCGTCAGGGCATGGTGGGTAAAAACGTCACCGTGACTAACCTGCGGGGCGGAGCCTTGGACACTGGCGCCAAGGTTGCCAGCCTTTATCAGGAGCGGATTTATGTTCGGCTAACCTTGCCTCCCGAGTGGGAGCAAGAGACGGCTCGTCTAAAGCAGGAACTGTTGTCGAGGGTTCCGCTGACGCTGGAAGCCGCGCAGGCACTCGAAACAGCGCGACAGGGCGATTTGGTGGCCGCCAGCGGCAGCGTCCGTTCCGTGGAGGTTCAGCCGGTCGTCCAATTCCTGGCAAGGTTTGACTTTGTCCAGAGCATGGCCGTGCCGCTTGGCCCTCTCCAACCCGATCCCAGGATGGTTCGGCCGTTAAATCAAGTAATGATTCATCTTGAAATCGACCCTGCCTGGGTGCATCATAAGTACTTCTATTTGGAAATCGCTCGCGTTTCAGATGAGTAAACCGTGAGTTGGTATGAAGGAAGTTCGAAAGTTTAAGAGCGCATCTAAAAACCAGTAAAAGTAACGTAGGATCGTGTTGCAAGCTTCTGTTTGCCCTCTAGCCGCGACGAGACTTCGTCGCCGGGGCCTCAAAAACAAATGTCATTGTCTACTAGTTGTGTGTAGTGTTTTAGGCTTTATTTCAAAACCAATACAAGCACGAAACGAGGGGCGAGTGGGCGCAGCGAGTTGACCGTGCAATCCAGGATTCACTCGCTCACGCGTCGTGCTTGTATTTTTCATTTCGCCTGTTTTGAGGCAAAGCCTAGTTCGACAACGCTGCGTTTGATGGTAGCGAGAGAGGCGCCTGGCGCAGCAAAACAGCAACTCCTATCCCTTGTGAGTTCCCCATGCAGTCTGTTCTGATCACCGCGTTCGAGCCGTATGAGCAATGGTCAGAAAACTCGAGTTGGCTCGCCTTGGTCGAGTTGACGAGCGAGTTGCCCAGCCGGCCGCGAGTGATGACACGACGCTATCCGGTCAACTTGAGTGAGGTCAAAAAACGGCTGGCCGAAGACTTGGCCGACGACTACGACTATGTGCTCCACTTAGGTCAGGCGCCAGCCAGTTCGAGCATCTCTTTGGAGCTGTTTGGGCTGAATGTCTGGCGCGATCCGGAGGCTGGGGAGTTGGGGGAGTTGTGTCTGGATGGGCCGGCAGCTTACCGTAGCGAACTGCCGTTGGGCCGTTTGTGCGAGGTGCTGCGTCAAGCCAAAATTCCTGCCCGAGTGTCGACCAACGCTGGATGTTTTGTCTGCAATGGCACCCACTACTGGTCTCATCACCTGATTGAAAGCATGAGCCTTAAAACTCAGGCTGCATTTATCCACTTGCCGCTTGACACGACGCAAGTGCTCGCTGACCCCGAGCCGTCGGCCTCAATGCCATGCGGCACGTCGGCCCAGGCAATCCGACTAATCATTGAAGAATTAACGCAATCATAAGCTTGACGTTGGGGGATGGCTGGTTGGGATGCCTGTAGTATCCAAAAAGGTAAGAAAAAACTTGTTTCTTGAGCCCAGCCCCCTAGGGCGAGGGATGCGTCTGTCCCGCCATAGCGAGTAGAATGAGGGCCATGTCCACTGCGGGCCCTTCCTCCCATTTACAGGCGACTGCCGCGACCGTCGAACCGGAACCGATGGCCACGGCACAAGAGGCAGTTTCTGAACGCCAATCGCTATCGTTGCGCCATGCCCGGCCGGTCTGGCTGCGGCTTACGGTCTTGCTGTTGCTCATGGCCTTGGAGATTGGGGCACTAACAGCAGCGGTCGAATTTACGACCGGGCCGATGAGCGTTGTGGCCGACTCCATGTTTCTAATCGGCGCGATGGTCGCAGGCGTCGGTTTCATGATTCTCGTGTCGACGAGCTATGCGGAATGGTCGTTTCCAGGTTCCCATCGCCGTTTGTCGGTGTCGCTCGCTTGGTTGGCGGTTCATTTAACGTTATTTGTCATCTTCTTTGGCTACACGTTATGGCTGCAGGGCCACGATGCGACCGGCGGGGGAACCTGGGGGCACGCGCTGGCGTGGTTAGGGTTGGCCTTCGGTGTGGCAGCCTCGGCCATGTTGTTTGTGCTGCCTGCGGCTTGTTTAATCTCCTTTGTAAAGCACTTTTGGAAGCAGGTCTGGCTGGCGATGTTGCTGGCGGTCGTCATGATTTGGCTGACCCCGGTAGCCCGAAATACCTGGACCAGCGTCGATGGCCCTGCCGTCGATATGGTGGAAGCCTTGATCGCTTGGTATCCAGGCGATCCTTATGTTCGTTATTTGCCAGATGACCGACCAGTCGTTGGCACGCGCGGCATGGCGTTGGTGGTCACCCCGCACTGCTCCGAGTTGGAGATTATTCTCGCGTTTTTGTTACTGAGTGCGACGATGGTGCTGGTCTATGGAAGCCCGTTGCGCAGCATTCTGTTTCTTGCGATGTTGATCGTGGGCATCGAGTTGTTATATTTCCTCAACGTGTTAAGGCTCTATTTTTTGGTCCTCTTCGGCGTCCATTGGTCGCCTCAGGTGTCTGTCAGTTTGGCCCATTCTCGAATCGGTGGAATTATTCTCCTCGCGGCCGCCGTGCTGATCTTGTTGGTTGCCGAGCGTCTGATGGCCCTGCGCCAAACGGTGCTCGCCTCGAAGACAGCTTCTTCATGAGCTTGCGTGTCTCCTGCAACGGACTGTTGGGATCGGATCTGCCCCGCCCAAATGAGTGACAAATGAAAATTGTGTCCTTGTTGCCAGCGGCTACCGAGAGTGTGTGTGCCTTGGGGCTTGAGGCGTGTCTCGTCGGAGTAACCCATGAGTGCGATTACCCCGCGCCGGTTGCTCGGTTGCCCAAGGTGACGACGAGTTTGATTCCGGCAGAAGCCTCGAGTGCGGAGATTGATCAACTCGTCAGCCAGCAGGCCCAGGCAGGTCGGCCGCTTTATGCGCTTAATCTGCCTAGACTCGTGGCTTTGCAGCCAGATCTAATCGTGACTCAGACGTTGTGTCACGTTTGTGCGGTGGCCGAAAGTGATGTGCGGCAGGCCGTGGGGCGGTTGCCAGGTGAAACCTGTGTGATCAATCTGGAGCCGCAGACTTTGAGCGATGTTTTTAGCGGTCTGCGCCAAGTGGCGCGCGCCGCAGGCATCGAGCGGAAGGCGGACGAGGTCGTGGCGAACTTGACTGACCGAGTCGACAGGGTGGTAGACCGAGCTGGCACAGGAAAGCGTCCCAGGGTAGCGCTACTCGAGTGGCTCGATCCGTTCTTTTCGTCTGGGCATTGGAACCCTGAGCTAGTGCGGCTGGCCGGTGGCAGCGAAGGACTTGGGCAGGAAGGCCAGCCTTCACGACGAGTGAGTTGGCAGGAAATGGTCGATTGGCAGCCTGAGGTCATTGTCGTGGCCTGTTGTGGCTACGACGCCAGGCAGGCTGCTGAGGATCTGACGCGAGTCAGCTTGAACCATCCTTGGCGCGACCTGCCGGCGGTTCAGTCAGATCGGGTATGGGTAACCGATGGGGCCCAATATTTTAATCGTTCGGGCCCACGTTTGGTCGATAGCCTTGAGATCCTGGCTCATGTGTTGAATCCCGAGGCCTGTCCATTGCCAGAAAATTTGCCGGCACCGGTCAGAAGTCGATTACGGGAGTGCTAAAGCAAGTTCACCAGAAACCACGATTTTTAGAGAGGTTTACAAAACAGGTAACACTTCAGCCGAGTGGAGTAGACCTCGGGGGCTTGGGGGAAATCCGAAGCACGAAATCCGAAATCCGAAATCCGAAACAAATTAGAAGGACCAAAGCACGAATGCTCTAAACCGATGCGTTGCCAGCGTGTTTGGGGTATTTTCGGTTTTGAATTTCACGCTTTGTTTCGGATTTCGAGATTCGGATTTCGGATTTTCACCTGACCCTGCTGCACTCGGCTAAAGTGTTGCAAAACTACTAAAGCTGCTTTAGCCGATCGGTTCCAGCACACAGCCGTCAATCTTGAGCGAGACGCCCTGCTGAAGAAACTGCACGGAGATGACCAGCTTGGTTTTTCCCCGATAAGTAACCACCATTCCTTCCAAGCCCATCATGGGGCCTGCCACCACACGCACCAACTGGCCTGGCTGTAGACGTCTTTCTACGGTCAACGGAGCATCAGCCTGGATCAGCCGCTGGATATTTTGCAGGTCATGAGTAAGCGTGGCACTATCATGAACCTCGATGATTTGCGAGACGCGATTCGAGGTTAGGCAATGTAAACGCTCGGCTTCGCCGCCTTGAACGAACAGATAGCCGCTAAAAAGGGGAAGCCAGGTTTGTACAACCCGACCGCGAATCATGTTTTGCTTCGTAACCAACGGTAAATAAAACCGGACCTCGTGTTGCAAGAGGTGGCGGGCTAACGCTTTCTCTTGTCTGGCCTTGGTATAAACAGCCATCCATCGGGGGGGAGAGGGGCTGTCAGGATGCTCGTCCAACAAGCTTTCGGGGAAAATACTTGCTTCTTCTGCCAAGATGGGCATGACGTGACTCCTGAAGACGCGAATACGAGCATCAAAATATATAACCTTTGAATTATTGCCACTCCTTGGGCAAAGTCAAAAGGCGTTTCATATCAAGATCTTGCGTTTGAAAAACTTGTCGATTTTACCGCAACTGCAGATTGTAAGGAGCAGGGTGGTTGATTGATCGCCTCACGCTGATTGGCCGCACGATGCCAAAAGTCGACACGCACTAAAATCGAGCAATTGATGGCTTCAAGGCGGGTTTTTATAAGCTGTTTTATATAAATAGTTTATGGGTTTTTGGGGCGTCGGTAAGCGGCAGGATATTTTACCGAGCTAAGATGGCACGGCAGTTGCTAATTACCGCTGTAGCGAGTTTGTTGGTCGGCCTTGCATCTTCCTTTTCGTAAGGACAGGCAGACCAAGTGGTCAGAGAGTTAGTCTACCTGGGCATTACAAGGGGAACGAGAGTGTCGAATTTGGATTTCCAAGAAGCCGCTTCGCAGCATTAGCATTCCTTATGTAGAGCCTGGTTTCTAGTAGTCTAGGGTGTTGTGCCATCCCACAACCGTAAGGACTGGAAATCACCAAAAAATCAGCAGGATTTAGCCATCTAGCCAAGTCCTACGGGGGCTTCCATTTGCTTGACAGTAACGTAATAACAACTAACATAAACACATATGGGAAAGTGTATTTACGCTGCATCTCTGCCGGGTCTGCGCAGATTGAATCTTTCAAATACCAGACGTTTGTTTGGTGGAAAGACTGTGTACAGATTCGGGGGGACTTTGTTTCTCCCGAGTTGAATTGTGAGAGTCTACTGAGCAACGCACAACTGCTTCGGTTCGTTTGAAATGCGAAGCCGACGGCCTGTATGTGCGCTTGCAAGCATGAATTCTGCGCTTGGATTTCGAGAACTTTAAGCGGGTAGTATGTCAACCACCAATTTGCCTCGTCAACCAATGACCGAACCCGCTACGACTGAGTCTGGCGCTCCGCTTGCCGACGTGCAAGCAGCACTTCGGTCTCCGGAGTGGATCGGGACCATTGCCATCATCACCATCGCGTTTGTGTGGTCGTACTTGCCGACGATTGGTGAATTGATGCATGCGTGGAAAACGATTGCGGACTATTCCCACGGCTTTCTGGTGCTCCCGCTGGCGCTTTACGCGTTGTGGGTTCGCCTCGACACGTTTCCTGTTGGCCAAGTGCGTTGGTTTTGGTGGGGGTTAGGGATCATTGGCATTAGTGTTGCCATGCGTGTCTTTGGCGGCTTGTACTACATCGGAGGCATCGACGGTTGGTCGATTATTGTCTGGGTTGCCGGTGCTTGCCTGTTGTGTGGGGGCTGGCGGTTTTTTCTTTGGGTATGGCCTGGAGTCGCGTTTCTGTTTTTCATGATCCCCTGGCCCTATCGAGTCGAAGGCTGGCTTCGGCAACCGTTGCAGAAAATTGCCACTAGCTTGAGTACCTGGCTCTTGCAGTGTCTCGGGCAGCCTGCCTTGGGAGGTCGGAATACGATCTGGTTGGGCGAACACGAATTAGAAGTGGAAGACGCCTGCTCAGGCTTGCGAATTTTTGTGGCGATTGCGGTGCTTGCATTCGCTTATATTTTGATTGCCCGACCGCGCTGGTGGGAAAGAGTGATTTTAGTTGTCAGCATCATTCCAATTGCTCTGCTAACCAACTCGGCGCGTATTGTGGTGACCGGATTGTTGTACCAGTTTGTTTCAGGGAAAGCCGGTAAGCAGTTTTCACATGATCTGGCCGGGTGGATGATGATTCCATTTGCGGCAGCGTTGTTTTTGTTGGAATTGTGGTACTTGGGTAAGCTGATTCGCCAAGTTGAAGCTGCCGATATGCAGCAGATGCTTCGTGGTGAGGCCAGGTAGGTACTGGTCTAGGACGTTTACGATAGATCTTTGGGCCATCATGGTAACGGTGTCGATGCCTTGGAATTCGAGAATAATTCGATCACAGTGGCTAGCTGAGCCTGGAGTGTGGAATGACTAACCAGTTGCCACCCCATGGTTCTTCGTTTGGCGCGCCGCGTCAAATGGCGGGTGTCGCTTCGCCAGCGGGCATGGCTGCGCCAATGAGTAACGGTGCTGCTGCCGGGGCCGAGGAAGAAGGTGGTCTGAAAATTACGCCTGCTTTCGTGATGCGGGCGGTTCGGCGTTGGTGGAAAATTGCGACGCCAGTGGCCGTGGTGTTGGCTACCTGTGCTGGCGCGTACATGTGGGTAAGTCACAAAGATGTCTATACTGCGACTGCCTGGCTTCGTATCGAGGACCAAAAACCTTACGTTGCTTATCGTCTAGACAACCGCAGTAAAGAGTCTTTTGTCGATACTCAGCAACAACTGATTCGTAGCCCACTCGTGTTAGAGCGAGTAGTTGCGCAGCCCGATATTGCCCGCTACCCTCTATTGCAAGAAGTGATCAGTCCGGTGAACGCCCTCGCTGCCCGTTTGCAGTCAAGACGTCTTGGTCGGAGTGAACTCTTCATCCTCTCGTTTAGATGGCCTCATACCAAGCAGGCATCGCGAATCGTTAACGCGGTCATCGAGTCTTACTTCACGGTTCAGACGCAAGATGAGTCAGCGCGTACCCAGCGTGTGCTTGAGTTGTTGCAGGATGAAACCGCACGTCGTGAATTGAAAGTAGAGCAGCTGCAAGACAACATTCGCGAACTCACGCGAGTAGTCAAGGAACACGATCCATTCCGTGACAGTGGAAAATTTCTTTCCGACGGCGAGACGTTCCGTCATCCTATTGAAAGCCTGTATAATCAAATTATTAGTAACGAACTTGAACGCGAGATTGCCGAGGCGAACTTGCGTTACGAAGAAGAAGCAAGCAAAAGAATCAAGCTGGCCGACGGCGTTGTTGAACAGGCTATTGAAAACGATGAGGAGGTGGTCAGGCTAAAAGAGCAGATCGAGAGGCTCTTAACCCGAATGGACCAAGTGGAAGAATTCTCCTCCAAGGGGAAAGAGGATCCTCGTTATCTGAGTTTGCTTGAATTGGTTGAGCCTGCGAGCAAAGCGCTGAATGAATACCGTGAAGAGCTTCGCGAGCCGATAGCTGAAAGATTACTCAGGCGAGCCAAAAGAAGCACGTTGGGCAAGCAGACGGAATTGAATCACAAGATTCGTGAGTTGAAGCTGAAAGAGCAAGTTCTGCGCGAAAAATTTATAGTGCAATTGCAAGACAAGCATGAAGGGGATGTGGCAAAATTGGATGTCAGCTTCCAGCAAGCGGAGTTGAGGCGGGAACAACGGGTTTTGACGCTGATTACCGAACGTATTGCCCGGATGCGCACCGAAACACGAGCGCCGGCTCGTGTCACGATGCTTCGGCCTGCCGATCCACCACGGGGGCCCTCGAATCGCCGCAATATCAAGAAACTCAGCGTCATGGCCTTGGCCGCGTTTCTCATCCCCTTTGGGTTGGCTGTTGTTTGGGAAAAGATCGTTGGGCGCGTCGATGGTCCACAGCAATTGTGGCAAGCGGATTTAACGGTCATCGGAGAGGTGGCTCGCTTGCCCGTCAGCTCTCGGGTTACCAGCTTGACCTCTTCCCGCGCCGTGGCGCGCGACATCAGTCTGTTTGAAGAGAGCATCGACAGCCTGCGAACCTGCTTAGTGCTTTCCGAGCCAGTTGCAGAAAGTAGAGTGTTGGTGGTTTCCAGCGCTGTTAGCGGCGAAGGAAAAACCAGTGTGGCTTCACAGTTGGCGGTTAGCATTGCCCGAAGTTCTGGCGAGCCGACCTTGTTGATCGATGCCGATATGCGGAGCCCCGATCTGCATAACGTGTTCGACATTCCGAACGAGCCAGGGTTGGCCCAAGTGCTTAGCCACGAGTGCACTGCCGAGGAAGCAATCGTGACTAGCTGGAGTAATTATGTCCATTTGCTGCCGGCTGGCGTGCTCAAGGCGAGCCCCCACAAGCTGCTGGGAGATGGGGCTTTGAAGTTGTTGTTGAATGAAATCCGCGCCACGTACCGTCATGTGGTCATTGACACTTCACCTATCCTTTCGGCGAGCGAGTCGTTGGTGCTGGCCAAGGCTGCCGACGCCACGTTGTTGTGTGCAATGCGCGACATCAGCCGAATCGACCAAGTCCAAAAAGCATTTGAGCGACTGATTAATACCGGAGCGCGGCCATTGGGCACTGTTTTAAATGGAGTGCCGACGAGCCGCTATGCATATCTCTACGGCACCTACGCTTATCCAAGGGATGTTTGAGCAGGTTTTCATCAAGTTTAGATAAGCGTCCGTTAGCCAGTCGCGTGGCGTTGACGCGCAGTTAAAAAATCACAACGGAGTTAATTAGATGACGACGGTCGCGCCTTCTGCGATGAAGCACCCCAGGAATGCCGGGGTAGGATTGCGCCCAGGTGAGAGCGGAGTCGAATACACGCTAAACGTTCCGCTGTTGATTGGTACGATCGTCGCCTTGGCGATTTTGATTCCTACTGTTTACTTCTGGCACTCGTACCAATTAGGGCGTACGTCCACCATCTATTTAGAACGAGCGGACGTGCTGGAGCAAGAAGAAAACTATCAGGAAGCTGCAACTTACTTACATCGCTATTTGCAAGTGAATCGTGGTGATGTTGATACGCGGATCCGTTTGGCGGTCGTGTACGGGAAATCGGCCGCGGACAACTTCCGTCGAAAATTTCAGGCAATCGAGTATTACTCAACGGCCGTGGGGCTGGCACCCAATCGAATCGACCTGCGAAGAACTCTAGCTGAGTTTTTGCTCGAGATGCGGCAGTATAGTCGAGCCGAAGACGAAGCCAATAGGGTGCTCGAACGAGCCCCCAATGACGCTGTTGGGAACCGGATCGTGGCGCTCGCTTCGTACGGGAAAATGCGGTCCGGAGAACGTACGTCGATGTTTGTCGAGGACATCATCGACATTTTTAAGAAGGCGATCCGTAAGAACCCTCGTGATTTGGAGCTGGCTTCCACGCTCGCTAGGATCTATCGTGTCGATTACAAGGAACAAATCGAAGCGACGCGGAATCGCACAGCCAATCAGACGATGAACGAAGTTGTGCGAATGAACCCTGGCAACAAAGACGCTCTTCTAGCCCGTTATCGTTATCGGCGCGAATATAGTGTTGCAGGGGCTGAAGCTGATATCCAACAGGCTGTGAAGCTGGCACCAGACGATCTAGAGGTTTTGTTAGCAGCTGGAGAAAACTCGCTTGTTCAAGCCGCTCAGAAGTCTCGTCACGAGGATGCCAGGGTGTCCCAGCAGGCCCCCGAACTGTTCAAAGAGGCAGTCGGGTATTTCGAGTCGGCAATCAAAATCAAAGAGAAGGACGAACGCGGCCACCTGGGGTTAGGCCAGGCCTATCGGATTCAAGGGGACGCCGATCAAGCAATTACCGCCTGGCGTGAGGGGTTGAGTATCGTTGGGCAGGACAATATCGAACTGAATGTACGCGTTGCCAATGCTCTCATCGTGCAGCGCCGTTTGGATGAGGTTGAGGAAGTTTTAGAAATCTTAGACGCGGCGATTGAAAGCCTGGCTCCCCGGCTGACGCGACATGGCCGGAATCTTGCCCAGAACGCAGTGGTCTCGTTGCAGGCTAAATGGCAGTATGCCCAGGGCAACTACCGGAAAGCCGTGGCGAGCTTGAAGGAAGTCATGCTCTTCTTGGAATCTCAAGAGCAGACGGATCGGATTAAGAGCGAGCTTTTCACCACCTCGATGCTGCTAGCCAGTTCCTATAAGGCACTTGAGCAATGGGACGAGGCAGCTCGGGCAGCAACCGAGGCGGTTCGCTTACGGCCAGAATCGTCGCAGGCAAAAATGGAGCTAGCGGCCGCGGTGAGCCATACCGGAAGTCGTGGCCACCGGCATATTAAGCACTTGCAAGAGTTGCTCAACCGTACGAAAGACTCAAAAGGGATCGAAAAGGTCTTTGTTTCTTTGTTCGAGGCTCTGCTTCGTGAAACTTTGCGCAAGCCTGAGCACCAGAGAGATTGGCGCGAAGTTGATGAATTGGTGGCCGATCCGCCCAAGGAAGTTCGCACCAAGTGGCAATATGCGTTGTTGTATTCCGACTATGTGCGCGCCAAACAGCAGGGAGATGCCGAAGAGGAATCTTACCAGGTCTTGAAAAAGGCCGAGGCTGAGCATAGCGAGGATATGGGGTTCCTGCGGATTTTGATTTTGGTCTACGAGCGCCTCGGCAAGCCTGAAGATGCGGATCGCGTTTTTAAGATTTTTTCCAAAGAACTAGGTACAGCAATCGCCGTTCACTTGGTGCATGCCGACTTGCTCGCGCAACGAAACAAACTGCCCGAGGCGATCAAGTTATTGGAAGGCATTGTTGACCACTATCGGCCCCGGAGCCAATTGCGAATTCGTTACGGACTGACCCAACTGTATCGTCGCCAAGGTAATATCAACGCGGCGCGAAAACAGCTGGAGATCATGTTGGAAGAAGAGCCTGAAAACGCGGCCATGTTGCGGCAAATCGGCGAACTCTCCTTCGATGCACGCGACTTTGTGGCTGCAGAAAAATGGGAACGACGGCTACGCAAAGTCGAGGGCGAAGAAGGGTCTTTTTGGCGATCATTGCGGGCACGACGTTTGATTGCGACCGCCAAGGACACCAACACACCGGCTTTCAAGGAAGCAATCGAGCTGCAGAAGCAACTCATCAGTCTGCGGCCCCAATGGTCGATGTCCCATTTATTGCAGGGAATGATCAGTCGCAGGCAAGAGGATCTGGGGCAAGCCATCGCAGCGTTTGAACGGGCAATCAAGTTGGGGGAGGCACGCCTGGGAGTTTATGAGCAACTGATCGAGTTGTTGTATCTTACGCGTCGTTATGGCGAGGCAAACCGGTATTTTGAGCGGATCCAGCATGTAGTGGCCCTGTCGCGACGAGGAGTCAATGTCGGGATTGCCATTGCAGAACAACAAGGCGACCTAACCAGGGCAGTCAAGTTGGCGCGCGAGGCCGTCAAGGCTCGGCCAGATGATCCGTTGGCGAAGATCCAGCTCGGGCAAGCCCTGATCCTAGCTGACAAGTTGAAAGAGGCCGAACGGGTAATTCTAAACACCGCCAAACAGCACCGTGACAATGTGCATGCGTGGAATGGATTGTTAGCTTTTTACATTCGGGGGGGGAATAAGGCGAAGGCAAATAAGGTTCTCAAGGCGTTTCCCAAGGATGTTGGAATCGAGCCTGCCCAACGCGAGTTTATCTTGGCGCAAGGATACGAGTTGCTAGGCGATTACAAGCAGGCTGAAGCCCACTACCGGAAGGCTCAAAGCTTGGCTCCCAAAGATCTTGCCATCTTGATGCGGATTGCAGGATTTATGGCGCGGACTGACTTAGACAAGACCGAACAGGTGCTCCGGCAAGTTCTCAAAATTGATCCCGACTATGGTCCAGCCAGGCGAGCGTTAGCGCAACTGCTGGTGACTTATCGGTCGGGCGAAGCGGCCTGGAAAGAAGCAAATCTGCTCTTGTCGCGTCAGGGAGGAGAAAGCCTGGGAGAGCACCTGGATCAAAGGCTCCAAGCAACCATTTTGTATCAGCGAGGTGACAAAAAAAGTCGTCTGCAGGCAAGACAAATCCTTGAGGTGTTGGTGCAAGATCCCAAAGCCAGTGTGCCTGGTGACCATCTGATGCTGGCAAGGTTGCTGGAGATTGAAAAGAAATATAATGCGGCCCGTAAACACTATAAATGGGTGGCTGAGCGACCAGAGGCCGCACCTGGCCATCTAGTCCACTACATCGAGTTTCTAATCCGACGCGAGAAACCCGGGGAGGCTGCTGGTACGCTGAGGCGTTTGCAGAAGGCCAAGCCGGAGCATTTTAAGACGTTGCAAACCAGGGCTCGATGGTTGAAGGCGATGGGTAGAACGGCGCAGATTCGGTCTTTAGGCGACGACTATATGAAGCGCATGAAGAGCAAGATTAGTAAGGAGATGTCGAAAGAGCAGCGCGATGCCCAAATTCGCCAGATATGCGCCAATCTAGGGGCTCTTTATGCTTCTGTCGAGTTGTATGATGTGGCTGAGAAATGGTATCGTGCTTTGGAAAGGCTCGCTGACGAGGCTTATGTTCCGCTGGTGCATGTGCTTGCCTTGCAGGATAGAAAACGTGAAGCGATTCAACTGTGCTTGGAAAAGGCGAAATTGAAGACCGAGAATGCACGCTTGCGAGCAGCCTTGGTGGCGGCAGCGGTTTTCTCGGTTGGCAATTCGAAACCGGATGATTTTGAGTTGGCTGATCCTCTGTTTCAGCAGGCGCTTCGCGAGAATCCGAATCACATGAAGTTGCTCTTTGATGTTGCCTATGTCTACACGGTTTGGCCTCGCACGAGTGAGGCGATTGAATTGTACAAGCGAATCTTGCAGAGCCATCCCAACCATGCTGTGGTGCTGAATAATCTGGCTGCGATATTGTCAGAAGACCCGAGTCAAAGTGCGCAAGCGATTAAGTACATCAATCGAGCCATTGCTTTAAAAGGCCGGCAGTCTGCCTTGCTCGATACCAAGGCGATGGTCTTGTTGGAAAAAGATCCGAAACAGGCAATCCAGTTGCTTCAGGAAGCGATGGAGGTTCCCAAGCCTGACCCTCGCTATGCGTTGCATTTGGCTTATGCCTATTTCAAAACCGGCGCTTTTGCTCGATCAAGAAAAGCACTCCAAGAAGCACGCAACCATGGGCTTGAGGAGATCGATCTATCGAAGTCCGAGAAAGAAATGCGTAAACGCATGGAAGAAGCAGCCAAAAACCGACGACGTGCTGCGTAGTTAACCACTCATCATCCACTTCAATCATCAAGGAGTCCTGCAATGAATCGCTACAAGGTACACTACCTGGGCATTGGCGTTCTTGTAGGCATTACACTCCTCTCCGGCTATGTCCATGGCCGTCTTTCGAATCGTTGGGGACCGCCGGCCGACATGCTGGCCGCCGCCAAACGCTTTGAAAAGCTTCCCAAACAGTTTGGCCAGTGGCGGATGAATAGCTCGTCGAAAATGACCGAACACGTGGTCACGATGCTGGAGTGTGCTGGTTACATCAACGGATCATTTATCAACGACCATACAGGCGAACAGGTCAACGCGTTTATCATTTTGGGGCCTCCGGGGCCAGTTTCCGTACATACTCCGGAAGTGTGCTATTCGAGTCGCCACTATGACATTGAAGGGAAACGCGCGCGTGTCAAGATTGGCGAAGGGAAAGGCCTCGACGAGTTTTGGGCGTTAACCTTGAAGTCGACCGATGTGAATAAGGATATGCTGCGAGTTTACTATGCCTGGAGTGACTCTGAACATTGGAATGCACCAGAGAGTCCGCGATTTACGTATGGTGGCTCGGGGATGTTATTTAAAATCCAGTTGGCGGCCTATTTGCCTCCAGAAACGGATATTGCCACGGCAGATACTTGTCGAAGGTTTTTGGAAGCTTGGCTTCCAGTGGTGAATCCCATCTTATTGGGCGAATAAAAACAAATCGTAGGCGGTTTAAGAATGAAACGGTTTGGCGTTGGTGAGCAGGAAGGTCTGGTCCAAGGCCATACAAGCAGGTTCGTTTTGTTAAGAGGCATCTTCGGGGCAAACTGAATGGGCACCACGATAGGCGATCTACGGGCCAGCGGTAGCAGCCGTCGAGTTGAAATCGACGAAGGGAGCAAGGCCGTAGCGCAGGTTATGCCTTCCAGCTATTTTCGCTGGAAGGTGATGATTGGTCGCACGTTGGCCGCATTGCTGCTAATCCCCGGTTTGCCGGTGATTGGTTTGCTGATCGTCATTGTGCGGCTGACCTCGCCGGGGCCTGGAATCTATCGTCAGTTACGAGTTGGTCGTCATGGCCAATCGTTCTATATCTACAAAATTCGCACGATGCGAAACGATGCCGAGACTGTAAGTGGCGGGCCTGCCTGGACGCAGGAAAACGACCCTCGGATTACGCGGCTCGGGCGAGTGTTGCGCAAACTACACCTCGACGAGTTCCCCCAGTTGATCAACGTATTGATGGGCGAAATGTGTCTAATTGGGCCTCGGCCTGAGCGGCCGGAGTTCACGCAGGTGTTGGCCCGAGAGATCCCGGGCTATCTTGAACGACTGGCGGTGCCGCCAGGGATCACCGGGTTGGCGCAAATCAATTTACCCCCGGATACCGACCTGCGAAGCGTCGAGCGAAAGCTGGTTCTCGATCTAGAATACGTTCGTTGTGCAAGCGTGGCCTTGGACGTTCGCATGATCCTTTGCACGTTTCTCAGGCTTTGTGGTTTACGCGGCGACTACGCCATGCGTGTGATGGGATTAAAACGTAAGGTACACTTGGAGCACGATGATCGTCACGATGATGCTCTGAAAAAAAATGGTCCTCTGCACGCCACGCCAGAGTCAATTGTCACGGCCAACGGAAATGATTCCGAGTAACCTGGCGGCGATTCTACAAACCAAGTGCTTCTCCCAGTCTCAGTAGTTCCAAACTTCTTATGTTGTTCACGTAGCAGCGGTCGGTGACCGCTCGCGAAATACCTGTTTTTATACATCTCCCGAAAAAACAGTGATTTCTGGATTCTCGTTTTTGGAACGATTGAGTCTAGAGCAAATTACCAAAATGCGTGCCGATATTTCGTCGAGAAATCTCGGTGAAAGCTAGGTCGCGCCCGCCACGGTAAAAAGCAACTTGCTTTAGCTTGTTTCGTAGGTATAGACGCTGAAAGGCAATCAACCACTTTCCCCACAGCGTGGCGTGGGCGTGTGTTTGCCAGAATCGAACGGTTTTCAGATTGGGCGAAGGATCGCTAAAAACAATGCAAGAATGAAAATCACCAATGCCCTGACGATCGATGTTGAGGATTATTTCCAAGTTTCTGCTTTCGAACGTCAGATCGATCGCGAGCGATGGCCGACGTTTGAGAGTCGAGTGGTCAAAAACACCGAGCGCATTCTGGAACTGCTCGACCAGCATCAGACTCGGGCAACATTCTTTGTGCTTGGCTGGACAGCCGAACGCTTTCCTGAGTTAGTGCGAGCCATTCACGATGCAGGGCATGAACTTGGGTCGCACAGCTACTGGCATCGTCTGGTTTATAATCTGACTCCCCAGAGTTTTCGCGACGATTTGCAAGCCTCGTGCGAGGCGATTCAAAACGTAACTGGACAGGCGGTCACATGCTATCGAGCGCCCAGTTTTTCAATTACTAAACGATCGCTTTGGGCTTTGGAGATTTTGGTCGAAGCAGGGATCACAGTCGATTCTAGCATCTTCCCGATCGTTCATGACCGATATGGGATTCCAGATGCGCCTCAACGAATTCATCGACGTTCAACGCCCGCCGGGCAGCTTTGGGAGTTTCCGCCGACGGTGGTTCGAGGAGGGGGCTGGAACTTGCCGGTCTCTGGCGGCGGTTATTTTCGGCTTTATCCGTGGCCGCTGAGCCGCTATTGCCTGGCTCGCGTGAACGCCAAGCAGCAACCGTTTATGTTCTATTTCCACCCTTGGGAAATCGATCCCCAGCAGCCTCGGCTGGCTGCTGGCTCCCGGCTTACCCGATTCCGGCACTACGTGAATTTGGCTAGTACCTATGAAAAGCTGCGGCAGCTCTTGACGACGTTTCAGTTTGGCCGGATGGGCGATGTGGTTCAGCGTTATGCCGCGTGTGCGGAAAGCGCTTGATCCATCAGGACCAAAGGTGCCTTTTACAAGGCATCCGAGTCACCCAAGTCGGTAAACCACTGGTCCCAGGCTGCGTCTGGAATCGTGTCTGCTGATAGGTCTTCTTCCAGTTCGGCGGCGCCGTGACTGCCATCGCTCAGTCCCTCGTCGGTGTGTTCATGACCAAGTTCGTGCATCACAGCGGTTAGTAAATCGGCGCGGCCAGCTGCTTCGTTTTCAGAGCTTGCTTGCCGTTCGTGCTCGCTAATGCTGGGCGAGAACTCGAGATCGTCTGCTGGTGTGGCGTCAATAAACCATCCGATGCTGGCTGCATCGTGGTCCGCGAGGCGATTCTCTGCCAGATCGACAATCTCGAAAGTAAGCGGATTGACCGTTTCGGAAAGGGCGGCCTGAGTCGCTTCGGAAGGTCTTGCTGTCGCCTCGGCAACCACGGGCTGAATTGCCTGTTGGGCGAGCGAAGGGGGAGTGCCGTCGGAGGCAGACGATGAGGCCAGTAGCAATGGATCGGGCTCTGTAGTGCCGGGGAACGCGCTCGAGAAGATGATGTTGGGATCCGATCGCCTAAAGAAATTACTAGCGAACAAAGACAGATCGCTAAAGCCGGTCCGACCATCTAGGTCAAAGTCGGTCTTGATGTTGCGCGTCGACGTGCCAGTGATGGTGAGGAATTCTTTGGCAAAGATCGCCAAGTCATTAAATCCAACCAGGCCATCGTCATCCAAGTCGTAGATCACCGGGTACAAATCGGTTTCAATCGCGTTGACTGTTTCTACTGGTAGTAAGTTTGGATTATTGGTTACCTGAACTGAAGGATCGACAGTCGCGTCGAAGTCGATCCAGCCATCCTCGACCGGGGTATATGGCTGGCCATCTTCCAGGCCGATGGGCACGCCTGGATCGGCGGTGGTTGCCTGGAACTGAATGCGGGCTACGAGTACATGTTCGTCGGCGCCAACTCCCGTGTTGGGAGCATTGGCGGTCGCTGAAACACTCACGATGCCTGTGGCATCGTCGATGACCGTGTTGACACCGTCTGAGAACGCGGCGCCGGCTTCGCTGCCGGTCGCAGTGAAAAACGAACTGTTGTAGGTTAGTTGCAGATCTACCTGAGCGACGCCGTTTTGGTCGTTGTTGGCGCCGTTGACCCAAATTTCGACCCAGTACGATTGCCATTCATGAATCCAGGCTTCGCTCTCAGGCACCTGAGTGACGGTGCCGTTGGGACTCGTCTCAGTGGGGTCGATCACCAAAGAGAGTGTCAGTTGGGGAGGGGTTTCGTCGTCTAGGATTGAAATCTCATGTTCGCCGGTTGCGCCGATTTCCACATTAGGCCCCAGCGGATTAGTGAGCGCCAGGAGAACCGTTTCGGTCGATTCAAACTCCAAATCGTCTAGCACGCTAAGCGTCACTTCTCGTGTGGCGCCGTCAGCGTCGTTGGAGTCAAAGATCAGAGTTTGTGTGCTGAATGCAGTGTAGTCTTCGTTGCTGGTTGCCGACCCGGTGCTGGCGTCGGCCACGTCGACCGAAATCGCCACACCTTCAGCGATCGTCACTCCGGCATCGAGAGAGAGCCGAAGTGTCACTGGATGGTCAGCATCGGCTTCGGTGAGAGAACTGGACGAATCAACAAACTCGATTTGAGCGGTCTCATCTTCGACAATCGTTATTTCGTGGGTCGTTTGGGTGGCCAGTGTGGCGGCCGGACCGGTTACGTTGTCCAATTCCCAGTTGACCGTCTCATCGCCTTCGAGCAACAAATCGTCCAATACCTCGAGTGTCGCGGTGCGAATGGCGCCGACGGCATCGCCAGCAGTGAACGTAATCGTTTGGACGCCAAAGGCCGTGTAGTCGGCGTCGCTGGTAGCGGTCCCAGTGCCCAGGTCGTTTAGGTCGACCGACACTTCAATTCCAGCGGCCAGCGTCACACCCGGCTCTCCCGTCAAACGCAGGCTAACCAGATGGTCGCCATCGGCTTCACCGGTTTGACTCGTCAGTTGGACAAACTCGACCTGAATCGTTTCGTTGTCAAGAATCGTCACTTCATGCGAGGTTTGTGCGGCCAGCGACGTTCCGGGCCCCAACAAATTGCCTAGCTCCAAGTTGACCGTCTCGTCGCCTTCGAGCAACAGATCGTCCAACACGCTGAGCGTTACATCGCGTGTTGTGCCGTTGCCTTCGCCGGCGGTAAACGTGGCGGTCTGAGCGCCAAACCCTGTGTAGTCTTCGCCACTCGTGGCGGTGCCAGCGCCAGTGTCAGTCACATTCACCGAGACGGTCACACCGTCGGCAATTGTCACTCCATCAGCGGCGACTAAACGGACGCCGATCGCATGGTCGGCGTTGTCTTCAGCGAGCGAACTGGATGTATTGACAAACTCGACCTCGACCGTTTCATTGTCGACAATCGTCACTTCATGCGAGGTCTGGGTAGCCAGCGAAGCACCTGGCCCGAGCAGATTGTCCAGCCCCAGGTTGATCGTTTCGTCGCCTTCGAGCAACAGGTCATCGAGCACGCTGAGCGTCACATCACG
>JANQPJ010000274.1 GCA_028289525.1 Pirellulales bacterium
CACGCTTGGACAAATCGCCGGCTATGCACCTGCGGAAGCAGCCGGCGAACATGCTTTTTTCCACTTGCCTGTCGGCGATTTGATGCCTTGGCTGATTGTGGTGGTGATGGGCATCGGTGGTTTGGCTTCTGGCTGGTTGGTCTATACCTTTGCCCCCGAAGCGGAAGGCCATGGCACCGATGCGGCGATCGATTCGTTTCACAACCAGCGTGGGCTGATCCGTGCCCGAATTCCGGTGGTTAAAACCTTGGCTTCGGCCATCACGCTGGGCACCGGTGGTTCGGCCGGCCGTGAAGGCCCGATCGCCCAAATCGGGGCTGGCTTTGGCTCATTTCTGGCCACTCAGTTCAATCTCTCAGCCCGCGACCGGCGCATTATGCTGGCCGCCGGCATGGGGGCCGGGGTGGGCGCCATTTTTCGGGCTCCGATGGCCGGAGCCCTGTTTGCCGGCGAAATTATGTACCGTGACGCCGATCTGGAATCGGATGTCATTGTGCCGACCGCCATTTCGTCGATCGTTGGCTACAGCGTCTATTCGCTCGCTCTGCCGGCCAACCTACAATTCTCGCCGCTCTTTGGTCGCGAGTTGAATTTTACGATTGGCTCGCCGCTGGAGTTGCTCCCTTATGCCCTGTTGGCGGTGGTGCTGTCGGTGGTCAGCGTGCTCTACATCAAAACCTTCTATGGTTTTCACGATCTGTTTGCCCGACTTCCGATTCCTCGCCACTTTCGTCCTGCCCTGGGGGCCACGTTGGCTGGGCTGCTGGGAGTTTCGCTCTATTTTTTGATGCAAGAAGACCTCAACGTGCTGGCAGTGCTCGGCACCGGGTATGGAACCTTGCAGCAAGCCTTCAGCGTAGACGAACCGTTGAGCATCAAGATCCTGTTACTCGTGGCCCTGGCCAAAATCCTCACCACTTCGCTCACCATTAGCTCTGGTGGCTCAGGCGGCGTGTTTGGGCCGTCGATGGTAATCGGCGGCTGTCTGGGCGCGGCGGTTGGCCAAGCGTTCCATTCCCTTTGGCCCAGCGTGGTGCCTGATCCTCAGACGTTTGCGATTGTTGGCATGGCAGGCTTTTTTGCCGGTTGTGCTAGAGCCCCGATTTCGACGATCATCATGGTTTCTGAGATGACCGGCGACTACAAGCTGCTACTGCCGACCATGTGGGTATCGACACTCTGTTTTTTGTTTGGCCATCGCTGGACGTTATACAATCGTCAAGTGCGCTCTCGACTCGAATCGCCAGCTCATCGAGGCGATTTTATTGTCGACATCCTCGAAGGCATTCAGGTAGCTGATGTCTTTAACCCTCACAAGAAGATTCGTTGTATTCCAGAGTCGATGTCGCTGGAAGAGATGGTCCACATGCTGGCCACCACCAGGCAGCATTACTTTCCGGTGATCGACCAAGAAGATCGCGTGGTGGGCATTTTTTCATCGGACGACGTCCGCTCGTATCTGTACGACCAAACGATTTGGCACTTGGCCAATGCTCGAGATGTGATGACCAGCAAACTGGCCAGCGTCACGCCGGCAGACGATTTGAACTCGGCAATGCGTCGGTTTACAGCGCTCAACGTTGACGAACTGCCGGTGCTCGCCCCGGACGACTCAGGCCGATTGCTCGGCATGCTCAGCCGAAAAGAGGCGATCGACATTTACAACCACCGACTGCTAGAACAGAAGCAGGCCAACGAAGAGGCGGTGTCCTAGGCTTTAAGCGGTGTTTTGGGACGAAACTTATTAGCGCTGCTTGCTATCGCGGGACATTTCCAAAAGCTGGGCGGCGGTAATCAGTGATGTTGTGCTCATAGTTATCAGTATAATACTTCAATGCCGGTTCACGCGACTACGTGATCTTCAGACCACCTGAAACGCGAACATGCGCAAGCTCGAAGCAATCGCCAATTTAATCATGTTTGGGCTACCGATCGTCATGGTCTTCCTGGTCGCGCTCGGGTTTGCCCTCGTCCGCTACTGGGCCGGTTGGCCTTCTCAATAAGTGCTATTTATCCTGCAGGGGGCAAAAAACCTCATCCCTTGGGCAGGGTCTCCTAGCCACAGAAATCTACCTAAAAAACTGCACCATTGTGCACCATCTTGCACCATAAAATCGGTTTTTTCGCGAATTCGAGCCCATCGCTTACTCAAGCAACAGGAAAACTGCAAAGTCGTCTATCTCGCAAAAACAGCGACCGGTGGTCGAAGCGCGAAACCGATCAAATCCAACGTTTCGCGAGCGGTCACCGACCGCTGTTTTTGTAGAATCGTTGACTTTGCGATCCTCCTGACTGAGCAACCTAGCTGCTTGACGAATGGCCTGATCCCACCACAATAAGGGGGCTCTTTTCTTTCGGAATGGGTCTGTATGCTCGCCAAGCTAAATACTTTTTCGCTTTTGGGAATCGACGCCGTACCGGTCGAGGTCGAAGTCGACGTCTCTGGGGCGGCGCTGCCCAAGACGATTCTGGTTGGACTGCCTGAGGCGGCGGTTCGCGAAAGCACACAACGGGTCGAACGAGCACTGGTCAACTCAGGCTTTCGCCGCCCACAAGATCGTGTGGTGATTAATCTCGCTCCTGGTGAGTTGCCCAAACAGGCCGCTTCGTTTGATCTGCCGATTGCGCTTGGAGTGCTGGCCGGCAGTGGGCAATTGGAATCAAGCCTGTTTGATCGCTATGCGGTCGTCGGCGAATTGGCCCTTGAAGGCAGCACTCGACCAGCCCGAGGGGCTCTGTCGATGGCCATTGCCGCCGCTCGGCAGAAAGGCCTACACGGTCTAGTCGTCCCGGCCAGCAGTGCGGCCGAGGCGGCAGTGGTCGAGGGACTCCAGGTGATTCCTGTCTCCAGTCTGTCGCAAGCAGCCAAATTTTTCACCGGCGAGATCGAAATCGAGCCCACCCCAGGCAGGATCGACGAATTGTTCGCCGAGTTGTCGAACTACGACGTCGATTTTTCCGACGTGCGTGGGCAGGAGATGGCCAAACGGGCAGTAACGATCGCTGCGGCCGGGGGGCACAACCTGTTGATGCTCGGACCGCCTGGGGCAGGCAAGACGATGCTAGCCAAACGGGTACCAACCATTCTGCCGGATCTGAGTTCGGCCGAGTCGATTGAGACCACACGGATTTACAGCGCGATGGGCCGTTTGCAGCCTGGCCAGCCGCTGTTGGCCGTCAGGCCTTATCGCGAACCACACCACACGATCAGCGAGGCCGGACTGGTCGGCGGCGGCAACCCACCGACGCCAGGCGAAATCAGCCTAGCCCACAACGGCGTCCTGTTTCTCGACGAGTTGCCAGAATTCAATCGCCGTACGCTCGAAGTGCTCCGGCAGCCGCTGGAAGACGGCACGGTCACGATCGCCAGAGCAATGAACTCGTCGCACTTTCCAGCCGATTTTATTTTGCTCGCGGCCCTTAATCCATGCCCGTGTGGGTATCGCAACGACCCGCGGCGCGATTGCCAATGCACGTCGCCACAGATCGACCGCTACATGAGCAAGATCAGCGGCCCATTGGTCGATCGGATCGACATTCACATCGAAGTGCCAGCAGTGCCGTTCAAGGAGTTGGCCAACCAACAGCCTGGCACGCCCAGCACCACGATGCGAGAACAGGTAACCCTGGCGCGGACTGCCCAAGCCGACCGATTCCACGGCTCGACTACTCGCTACAACGGCCAGATGGCCCATCGCGAGATTCGCCAGCACTGTCAGGTTGACGCGGCTGGTTTGCAACTGCTGCAAGGGGCCATGGCCGAACTGGGCCTGTCAGCCCGAGCCCACGACAAGGTGCTTAGGGTTGCCCGAACGATCGCTGATCTTGACGCCAGCGAAACGATCGGTGCTGCCCATGTGAGCGAAGCGGTTAACTATCGGATGCTTGATCGGCAGATGTGGAACTGACGGCTCTGCAGGATCCTGCTTCACACGGCTAAAATGTCACGGAAAGGCTGGCTTGCTACTGGAAGCCGTAGCCGTGCCTGTGAAGTGGAGTCCCGAAGCGTTGAAACCTACTCTTCGTCAACCCGAGCCCGCCTGCACGTGACTTATAGTCCGTAGACTCAAGCTCGCAGGTGTTTCACATGATCTGCCTATTCGAGGAGAACCGTCAGGTAGTCCATTTCTTAAAACACAGCGGCCGATGGCCGCTCGCGAAACTGCTAGATTTTTCCGTTGCGCGAGCGGCCACCGGCTGCTGTGTTTGATTCAAACATCTTCCGCCCCTTCAAGCTGAGCGCCGAACGTAATTGGCAAATCGACCACCTCGGCGAGCTGGTCAAGATAGCTGGATCTGGGGATCTCGATGGCGCCTAGACTGGCCGTATGCGATGTGAGCTGTTGGATATCGAACAGCCGATAACCGCGCCGTCTAAGATGGGCTACCAGAAAAGTCAGCGCGACCTTCGACGCATCGCGTACTTGATAGAACATCGACTCTCCAGCAAACAAACCGCCAATCGCGACTCCATACAAACCGCCGACCAGGCGCTGCTCTTGCCACACTTCGATGCTGTGCGCATAACCGGCCTGGTGATAGTCAACAAATGCCCGACGCACCTCGGGCGTGATCCAGGTATCCTGCGCACGCTGCTGCGAAGTTGCACAACCGTCCACTACTTCGTCGAACCGACGATTGAGGGTCAGTTGAAATTTTCCACTACGGCAAGTGCGCCGCAATCGGCGCGAGAGATGATACGCGTCGAGCGGGATGATTGCACGCGGCTCGGGCGACCACCAGGCTAGCAACCGCTGGTCTTCAAACACCGGCCAAGGGAAGATGCCGTGGCGGTAGGCGTCGGTCAACCAGTCGCAGGCTAACTCGCCGCCGATCGCCAGCAGGCCCTCGGGGCTTGCTTTGTCGGCCGGCGGGAAGTATTTCGAGCGCATTTCAAACCCCTGATTGACGGCTGCGCGGCGAATCAAACATCAATCAAAGATAAAAGAATACTTCAGCCGTTTGAAGTCGGGTAGAAGAAATTGTTCCCACAGAGCGGCTTTGCTCTAGCGCCCCGGCGACGAAGTCTCCAGCGCGGCTAGGGAAAATACGATCGCAAAACTTCTTTGGAGAATCGTCTGCTAGTTCAAATGTCAGTAAAACGGGCTCTAAAAATCCCAGGTCAATTCTTTGAGCAAACGCTCGAACTTCACTTCCAACAATCCCCCATCGCTCGTCTGTTCGACATAGCTTACCCGACACACGAGCCGCGGCTCGACCCAAATCGCGGTCTTCGTGGTGGAGACGAAGGGAGTGTGGGTATGGAGATCGTGCAGCCGAGCGTTCAGCCGACTGCGCGTCTCTTCGTTAAAGCCGGTCGAGACGGTGCCGACCACCTTGAGCCGGCCTTGAACTTCGGCCGCCACCAACAGCGTTTTAAATTGCTGAGGGTTTGCTTTACTCGGTCGATAGCCAACGACCACACATTCGGTGTGAAGACGCGGCTTGGGCGGTTTTTCAGCCGCTCCGCCTTGACCAACATTGCCAGCCTCGCCAGCAAAATCCTGCACCGATTCTTCGAGTGAGTCGTTCGTGCCCTTTACGTGTTTGGCCTGCTCGACCACCGCTGCCAATAAGCTCTCTTCAGGCGGCGGCTCAAAACCCCAGTCCAACAGTCGTTCGTAGGGAATGCCGCCGATGACGATGAGCGACATCAACACGGCCATCAGGCCGCTGCTGCCGAGGAGAACGCGGTTGGCCGTTGCCGGCAACTTTTCGAGCACCGGAGCCCAGAGCGCCAAGGGCCTGAGCACGAGATCGAACATTCCAAACTTATCGCTACTCACCACCGCCATGGTAAAGACCCAAATTTGCACTCCCATCACCACCAGCGCGCCAGCGGCCAGTTGTCCCAAGGACCACATCGTGCGTAGCTGGCTCCCTTCGGCGGTTACGAAACGAGCGGTCACGCTCTCAATCACGATGAACAACAACGAGGCTCCCAGCAACCATCCCCAACGTGGAACCCGCTGGAACAACGTCGTCAACAATTCACGCCAGACGTCGATGTGGGTTTGGGAGGCAACGGCCTGCTGAGCGTCGAGCGAAGTCTGCTCTTCCAAGGCCGCATCGACTTCGACAAATGTGCCTAATAACGAATAATAACCACACTTTGGGCAAACCGTGACCATGCTTGTGGCAAAAGGGTGGCCACACTGCGAACAGGCCGGCCCAGTGGCCGCGTCCAGCGTTTCGGACATGGCCGCTGTGTCGGCAGGCTGGGAGAGCGAATCGTCCGTATCCGGGGCCGTGGTAGGCGTCATGGCAATTTTTGGGGGAGTGTGAAGTGATCGTTCTGGTTACGCAAGAAAACGCCGCTCATAAGCCAAGCGTAGGTTACTGGGACTTCAAATGCAGAAAAAACAGCGGCCGGTGGCCGCTCGCGAAACCGAGTCAATTCAGCGTTTCGCGAGCGCCCACCGGTCGCTGTTTTTCGCAAAGAAACAACTTTGCAGTTTTCTCACGTGTTACTCAGGCGTCCGCTTCGACAATCTTCGCCAGGCGGTTATAATGCCTGAGCGGAATGTCACGATTCGAGGAGTTTTTTGTCATGCCTGATGAGCCGATGCCTGTAGACACCGTCCGCGACGAGTTGTCGCCGCGAGACGACTATGGCCAAACGGTCGAGCCGGCTGACCCTCCTCCTTCCCCCGAGCCAGAAAATCGCTCAACCCTCCATCGTCTGCTGTTCATGCTCGGTCTGTTGTTGGCCGTGCTGATTGTGCCGTCGGTTGCCCAGCGCCTGGCCTATTCGGTTTCCTATGGCCGCGAGCAAGCCAAGGTCGACGTAGCTCTGGCCGGATTACAAAAACTTAAAGCAGGCAGTCTGGCAGCGACCTCGCGCCTGGTGGCTCAGGCCGTGGGGCCCAGCGTGGTTCACATTCGCACTGCTCGAAAGTCGAACGCCCCCGCAGGCCACGAACTGGGGTTTCTGAAACATTTTGAGAGTGTCGGCCAAGGGTCGGGAGTCATTTTGGACTTAGATGGGCATCTCGTGACCAACTATCATGTAGTCGCCGGGTCCGAGAGCATTGCCGTGCAATTGGTCGATGGTCGCGAATTGGCGGCCAAGGTGGTCGGCACCGACGTGTTGACCGATTTGGCCGTGTTGAAAATCGACGCCACGAACCTGACCGCCACGCCTTGGGGCGACAGCCAATCGCTCGAAGTGGGCGATATGGTTTGGGCCGTTGGCAGTCCGTTTGGCTTGGATCACAGCGTCACGTTTGGAATCGTGAGCGCCAAGCAACGGCGCGGAGTGACGACGAGCCGTTATCAAGATTTCTTGCAGACCGACGCGGCAGTCAACCCCGGCAACAGCGGCGGCCCGTTGGTCAACAGTGCCGGCCACGTGGTCGGCATCAACACGGCCATCGTCGGCCGCGCCTATCAAGGCATCAGCTTTGCCATTCCGAGCGAAATTGCTCGTTCGGTCTACGAGCGAATCAAAACCACCGGACGCGTCGAACGAGGTTGGTTGGGCGTGATTTTGGACGAACTGAGCCCCGCGCTCCGGCAACGGCTCGAACTCGACAATCAAGTGCAAGGCATTTATGTGGCGCGCGTCGTTTCCGATTCGCCTGCCGATCGAGCTGCCATCCAGCCTGGCGATGTGATCATCGCCTGGAACGACGAACCGTTAAACGATCCGTTGCTACTAACGCGGTTGGTCGCTGGCATGAAGATCGGCAGTCGGGCCAAGGCCAAACTGTTGCGTGATGGAAAAGTGATTGAAGTCGAAGTGGTGATTGACCAACGGCCAGCCCAATTTGGTTAATCAGGAATGAGAGTTTCGTTGTACTTATGAAAACTAGCCGCGATGTAACCCATCGCCGGACACGTATTCGCTGGACAGCGCCACTTTGTTGTGAATTCTCTGCAATACAAGCCCGACGCGCAAGCGAGGGAATTTAGACGTAACGTATTCCCTCGCTTGCGCGTCGGGCTTGTATTGCACTCAAAAGTGGCGCTGTCCAGCT
>JANQPJ010000282.1 GCA_028289525.1 Pirellulales bacterium
TTTTCGGTGCGGGCTGAGGCCAACTGTTGGTTGGTGGTGCGCAATTGCTGGCGCACGGCCGTCAATTGGTCTTTGAGCAACTGGACCTGCTGCTGGTATTGGGCAACCTGGGTCTGCAACTCGCGGTTGTCGGCATCGAGCGCCGTAGCGCGGGACTGCAACGCTTGGCTACGGCCAGCAATTTGTTGTTGCTGTTGCAGCAAGGTTTGTTGCTGGCTCACTTGATACGTGTTCTGCCCACAACCGGCCAGCACGCCCAATAGCAAGCCCCCAACGATTTTCATTCGCAACTGCATATTGATCACACGCATCGGTGTTTCCTCACCTGGCCCACAACGAACGAGCGTCAGGCTGTGTGCTACTACAGGTTCTGAGGCCCCGGCGACGCGCCGTGAGCGCGGCTAGAGGGCAACCAGAAGCTTGCCCCCAACCTTTTGGGCGGGAAGCGTATCAAGACCCTTGGTCTCTCTCAAGGCCAGTTCGGCCCTGCCGAGTTTGCTAGCGCCGCTAGCGGCCCCAAATCGCTTCTCGACCAATTCGCAGTAGTAGCAACAGCACCGCCATCAAAACCAAACAAACTGCAATCACCACCGGCACCAGCCAGGGAACGGCAAAAACCCCGCCCATCGACCGCCAGACCTGTTCCCAGCCGACCAGCACAAAAACAGCCGCCAAGCAGAGAAACGGGCCATAGGGAATCGCCTGCTCGCGGCGCACCACCAACTGGACCACGCCGACCACAACGCCGGCAAAGGGGGCCAGAAAAAATACCACGAGCGACGCTTGCCATCCGAGAAAGGTGCCCATCATCATCATCAACAACACGTCGCCGAATCCCATCGCCTCTTTCTTAAGCGTGGCCGCGCCAATTAATCGTACGGCCCAAATCAATCCGCCACTGCCGATCAAGCCAATCAAGGCGGTCAACAGCCCCATCCACGTTTGCCCACCCACCAGCCAGGCAGCGGTAATACCAATCACGCCTGCGGCGACCATTGCCAGTCGAGTTGGGTGCCAACACGCGCGGCACATGCGGGCTGTGCAGATTCGCAAGGCCCGCCCCAGGCCATGCCGTCGGTACCAAGGGCGAGGCAAAATCGCAAAGCACCACAGGCCATAACAGCCGAGGCCAAGGGCCAACGAAAACAGGCGTGGCCGTCCCTCCAACGACTCAGGCCAACTGTTCGGCGACGCGGCGGTCAAAAAAGCATGGGCAGGCTGCTGGTCTTCCGGAATCAACCGGTCAAATGGTGCGACCAACTCCAACGCCTGGGCGTGCGTCGGGGCCAGCACCACCGAGTCAACCTGGGGCAACAACGACCACGGCAGCAGACCGGCCACCAACAGCCCGAGAAGCGTTCCCCGAACCGTGATTTCATCAGGGATCAACTTTTCATCAATGTCGATCCACGACGCGATCCACATCAACACGATCAGCCCCAAATGCACGGCGAACTGAAGATGCAACAGACCACCAGACACGCGGACGACTTCCGGCGGCAGGTAAAGTCCTTGGGCAACGATTTCCCACCAGTAGAGCGCTGCTGCCGCCAGGCCCAGGCAACCTTCTAGCACGAGGGGCCGAATCCAGAACCCTGGCCCGTGCAGATGGGCCTCGCGCCGCAAACCCCACCACCCCAGAATGGGCACGCGATCGGTCCAGCGCCGTTCCGGCGCGTTGGGCAGTGGCGCCGACCAAGGGCTGATTGACCGAGCATACCAAGCCCAACGATAGATGGCCAAGTTGGCTAAGCTGCCCAATAGGATCCCCAGGAGAAAGACTCCCAACAGGCGCACTTCGATCGGAATGTTGAGCAGTAGATTCACGGCTGTCCGAAAGTAAGGCTTTGTCTCAAAACCAATCCAAGCACGAATCGCAAGTTTTGAAGTTGCGCATTTCCTCGTTGGTCTGCGTCATTTTGCTGTGAATTCCCGAAAATACAAGCCCGACGCGCAAGCGAGGGAATTTGAGTAGAACGTCTTCCCTCGCTCGCGCGTCGGGCTTGTATTACCCAGAAATTACGACCAGGACGATTCACGATTGCCACTGCGTGGCTAAAATGCGCAACTTCAAAACTTGCGCGTCGGGCTTGTATTTTTCATTTAGCCTGCTTTGAGACAAAGCCTAGAAGGTAAAGAGCACGCGCTAACGCGGACCACCCACCACCCACCACCCACCACTCACCACCACTCGGCGAGCAATGTCGGTAGGGCTGCTATTCTCGGTATCGACCGTCAGATCGGCCAAATCTCGGTAAATCGGGGTCCGCTGGGCCAGAAGGTGCTCGATCTCGGTCCGGCCGCCCGAGTTAGTCAGGTTAGGACGACGGTCCGCCGAATTCGGGTCGTGCGAAATTCGCCGCTCGATCGTCTCCGCCTGAGCCTGGAGCCAAACGACCTTGCCGGTTGTCTTGATGATCCCGGCATTCAACGGTCGCAACACGGCCCCGCCCCCGAGGGCGACGACCAGCGAGGACTGATAGCTCAGCCGGGCAATTACCTGCGTCTCCCAATCGCGAAATCGGGCTTCGCCATGCTGCTCGAAAATCTCACGAATCGCCTGGCCAGCAAGCCGCTCGATCTCGACGTCGGTGTCGACCCAATCCCAGGCGAGCTGCTGAGCCAGGTGCTCGGCAACGGTCGATTTGCCGGTTCCGCGATAACCGATTAGGTAGACGTTCATCAGGCGTTTCTGTAATATTTCAGCCGAGTGGAATAGCCCTCAGGGGCATGGGAGAAATCCAAAGCACGAAATCCGAAATTCGAAATTCGCAACAAATCAGAAGGACCAAAGCACGAATGCTCTAAACCGATGCGTTGCCAGCATGTTTTGGTCATTTCTGATTTTGAATTTCGCGCTTTGTTTCGGATTTCGAGATTCGGATTTCGGATTTTCACCTGACCCTGTCGCACTCGGCTGAAATGTTACGCGTTACTCTAGCGTCGCTCCGGACCGATGGCGCGTTTCACTTCCTCGCGCATCACTTCGGTCGGCGCGGCTTCCCCGGTGAACAGATAGAACTGCAAGGCCGCCTGGCGAACAAACATCTCGACCCCGGTCGCGGTCGCACAGCCTTGTTGGCGGGCTTCCTTGAGCAACAACGTCGACTCAGGATTATAGACCGTGTCGAACACCAGCGTGCCGGGTTGCAAGCGATGCTTTTCATAAGGCGATTCGTCCACGTCGGGATGCATGCCGATCGGCGTGCAATTCACCAGCACTTCGGCCGCCACGCTGTGCCGCGAGTTCCAGGAGACCGCTCGAACGCCATACTCGTCGGCGAGTGCTTTGGCCCGCTCGAACGTGCGGCCGGCCACGGTCGCCTTGGCCCCTCGACGTTTCAGGCCATAGACAATGGCCCGAGCGACTCCGCCGGCCCCTAGCACCAGGGCCGTCTTGCCGTCCAACGGACTTGGCACCGCCCCTTCGCCGCCGAGCGCCGCTTCAAGCGTGTCGAGGGCCGCTTTGTAATCGGTGTTGTAGCCGACCACTTCGCCATCGTCGCCAAGGAGCACGGTGTTCACAGCGCCGATCCCCTTGACCGCTTTGTCGACCTTGGTGAGTTTGCTGGCAATGGTCTCCTTGTGGGGAATCGTGACGCTCAAGCCCTGAATGCCAAACTGCCGGGCTTCGTCGACAAATTGAGATAAGTCTCCCCGGGGTACTCGCAGCGGAACGTACACCGCGTTCACACCTAACTTTCGAAACGCGGCGTTATGGACGTGAGGGCTCAGGCTATGGCCAACCGGATCGGCAATCACTCCATAGATCGCAGTCTCAGAGTTAATTTCGTTATAGCGATAGATGTCCTTCATCTGTTCGTAGCTGATTTGCCCTGGCGCCAATGCCCGTTCGTGATGAAACGTGGCATAGGTTAACGGCGCGCCAAAACGCCCGGCCAAAATTCGCGATGGCGTGCCAATGTCGCCCATACACAGCCCGACCGTGGGAATTTTGCTATCGCGAATCAACCGCAGCATCCGCAGATTGTCGTGCGGATGGTTGGCCATGGTGGCAATCTTGACGATGTCGGCATCGAGCGCAGCCAGCCGGGCATGCAGACCGGCCAGGTCTTCAGGCGTCTTGCGAAAATCGTGGTGGCTCACAATCCGCTTGGTTTTTCCAAAGCGAGGAATTTGGTCGGCGATGTCGTCTTCCAAGTCGACGTATTCCACGCCCTCGGCAATCGCCTCGCGAAGCAGCATCACGCGTTTCTCTTCGCTGCCGTGATATTTTCCGCCATCCTGTTCGCGGCGACAGGTGACGATCACCGGCGTGGGGCGCTCGTCGAACAGGCGTTTCAAATTTGGCACGCGGTTAATATAGTCGAGCCGCAACTCCACCAACTCCGCACCACACGTCTTCAAATGCGCGTGCTCGGCCATCACGTGACGATGGCGACCTCGACCAATGCTGACACAAATCATGCGAATGCGATTCAAATTCTGAAAGGAGAAAATGGCTCAAAGCAGCGGCCGGTGGCCGCTCGCGAAACGTCTGTTTCTAGTTTTTCCTAGAAAAACAAATCGTGTGATCTATAAGTGTTCTCTTTTGAAACGAAGTTTGAAATCACCTGTCTTGTTTCGCGAGCGGCCACCGGCCGCTGCTTTTCTCTTTGCTAGCTGTTTCTCACTCAAATTATATACGTTTAAACTGGCGATCCAACTCATCTCGGGTAAAGACAAGCGCCGTGGGGCGACCGTGGGGACAATGGTGGGCATCCTGGGCCAAATGGCGCCCCTCGACCAGGGCGGCGATTTCGTCGCTGGTCAGGTGATCGCCGGCCTTGATGGCCGCCTTGCACGACATTGAGTGCAACAGGCTATCGAGCAAGTCGCGCCGTTCAGGCGCACGGCCATCGGCCAGTAGCCGCTCGACCAAATCTCGCAACACCTCGCTCGGGCTCAGCTTGGCCAGCATCGCCGGGTAGCTGGAAACGAGAATCGTGTCGCCGCCAAACGGTTCAATCCGCACGCCTAGCTGCTCTAACAACTCCCGATGTTCGAGCGCGGCCGCCGCTTCGCCAGGCCCTAAATCAACCGGCTCTGGCACCAACAAGGCTTGCGATTCGACCGCCCCGGCCAGCACTTTTTCGCGAATCTGCTCATACAAAATCCGTTCATGCAGGGCATGCTGGTCGATCACCACCATCCCCTCTTCGCTTTCGGTCACCAGGTAACGGTTGTGAACCTGTAAAGCTGGCGGATCGACCGGCAACGGCTCGGCGGGTTCCGATCCAGCGTCCTCTGCTGGCTCAATCGCCTGGGGCGTCCAGCGGGTAGCCTGGGGTTGATCGAGCCGCGACATGGTGAGCGGCCCTGAGCTGCGTGCCGGCACCGGTCGGTCGAGCGGCTGCCAGGCTTCCTGCTCTTGTCGGGCAACCCGATGGGCCAACTCGCCCTTGGCCCAATCGACAACCTGCTGACGTAACACACTAGTCGGTTGCTGGTTAGTTGCTAGGCTGCTTGTCGCCGGTTCCTGACGCACATCCGAGCCTTGGTAACGGGCTTCGAGATCGGTGTTCAAAAATTTGGTTCGCAAGGTTCCCAGTAACTGGCGGTAAAGCACACCGCTGTCTTGAAACCGCACTTCGAGCTTGGTTGGGTGGACATTCACATCGACCATTTCAGGCGGCATTTCCAGGCGTAAAAAGCAGATCGGATATCGTCCGGTCATCAACAGCCCCCGATAGGCCTCGCCGAGCGCGTGCTGTAAAGCTCGATCGCGAATCGAACGCCCATTCAAAAACACATACTGCATGCGCGCGTTGCCCCGGCTCTGAGACGGGTTGGCCACATACCCGGTCAGCCGAACATCGCCTTCGCTGCTCTCAACCGGAATCAG
>JANQPJ010000353.1 GCA_028289525.1 Pirellulales bacterium
GGCGACGCGTCGCGTCGCGGCTAGGGATTTCACAATCGCAAAATGATCCTGGGGCAAAGGCGGACAGCACACGGAGTGTGCCTGCGACTTCCTCAAACTTGGCCTTGCCTCACTGGGCAGCCGAACGTGTTCCCTCAGGCGATCCGGCAATCGGTTCCCCTTCTGGCAACGGCCGCGCGGCGGTGGCCAGTCCCAGGGCATGTAGTTCGGCCTTCAAACGGCGAAACGCGGCAAAGCTATCTGGATAGGTCCAAACGGTCACGGTCGTTCGGCCAGGGTTGGCGCGTTTTAATTCATCAAACAATCGCGATCCCGGCGACAACACTTCATCAATCGGCTCGCCCAGCGTTGCGGAGACCGGCAACAATTCCCACCGGGTAAGACGCACCACCGAGCCGGCGGCGCCTGTTTCAAACTGCTCTTCGGCCGAGACATCAAACCGGCGCAACCGATAGCGTAGCCGGAAGCCTTCGATCGGCCCGACCACTTCGGTCACTTCCGTCTGGTTCTTGAGCTTCCAAACTTTGTTACGCGCTTCAGACCTGAATTCGTCGAGCAATGCCTGCAAGGGAATCTTGGTCAAACGCCCTCCACGCAGCTGGAAATGGAGTTCGGCGCCGTGGACCGTTTTGCTAATCGGCGTCGGCAGGTTTTGAATCTTGGTCAATTGGCGTGGTCGGGCGGCCAACGTCTGTTGGGTTTGACGCACGCGTTCGAGTTCAGCCTGCAGGGCCGCTTGTTCTCTGGCCACGGCATATTGAGCTTGAGCCTTCGTGTCGAGCTGCTGTTGCCGCTTGTGCAGTTCGTCCTTGGCCGCCAGGATCACGGTGGCCAACAACTCCCGTTCCTGCCGACTGGCTGCGATTTCCTGCTGCACCTGCTGCGACTGTTCGTGAAGCCGTAGGACATCGGTCTCCAGCGAAAACGATTCACTCTTCCGACCAGCCAGCTGATCCTGGACGTCGTCGTTCGACGGATCGGGCAAATCGACCGGAGCTTGGGAAGCCCGAGCGCCCACGACCATCACTAAGATGATCAGAATGCCAACCATGTTGGAGACAATATCCAGAAACGAATCCTGGCCTGGCTGGTCGTCGGATTGGAGTCGTGTGCGTCTCATCGTGGTGTTTGCTCGCCGGCGATTTGAACTTCCAGCCCACTCCCTTCCAGCAGCACCATCAGCTCACGGGCACGCTCGCTGGCCTGAGGATCGACCGACAGAATCAGCACTGGCTTCCAGTACAACCTTTGGCCAGCAATTCCCCACTGCCGCATGTGCTCCCAAAGCGAATCGACAAACTCCTCGACGGCCTCTTCGGTCGAACCTGGCATCGCGACCTGACGGCCCAACAAAGCGCCATCCTTGCGGCCGATGGCCAACCATTGCGGTCGGACCAACACGCGCACGGGTCGAGTCAGTGGGGTGCTGCCTGAGCCGGCGTTGGGCAAGGCCCAATCGGGGCCGCGAACGTTCGCCACCGGCTCGCAGTTACAACCGGCCGTGCCGCCAGCGGCTGCTCCGCCTGGCTGCCCGCCAGCGGCCTGCTGGCCTGAGTTTGAACCTTGGGCCAACGATTCCGCTGCTGCCTGTGAATGGCCGGCCGTGGCAGATCGCTGCTGGCTCGGTTGAGCTGTTGCACGGCGTTGCGTGGTGGACCAGGCCGATTCGCTGCCAGACCGGTTGCCAGAACCGTTCAAGCCATCGCCTGACGTGGTGTGTGCTTCCGACAAACCGCCGCCCGACTCGCGCACAAATCCGCCTCGATGACTGGTCGCCCGATAGCCGCCGGAACGGTATCGGCTCGGGGCCGCTCGGGCCAACTGAGTTAACACGGCCCGACCTCGGCCCACGGCTTGTTGCTGAACGGTCGCCAACTGCGGATTTTTTGGTGGAAACTCTAGCTGCCAATCTTGGCCGATCAGCTCATAGCCAAACTCAGGGCCCCACGATTCGATCGCTTCACGCGCCTTGTAATAGGCCAGAATTCCATTGGGCCGCACAAGCAACAACGGGTAGGGCTCGTCGGTGTTGGGTTGAGCCGTTTGAAAAAACTCGCGCGTTGCTCGCAAGGCGAGCGCCAACGGATTCGAAGGTCCAATCGGTGAAATAAAGTCACTGGCCGTTAGCACGATGCCCTCAGGCTGCAAAATGACTCGGTCGGCACGGCACTCGATATAGATTGGCTGTCGCCGCGTGCGGTTGGGGCCTTCATAGGGAATGATTGCGTAGGAATTCCCGCGACGGCTCGCCTGTTCGCGAGCGAATGACAACGCCTGTTGCGCTTCGGCCAACTGACGCTGGAGTTTGGCCAACGCCTTTTGGGCAGCCGCTGCTTGTGAGGCATCTGCCGTGGCCACAGACTTGAGAGCTTGTGCGTTGGCCTGCAATCGCTGAGCTTCCGATCGGAGTCGACGCAGATGGTCTTCCAAATGGCTCAGTGTGAGCCGCTCGCGCTCCAGATCGGCCACGGTTTGATCTCGTGACTCGGTAAGCTGTTCGATTTTCCAATCGAGTCCTTCGAGCGCAGCGGCCTGCTCGGCATCGGGCGCTTGGGCGGCTTCGGCCTGGCGGACTGCCCGCGCGCGGGCTTGCTGCGTGATCACCACCAAGATGACAATCAAAGCACCCATCGTGCATAACAGCACGGCCAGAAACGGAAACAGCGAAACGCTGCTCCCATCGGCTCTTGCCCGAGAACGTCTCATGCAGCGTGATTCGCCGAAGCCGCCTGATTCAGGTCGACTCTGGGCGACTCCGTAGGTTGCGTGTGCAGTTGCTTGTTCAACAGTCCGATCGCGGCGGCCAAACTCATCACGGTCTCTTCAAAATTGTTGGCCCCGGCCAACGCGCGCAAATTGTCGTTCAACGATGACTCCAATTCTTTCACCTGACCGGTCGCGTCGACCACTTTCAGCAAGATGTCGCCTTGGCGGGTTAACTCATGCTGCTGTCCGCTGACCGCTTCAGCGTTTTGACGCAAAGCTTCGACCGCCTCGGCCCACAAGGCCTGAACCGTTGCTCGGGTAGCTTGTTCATCGTCGGCCAAGCGTCGAGTATGCATTTCGAATTGAGTCCGTTGCTGCTCGGTGTTTTCACGCTGTAGTTGGCCCATTTCGTCGGCATGTTGCTGCAAAACGGTCTCCAAGGATCGGGTAAACGCCGCTTCGAGCTGATCGCCGGTTTCGGTCGTGGTTCGTGTCCAAGAGGTTTGTAGTTGGGCGATCGAATTCTGCCAAAGCTCGGCCTGCCGCTGGACAAGCGTTTCACAAGCTCCGAGCACGGTTTCGGCCATCCGCTTCAACGTGGCGGCATGTGGATCGGTGGCCGCGCCATATTCCTGAAACCGTCCGACCAATTCTTCGGCTACCCGTTGGTCGACCTTGGCCAATAAGCGAGTTTCCCAACGGTCGGCCACAAACTGAGCAAACATCAGCACAATCGACAGAGCCAACGCCAAGGCCGTGGTGTCGAACGCCACTTCCAAGCCTGAGATTACTGCTGGCAATGACTGCTCCAGGTTGCCCATGTCCTGATGGCCCAGCTTGGCAATGGCCAACGTGATGCCCACGACGGTTCCTAGAAAACCAAGAATTGGAATCGCCCAAATAATAATCCGCACCAACGAATAGCTAGCCTGCATCTTGTCGATGTCCAAGTCGGAAGAAAATCGCAAGTGCTCGTCGAGCGTGTCGGCGGCTCCTTTGCGCTGGACGTATTCCAGCGCCGACCTTAAGCGTTGGGGCAGATACCCCAGCCCGGTCGCTTTGGTGGTGTGCTCCAACTCGGTTAACAAGCGACTGGCCTCGCCGACCGCCTGGCCATCTGCCGGCACGGGTCCAAGTGTTAACCGACCAAGCGCGCCAAACTGTGCGGCCAAATCAAACCCTTTGATCACCAGGGCGGCGATCCCCACGAAGAATAGCGTGATGGTCAAATATTCGATCGGATGACTGGCGAAGTAGCGGTCGACCAGTTCGTGTTGCAACCACCCTTGGTGGATGATTGCATAGAAGCCCAGCGAAGCGATTCCACCCCAGAGGACCGGCAATCGGACCATCGAAGCAGCCAATGAATTCGATTTCGACACGGTAAACATCCTTGTAAACGGTACACGACTTGGCCAGCGCGCAACTAGCATTGCCAGCAGACGATTCCGACGCGCCGGTGTCCTGAAAATCGGCTACCAGACGGCAATGGTTTGAGCTTAATTGGCCAGATTTCTTGCCTGACCGGCAAGTCGCCTGAAATTCCTACAATCGGCAAACATTCCCCAAGTTTACGATCGGCTCGCGTCGATAGAGAAGACTGGCAAGTCGCTAGCCACACGCGTGCGTAGGGGCCGGAACAGCCTTGGCTAGCCGAGCGTGCCGGCACAACTGGGCGGCCGACAACCGCGCCAGAATGAAACAGGGGGGTTCAGCTCGGAGGGTTCTCAAGGAACCCCGCCGAGCTGTTCTTTTTTGCGCAACCCTCGTTTGTCTCCAGACATGCTGGTTGACAAAGCCTAGCGAGCCGGACGATAGGTCGCAAAGCAGCGAGGGGTTTCCCACAACCGCACCTCGGCAATTGGGAAACCGTGTTCGGCGGTAAAGTCGTAGATCAGCTTGGCGATATTTTCGGCCGTGGGGTTCGCGTCGAGCAAATACATCGGCTCGCCCATTTCTTCTAGAATCGGAATCACTGGATCTTCGCGGTTCAAAATCATGCGATGGTCCAGATGGTCGTCGATCCACTGGCTCACCACGCTCTTGATGTCCGAAAAGTCGAGCACCATTCCACGGTGATCGAGCGATTCGCCTTCGATCGAGATGACCGCACGACCGTTGTGGCCGTGCAGATGCCGGCATTTGCCTTCATAGGCCAGCAAACGATGACCATAACAAAAATCGATTTCTCGCGTGACCAGAAACATCCGAACCTCGGGGTAGGGTAGGGGGGAATGCGTGCCTGAAAGTCTAATTTCAGTCGTTCCAAAAATGAGGATCTAGAAAGCACTGTTTTTCAGATACAACGATAAAAACGAGTGTTTCGCGAGCGGTCACCGACCGCTGCTACC
>JANQPJ010000357.1 GCA_028289525.1 Pirellulales bacterium
CCAGTAGCAGCGGCCGGTGGCCGCTCGCGAAACACTGGGTTATTTGAGATTTTCGAGAAAACGACCGTTTTCTCATCCTCGTTTTTGGAACTACTGAATTTACCCAAATACAAGCACGACGCGCAAGCGAGTGAATACTTTACGCTCAAACTCACTCGCTTGCGCGTCGTGCTTGTATTCTCTTCAAAAGCGTCGCTATCCAGCTAGAGCAGGTCATCCAATTCGTCGACCAGATGTCCAAAATGCTCTAGCGCCGTATTGACCGCGTCAGGCTGTTCCATGTCGACGCCTGCATCGCGCAGCAAGTCGAGTGGGTATTTGCTACAACCGCCGCGCAAAAAGCTCATGTAATCATTCAACTCCGAGGCTCCGCCTTCGAGCACCCGGTGTGACAAGGCGATCGCGGCCGACAGTCCGGTAGCATATTTGTAGACGTAGAATGCCCGATAGAAGTGGGGGATTCGAAAACATTCCAAATCCAAGGCGTCATCCAACACAAAATCAGGCCCGAAATATTGGACCAGCAACTCTCGATAAACGGTTTTGAACCGTTCGACCGTGAGCGGCTCGCCTGCTTCGGCCAGTTCATGCGTGATTTTCTCGAATTCGGCAAACATCGTCTGGCGAATAATCGTGCCGCGAATCGAATCAATGTCGTGATTAATCAGATAGGCTCGCTCTTCGTCGGTTCGGGCCCGATCGCGCAGGTATCGGCTCAACAACTGCTCGTTAAACGTACTGGCCACTTCGGCCACGAAGATCGTGTAGTTGTAGTATTCGAACGGCTGAGCCTGGGACGAACAATAGCTGTGCATCGAGTGGCCTGCTTCGTGGGCCAGAGTGAAGACATGGTCCAGCACATCTGGCTGATAATTCATCAAGATGTAAGGATCCCCGTCATAGCTGCCAGCGCTAAACGCGCCACTCTGCTTACCGCGATTCGGATAACGGTCGCACCAACGGCCCAATAGCCCTTGTTCAAGCACCCCACAGTAGTCGCTGCCCAACGGCTCCAAAGCCCGCAGAATCACCTGACACGCCTGCCGCCAGGTGTGCCGTTTTTCGATCTTGCTGAGAATCGGCACATAGGTGTCGTAGTGGTGAATCTGTTTCAAACGCATCTTGCGACGCCGGAGGTCATAATACCGATAGAGCGCTGGCAGATGATGGTGGACGCTTTCAATCAGGTTGTCGTAGACGGAAACCGGCACACGATCGGCAAACAGGGCCGCTTCACGAGCACTCGGGTGACGCCTCGCTCGAGCATAGTAAATGTCGCGCTGAATTGAGCCGCCGAGCGTGGCAGCCAGCGTGTTTTCATGTGCCTGATACTGACCATACAATTGTTCGAAGGCCGTTCGCCGGACCGACCGTTTGGGCGACCGCATGAAGAGCGCATAGGTCGAGTTGGTCAGCTCAAGCGACTCGCCATGCTCGTTCTTCAAGGCGCCGAACTTCAGGTCGGCGTCGTTCAATTGACGAAACGCCTTCGAGGCGGCGCTGGCCATCTCGCTCTGCATGGCCAGCAACTGTTCTTCCTTGTGGCTCAGCGTGTGCGGTTTGAACCGTAACATCCGTTCGAGCAACAACCGATAGGGCCGGAGCGGTTTGGCGGCCAGAAACTTTTTCATCTTGGCCGCCGGAATTTTCAAGATTTCAGGCCGAATATAGCTGGCCGCCTGGCCCGCGCGACTGGCGACGTTCTGGTAACGGCCTTGGAGCGCTTGGCTGGCGCTGTTCGAAGTATCCTCGGTTACCCGAAGCATCGCATAGTAGCCGAGCCGTTCGCCTTGGCGATCAAACTGACTATCGAATTTCAGGCAGGCGGCCAGCCGGTCGGCGCTTTGACCCAAGGTGCCGCGAAATTCGGCGTAACCGTCGATCTTCTTTTCCCAAGCTCGAAAAGCCCGCTCCCAGGCCTGGTCGCTGGCAAATAGGCTCTTCAAATCCCAGGTGTCGGCAGCCTTCACATCACCCCGGGCAGGTAACGCCGGGGGCTTGGGTTTGGCCTTGGTCCGGCTTTTGGACGGACGCTGCTGAGAAGAAGCTTTTGTTTTTGTCTTTGTTCTTGGCTTGGTCTTGGCTTGGGTCGCTGTCATCGTTCAGTGGAGTGTGCTGGGGATTTCGAGTTCAAATTAGAGAGCCCCGAGTGTACGTGACGACAGGCCGCTTGACTAGAGAGAGCAAGCCGGCCCGTCGAAGAACCATGACGTTCTTTTTGTAGGCAAAACAGGAGCCGAGCGTTGGCAAGCCATACGTGATCATAAAGCCTGAAGCGCTAGCGAAGGATTGGAAGCTGGGAACGAAAGCGTCGCTCAAAAGATTCCTTCGCTAGTGCTTCAGGCTTTGTCGGAAAATTTTAGCTGGACAGTGCTACCGTTTCTCGACATCGGGCATGACGGATTCCCTGCTTGGCGAGCCTGGCAGGGGGACTGCAAAGTTGTCGATTCCACAAAAACAGCGGCCGGCGGCCGCACGCGAAACAGAAAAACCGAGCCGTTTCGCGAGCGGTCACCGACCGCTGTTTTCAAAAATACGACTTTGCAATCCTCTTGGCGAGCCGGGCCGCTCCCTTGTCAGGCGTGGCGCAGAGAGTCACAATGCGTGTTTCCCGGCTTCCCCGTTTGCAGCCAAGTTCCCTGTTAGCGACCAACTCTCCAGCATGTCTGACTCACAGCGTATCACCGTGCCAGGCTTCACGGCCATGAAGCAGGCTGGCCAAAAGATCTCAATGCTCACGGCCTATGACTACACGATGGCCCAACTGTTAGACGAATCAGGGGTTGAAGGAATTTTAGTCGGTGACAGCATGTCGATGGTCGTGCAAGGGCATGCCAACACGTTGCCGGTCACGATGGACGAGATGATCTACCATGCCGAAATGGTCGGCCGAGCGGTTTCGCGCGCCTTGGTGGTGGTCGATATGCCGTTTCCCAGCTTCCACCTGGGCCAGCATCGGGCCATCGAAAACGCCGGCCGCATACTCAAAGAAACGCGTTGCCAGGCCGTTAAACTAGAAGGTGGGGTCGACCAGTGCGATACGATTGCGGCACTCACTTCGGCCGGCATTCCGGTGATGGCTCATTGCGGCTTGCAGCCGCAGAACATACACCAACTGGGCGGCTACAAAGTCCATCGAGATGAAGAACAACTGCTGGCCGACGCCCAGGCAGCCGAGGCGGCCGGCGCGTTCGCCATCGTCCTGGAATGCATCCCCTCGGCGATTGCCCAAAAAATCACCCAGACGATTCACATCCCCACGATCGGCATTGGTGCCGGGGCCGACTGCGATGGCCAGGTATTGGTGATTAACGACGTCTTGGGACTGACCGCCGGCAACTCTCCCCGATTCGTCAAACCGTTTGCCAACCTGCGCTCAACCATCAGCGACGCGGTCCACCAGTTCCGCGAGGAAGTACGCGACGGCACATTTCCGGCCGACGAGCATCAGTATCGATAAGTCGCTTGATGTCGCCGATCACTCCGGCAGACGCGCTTGCTCTACTTGAGGGAACGGGCCGGTACAAGCTTCCATCAAGGCGACCAAATCCTCTTTGTCCTGGTCGGTCAGGTCGAGTTTTTTGATCTTGTCGCTCAAGTGAGGGTTGGGGTGTCCTCCTTGGACATACCAGTCGACCACCTCTTTGAGCGTCTTCTGGCTACCGTCGTGCATATAGGGCGCCGTGAGCGCCACATTGCGAATCGTGGGGGTTTTGAAAGCCCCGCGATCTTTCTCCTCGTTGGTTTCGGCAAATCGTCCCAGATCGGGCTCGGCGACGTCCATGCCCACGCCCAGGTTGTGATATTTCTCGTCGGTCAGGTTAGCTCCCACGTGACAGGCCGTGCAGTTCGCCTTATCGCTGAAAAACAACTCGTGACCACGACGAGCACTTTCCGACATCTCTTGGCTGCCTTCCAGAGCTTGTTGATACTCGGCGTATTTTTCTGGATTATCTTCCTTCATCTCGGCCAGGTCTTCTTCGTCCAACTGCGACTCGAAAGCACGAACGACCTCGTAATAGTCGAACGGGGCCGGGCCAGTGACAATCACGCGCTCAAACGCGGCAATTGCCTGACCAACGTTTTCAATCGTCACGCCATCAGGAAAAATGGTCTCGAACTGTAGCCGATAACCTTCGATACCGGCCAGGGTCTCGACCGCTTTCTCATGCGTATTGCCCATCTCGATCGGGTTGGCGATCGGCCCAATGGCCTGAGCTTCGAGCGATTCGGCCCGACCGTCCCAGAACTGCTTGTCGCTCAAAATGCGGTTGTAGCTTGTCGGCGAGTTTCGGTTCCCTTCTTGCTCATTGATCCCCACACCAAACTGGGTATGCTTGGCATAGCCCTCATCCGGATGGTGGCAACTCGCACAGCTCACCGTATTGTCGGCCGACAGTCGAGTGTCGAAGTACAACTGGCGACCCAACTCGATTTTGGCGCGCGTCAACGGGTTTTGGTCCAAGCCTTTGATCTGCCGAGTTCCGGCCGACAGTCCCAAAGGCAAAGAGACCTCGAGCACGGCCATGTTTTTCTGGTCGGCCAGCCAAGCTTGAATCTGCTCCATCGTCAACGGGCCCTCGCCTGGAATCCCGGAAGTTAAATCCGTTTCGCCAAGCACGACGAGCTCGACCGCAGGGGTCTGCTGGACCGCTCCGGCAGGCTGAGAGTCGTCTACTGGCTGCGAATTGTCGGCCGCTGGCGCCGGTTCTTCCTCCACAGGAGTTTCTTCGTTGCCAGGAGCTTCTTCTTCCGCTGGCGTTTCGGCCACCGCCACAGGCTCTGACGGTTCTACGACATCAGGCGTGGTTTGTTCTGAAGAGCCCTCGTCCACAGGCTGAAGTTCAGCGACCTCGGCATCGTGCGATTCGGTCGAGCCCTCGGCGGTTGCTGCTGGTTGCTGCTGCTCTTGTCCATGACCGTGGTCATCCGCAGAGGGCTGTTCGGTCTTGATCTCGGTGCGCGCCGGAGCAGCCGGCTTGCAACCAACAGTTCCTAACCAACATGCCAATACGCCTGATAGCAGTAAACGCCCTAGAACGGTTTGCCGGATCATTCTTGTTCCTCATTTCCAAGAATTAGACAGTGGTATAACAGGGCCGCTACCAGCGCACCAGCGATGGGGGCAAGCCAATACCATTGGTGCAACTGAAAGTCGCCTTGAATCATTGCTGGGCCGAACGAGCGGGCCGGGTTCATCGAAGCTCCAGTCACTGGCCCAATGGCCAGGATGTTGGCAGCCACCGTCAAACCAATTCCAAATCCACCGATTTTGACTCCCTGCCCACGAGAATCAACGGCGGTGCCAAAAATTGCAATCACCAGCAGAAAGGTCGCGACGAATTCGGTAGCCAGCAGCACTTTGGTCGAAACCCATTCGGCAGGTAACGGGATGCCCAAGTTGGTCGCTGTAATGGCGGCTTCGGGAAAGATCACCTTGCAAGCAAAGGCAGCCGCCGTAGCGCCAACTAATTGAGCTACCACGTACCAACAGGCCAGCGGCAGTTTGATACGCCCGGTGACCAACATGCTAATCGTCACCGCGGGATTGAAATGAGCCCCTGACAGACCGCCAAACGCATTCACGCCGACCGACAGCGCCAGCCCGTGCGCCAGCGCGATGCCGACCAGCCCTGCCCCACTGGCAATCGGGTCGGCAGTCGAAACGATTGCGCCGATTCCAGCGAAACACAGTAAAAAGGTACCGATGCTTTCCGCCAAAAGGCAACGTAGGCTATTCATTCGTTAAGTTCCCTCAGTTTGTGAGCAAAATCGAGTTTACGACACCATTGACTTCAGGCCCCTACGAACAATCATTCCCTCCACTGCTGACACTTACAGCAAACCTTTCAAGGCAGCCAGCGCCGCGTCGTAATTGGGCTCTTCGGTTACCTCGCCGACGACTTCGGCGTGCGCTACCTGAGCGCCGGCATCGAGCACAAAAATTCCCCGTGCTAAAATTTTCAACTCTTCGATCAACATGCCCCAGTCTTGGCCGAACTGACGCTCTTGATAGTCGCTGGCGGTGCGGATGTTGGAAATGTTTTCTGCGCCGCAAAACCGAGCTTGGGCAAACGGCAAGTCGAGGCTCACCGTGACTGCGTTGATCCGATCGCCAAATTCGGCTAGCGATTCGTTGAACTTTTTGGTCTGGGTGGCGCAGACCGGAGTGTCGAGCGACGGCACCACGCTCAGCAGCGTTGGCTTACCTTTCAAATCTTCAAGCGTTAATTCTTGCAAGCCATCGGCATAAAAATGCAGCTTGAGGTTTGGGGCCGAAGCGCCAACCTGAACGGCTTCTCCGGCCAGCGTCAACGGGTTTCCTTTAAACGTAACGGCTCCAGCACGGGACATCGCCGAGTTCCTTTCGTGAATAACGTGAGTCAGCAGTGGATCATATTCTCTGGAAAGCAGAGCAGAGATATGACAGAGTAAAATTGAGGGCGTCAAGCAGGACAGCCGGTTCGGCCAGGAAAACTGCAAAGTCGTCAGTTTGGCCAGTATTACGGAATTGGGGGGGCTTTCAAGGGGGCTTGCGAGAAATTCATATTCGAACGCCGAGGGGAAATCGCCATACGTTTGGCTCGAAAAACATGTGGCCACGGCCACACACGATTCACAGCCCAAGCACCCGAGCCGTGACGAGCCAATGTAGATCGCCCATGCCAAGCTCGACCGCACCGTGAAAACGGACCGCCGCACAGGTTCCCTTGGCAAACCGCAGGTTGCCCCGCTGGCTGCCGATCAGGGCCGCGGCCATCCGCCCCATATCAGGCGCATGGCCTACCCAGGCTAGATCGTTCGCATCTTGCCGACGACTCCATTCGATCAGTGCCCCCACGTCCGAGCCAGGCGTCAGGGCCTCGACCTCGACAACGCGCGCAGCACCAGCCAGGCAATCGGCCAAAATCTCGGCCGTCTGACGGCATCGCACGAGCGGGCTGGTGGCAATCACTTCGGGTCGCGTGCCCTGTTCCACCAAAGCTTGAGCCATTTGCGCAAAACGCGCGCGGCCTTCGGGTGTCAACGGGCGCTGCCAGTCGTCCGGCCAACGGGGATCCCCATGATGACTTGCCCAGGCGTGGCGAAGCAAATAAATGAACATGCAGTCGTTCCAAATTGACTCGTTGCTGTTAGAACGTGTTTTGAAATTTGCTTTTTAGCCGCGCTCGCGGCGAAGAAATGGAATTTTAAAACACGTTCTTAGTAACAGCGGTCGGTGACCGCTCGCGAAACCCTTGTTTTACGCACTTCCCTGAAAAATCGTCGCTTTTCCATCATCATTGTTGGAACCAGTGGCTTTCAGCTTTCTCAACGTCGCATGAAAGAAACTCCACCACGATCAACCAAACGCCCCCAGGTGGGCCTATTCTAACGATTTCTCCAGAAAATTCGATCCTCGATGCCCAGTTCGTGCTGAATCGAGCAAACCTCGGCTCGAAACCGCCGGGCATCGACCGGATATCCGGCGGTTGGCTTCAAATCGCCGATTTTGGCGGCCCAAAACCGATTGAAAGCCAACATACAAAGTTCGCGCAGGTACTTGGCTCCCATCGACGCTAAAGCCGCCGGCAGGAACGATTCTCCGCCAACACGAAAATTTATTTCTACCGATTGTCCATCACGGTCAAATCGGTAGACGCTCCGCGGACGGCTTTCACTGCGAATCTCGATCCAGCGATCGGGGAATACCGCTTGCAACAACGGCTGATACCGATTGCGACCGCCATGCTTGTCACACACTACGTGAATCGGTTCATGGCCGAGTGGGCTCAGCACACTGGCGAGCAACTCCAAAGTTCGTTGCGAGAGGACCACGCCCTTGGAACCGGTCGCTTCAACCCAGGCGTTGAACTGCTCGGGAAAATAGACTCTGGCCTGGAGGTCGACCAGACGGACCTTGGCGTGCTGTAACGCGCAGGTCAAACGGTCCGACGATGCTTGGACCGTGGCCTGATCGGCCTGCCAAGGCAACGGCATCTGAAAATCTTGATACCACGGAAGCCGGTTGCGACGGCCATCGGGATCGGCCCTTAGCAGTTCGAGCATCTGCTGCCAATCGTCTGGCAGGCGGTCGGTTTGGGCCACGCATGGCAACAGATTTTGTTCGAGCCTGGCAATTCCGGCGCCCGGTTTGTAGAGCATTTTTGAATCGGCCAGAGTCAAACGCGAATCCCCGGCCAGTGTTTGCGGCAGCACCGCCTTGGCCAGGCGAGTGTACAGATCGACATTCGATCGGTGACCGGGAATATGCCACACCGACGCGGCCAACACGAGTGGACCTAGATTCGGCCCATAGCCGGCTTCGTCCATTCCGATCAGATAGGCCATTCGCTCGGCGTCCGGCAACAGGCGGTTAGTTGTCGGACGCGTGGCGCCGAATCACTTCGCCCCGACCGATGGCGACCAGGTCGCCGTTAAAGAGGTCGAATTGCTCGCCGTCGAGCGTCTCAGGCACCTCAAACCCCCAAGCCCGCAAGCGGCGAAACATGAGCGGCAATACCTGAGGTCGGGTACGACAGGCAAAACGAAAGCTGGGCAGCAGTTCGGTCCGTGGATTGCCGAACAGCCCGACCGTTCCCCGCCGCATGCCGGCGCCTGGCCGAATGCCACACTGGCCGAAAATCAAGACGCTGCCGGCAATCATGTTGAACGCGGTCATGTCGCCGGCGTTTCCGCCCACGGCAATCATTCCGCGCCGCATGGTGTGACCGATTTCGTTGCCAACGTCGCCGTTGATTAGAATCACCCCACCCCGCATGCCGCGTGCGCTGCCGCGATAGGCGGCCCCAATCAAATGGCCGGCTCGACCACGCACATGAATCGCGCCGCCGCGCATTTCGCCGCCGACCCAATCGCTGGCATCGCCGTCGACGTCGATTCGGCCGCCGCGCATCTCGCTGCCGACGTGCCGCCCGGCGTTGCCATGCACACGGATTTCGCCTGTTTGCATGTGGGCGCCAATCCAATGGACACCGGACAGGTCGCCATGCATGTCGATCCGTCCATCGCTGGCATCGCCAGAGACGTCGAACATTTCGGCCAATGGTAATTTTTCGTTGCCGTGAAAAATTGTGAAACGCTCGATGTCGCCTAGCGGTTGTGCTCGAATCGCATCGGGGGTGAGCCCTTCGATCTCGACAGGCACCGACGTGGCGGCTTTGTAGGTAAGTGAAAGAGCCATCGGGGGTCCTTTCCAAAAAATGGAACCGGTAGCAACCGGTGCAAACTTGGCTTACTGTATACTGGCTTCAATGGACTGGTACGCATAACAGGGGCCGGTGGCCCCTCGCGAAACATTTGTTCGCTTCGATTTTTTGAATTGGATCATCATGTCTCGAGCGGCGCTGGTTTTGTGTGGCGGCCACAGTAGCCGGATGGGCATCGCGAAGGCTTGGCTCCCGTTCGGGCAGGAAACGATGCTCGCTCGGGTAGTACGTCTGTTAGCTCCGCTGGTCGACTGCACGATGGTCGTCGCTGCTGCAGACCAGGAAGTTCCTCCGCTGCCTGAGGGAGCAATCGTGGTTCGCGATCGGGTTAGCAACCGGGGCCCCTTAGAAGCCCTGGCCACTGGGTTGACCGCGTGTCCCGCTCGAGTCGAGACGGTTTATGCCACTGGTTGTGATGTTCCGTTGTTGGTGCCTGCGTTTGTCTCCCATCTGTTCGCCCGGCTTGAGCATCACGACATCGCGGTTCCTCAAGACGGCAAGTTTTTTCATCCCCTGGCCGCGGTCTATCGGCCTGGAGTACTGAACGCGATCGAAACCCTGCTGGCCGCCGATCGGCTACGGCCTTTCTTTTTGTTTGAAGCAGTCGATACTCTCAAAATTTCCGTCGACGACCTGCGGCCGTTTGACCCTCGACTAACGACCCTCGCTAACCTGAATCGTCCGGCCGACTATTTGAACGCCCTAGGGCAGGCAGGCTTCACGGCACCAGACGACATTCTCGCTAAACTGCAAGCCGAGTAGCCGGTCGTCCAGGGCAAATCGGTTTTTCAAATTGGGGAGGCTTGATAGCTCACTAACCCGACGCGTAAGCGAGGTATTTCTGACTGTTTTCCTCGCTTACGCGTCGGGTTAGTGGGGCTTTAAAACTTCCTAGATTGAAAAACTGATCGGCCCTGGCCGATCGTCAAGTTAATTCGACGGTACGACTTCCGGCTCGTGCATATAACTTTCAGACACGGGGTAGTTTCGGTAACGAATCGAGTAGTAACTTTCGAACCACTCCTGGATATCTTTTTCCAGTTCGTTGTCATAGTTCGGCTGGACGTGCAACGTGCGGCCCATCGGGGCTTCGCGCATTTCGCCTTGCTCGACGATCAGGTTGCCCGACTTGAAGACCATGCGTGGCAGTTCGAACATCGTCTCCTTGTTTTCGTGCGGCGTATAAATCGTGATGTCGGCATCGGCGCCTACGCCCAAATGGCCCTTGTTCTTCAGGCCCAGAATTCTGGCCGGGCCAGCCCTGGTGATAATGGCGATCTCTTCGAGCGTGTACTCGCGATCCAGATCGGCCAACGAACTGCGATCGCGAATCCTGGGGTGACACGTTTTGAGCACATCTTGCCGATACGTACGGTCCATCAAGAACCGCACGATCTGCGGATAGGCCAGGAACGAGCCGCCGTTCGGATGGTCGGTGCTCATTACCACGCGCCAAGGGTCTTCTACCTGAAGATACCACTCCAGACCAATCGCCCATTGCAGGCCGTGAACCAGCGACTTGTTTTTGTATTTGATGGGCGTAATGCCACAGCCTGATTCCATCTCGGTATCGCCGCTGAACCATTTGCCGCCATAGACGTTCGAGAGGAAATAGCCGAGCGGACCATCGCCAGTCATACTGGTCGTTTCGCCAAACAGCACTTGGCCGACATCGATCGTGATGTTTTCGTGCGTGTTGACATATTCGGCCAGCTCGGTGACCTTGCTGTTAAAGGTATTCTCGTCGCCCTCGCCGCCACCATAGCTGTGGAATTGGATGTGAGTTAGGTGGCCACGATGGCCTTCGAGGGCCTTCATCGTTTCTAGAGTGGTTGTCCAGTTGCCAGGCATGCCCAGGTTGTTGCAGTGGATATGCACCGGGTGAGGCAGGTTGAGCCGCCCGGCGGACTGAGCTACCTGAGCAATAATCTGCCGTGGCGTGACCTCGAAATAGTCGACCAGATCGTCCAGGCCATGGACGTTGCCGCCTTGGCGCGTCTTCCACACTTCCACCCCGCCGGGGTTGACCAACTTGGGCGCGAATCCCTTGGCCGACGACAGCAGCCAAGCAATAAAGGTATCCAACTTTTGCGGTTCGTTCTCTTGGATCGAACGCATCACGTAGTGGTTGTTGCCCATTAACAGGTAAAAACCCTTGTCCAGGCAGGGCGTGTCGTCAAACTCCTCGTGGGCATGCCGGGCGGCCAGCGGCGGAATCGCCGCGTCGAACGCGGTCGTATAGCCCAGCCCGGCGTACTTGTAGCCCGTGGCAAACGTACTGGGAACGCTGCCCATGGTGCCGCTGTGGGTGACCGTCGTACGCGGAATCACCTCGTCACGACGTTTTTCTTCAGGACGCATCTTGCGGGCAATGTTTACCTTGGGCCCAGCGATGTGGCAATGCATGTCGATCCCGCCAGGCATCACCACCAACCCCGAAGCATCAATTACACGCGATGGCCTAACTTCCGGGTCAGTCGGCGGCGCCACGATTCGCCCGCCGGAAACCCATAGATCGGCCACCTGACCGGAGACCCCGTTGGCCGGGTCGTAGATGGTTCCACCGGCAATTTTTAGCAATGAATCAGCCATGATTTCTCACAGAAAGCAAAGTCACGGTAGCAGCGGTCGGCGACCGCTCGCGAAACAGATAGATTTTACAGACTCCCGCAAAAGAAGCCTGTTTCCTATCTTCGTTTGGGGAACGACTGAACTGTTCTCGCACCAAATATTTACTGTCCACGAATGCCCTTGATCGCTCGCACGCGGCGTTCAATTTGAGTAAGCACTTCCTGATCGCTCGGGTGAGGCGAAGGAAACGCCGGGCGGAGTGGAATCGGCACGTCGTCCAACCGATAGACCGTTCCTCCCGTGTTAATGCCATAGGTCGCCACCGTGAACGCCACGGCCGCAGATCGGGTCGTCGGCGTCTCCTTGGCATCGAGCGCCACATAGGGGATCTTGCGCAAATGGGCTCGAGCTGGTTCGGAGAAATTGGCCATCGGGTCGCAGGCAATCATCATCGCCGAGTCGGCCTCGCCTCGGGCCAGAACATCGCTGGTCGTGTATTCGCCTGGGTTGAATCGCGGATAGCCTCGGGCATGATTCACTCCGAACGAATAACCAGTCCGCCAGGCCACCACGTTGTCGGCGCCTGTCACATTGCCATGCCCCCGATTCGGCTTGGCGACAAACCGGGTATGGGCGTTCAAATCTCGCGTCAGCGCCAACAACGCCTCGGTGTTGCAGTGCTTGCCCCGGGTCATCGTCAAACCCATGCCGAAAAAGACAACGCCAAATCGACACGACTTCATCCGCTCGGCCAAATCTTGCCAAACGGCCAGCTCGACGCCGGTTTGCCGCCCGACCTCGTCGGCCTCTAGCTCGACGCCGTTGACCAAGGCACGCAGCGTCCAGAGGGCCTCGAAATCGCGACGCGGTTTGATCTGAATGAAATGGTCGGCCGCTTTGGCACTCTTGGTTTTTCGCACATCGACAATCACACACGTCCGATCCTTGCGGCCGTTGGGCGTAAACATGCCCTTGGGCATCAGGCTGTAACGAGTGAAATGGCGCGGATGGCTTTCGGCCGGGTTGGACCCCCAAAACATGATCAAATCGCCACGGTTCATCACCTCGCCCAACGTGCAGGTGACCTCGCCCACGCCTTGCACGGCCATCCCCGACGGACCATGGCAGACGCTGGTGGTGGTGTCGATCGTGCCGTCAATCCAATCGGCGATTCCAACCGCCACGCGTTGGGCTTCACAGGGCGAGTCGCTCAGGCCATAAATGATCGGATAGCGTCCGCCGGTCAAGATCTGGGCTGCCCGATCGTAGCCTTCCTCCAGCGTGGCCGGCTGGCCTTCGATCAAACAACTCGGCCGATCTTCAATGTCGTGATTCAGAAACCAGGCCTTGCCAAGCACACAAGCCCGCTGGGCCTTGACGATCTGATTGTCTTGGACCGACAGATCGATGTCGTCGCAGACACAACCACAAAACGTGCACGTGGCGTCTTTGACAATTTTGAGTTCGCCCGTTTCCGGAGGAGTAGTAGCCGATGCCATGCTGTGAAACTCCTTCACATGCGAAAAGAAAATCTCGCGAGACGCTTAATCGCCGGCCTGTCAAAGGGGCCGTCGACTCGCATGCGTGCGCCGTGCGACGGAAGCCGAAGCTTCAATTGGTGTTTGCTGGCAGTTTCTCGATTTCGACGTCGAGCCCTTTGCTGGTAGGCATGCCCGAACCGTGGGTATCGGCCCCCATCAAGCGACTGGAAACGTCGCCATAGGCGATAAACAACACGCCCTCAGGCAATTCATCTTTTTTGGCCGCGGCGACCGAGGCCTCGGCCTGGCCATGCTCGCTGGTCAAGCGAACCCGGTCGCCCGACTCAAGCCCTAAGCGCTGCATGTCAGCGGCTGCTACCTGCAAGGTGTTGATCTCTTGCTGATAGTTGTCGCCATACTTGCCTTCGCTGATCCCGCATCCTTGCTTGCTAGTGCGGCCAGGAATGAGAATGAACGGAGTGCTCATGGTTGCAACACCTACCAACGTCTCGACACGTGTGCCTGATCTAGAGGAGAAAATGTCCGCCGGTGCATTTTGACGTGCCGAGCAAGGAAATGCCAGAGTGAAAGTTTGCGAATTTAACGGTCACTCGGAATCCAACCCCAAAATCTCTAAATCTTTCGGTCCGATCTGCCCTTCAGGGCTCCAACCTCGTTCAACATGGTAGGCAGCCACCAACTCGGCCAGTCGCTTACTCGATAAGCTAGCCTGAGGATCATCAGGCAACGGCGTCTCCAAAAACCGCTCTGGCAGCGTGTCCTCAGCCGGGGTCCAGCCGGCAAGAATGTTGAACTGCTTTTTGGCCGTCACGATCCGTCGAGCGGTGAGCCGTAGTTCGTCGGCCGTGACACGCCAACCGGTCACAGCTCGAAGCATTTCGGCCGTCTCGGCAAACAGATCGTCGAACACCCCGCGTAGAAATTTGCACAGAATCAGCGAATCGATCAGCGCGGCCCGATCTTCGGTTTCGACCGCCAATCGGGCATCATCGGCCTGCACTCGCCGACGATCGACGGCCGACGACAGATCGACTTCATAAGCGCCCGACCGATTGTGATCGGCTCCCCGCGACCCCACGGCAAACCCGAGCGCCATGGTTTGCAGGCTGCGCGGCTCATAGCCAGGAATCTCGAGCCCCTTGACCTGAGGCGCAAAACGGATCGAGTCGTGACCAATCTGCTCGGCCAAACGGCGGCTCCCTTCGGCCAGGCGATCCCCCAGTCCGTCGCGCCGAGCGATCGCTTCCAATGCGTTCAACACTGCTTGCCCATCGCCAAAGGTGAGCCAGGGAGCGTCAATCAGCCCACGCTCGACACACTCCATGGCAAACGCGATCGTGCCACCGGCGCTGATCGTATCGAGCCCCAACTCGTCGCACGCGCGCGATGCCTTGAGCACCAACTCGGCATCATCCACCGCGCAGAGCGAGCCCAGGGCAAACAGGTTTTCATACTCTAGCCGCACCCCATCGCCGGTGGACCGATCGCCCAAGTGATAAATATGTTCGCAGCCAATCGTACAGGCAGCGCACGAGGCTCGAGTTTGCCGTCGAGCGGCGCCGATCTGTTCAGGGGCAATCGCCTCGGCTCCTGCGAAATAACCTTGCTGAAAATTTCGAGTTGGCAAAGCCTGCAGACGGTTGAGCGTCAATAAATTAGCCGCGGTTCCTAGTTCTCGATACTTGGCAGTCGCCGGACCAAACGATCGTTTGGAAAGCGATTTGGCCATTTCGTGCAACGCTTCTGGGTCAGCCCAGGTGGTGCGTTGGGTGCCGCGAACCGCAATGGCCTTTAGCCGCTTAGCGCCCATCACAGCGCCGGTTCCACCTCGGCCTGCATGACGACCGCTGTGTGAAATGGTCGCGTAGCGCACTAGTTGCTCGCCAGATGGTCCGATGACCGCCGTTTGATAATCGGCTCCCCACGCTGCCTTGAGTTGCTGCTCGGTCTTGTTGGCCGAAAGCCCGGCCAGCCCGCTGGCCGGCTCCAGGCGACACTGGCCGTCGTCAATCACCAGGGTCGAAAGCTGAGCGGCCTGCCCGACAATCACGATGGCATCGCAGCCAGCTTTTTTACCAGCGATGGCAAATCCACTGCTGGCCAGCGAATCATTGAACCGCTCGGTCAAGGCCCCACGACTAACCACGGCAAACTTAGCTGAGGTCGTCAACGGGCTGCCGACCAAGGGACTGAAGACGAAGGCCAGAGGCGCTTCGGGGGCCAGCGGATCGAATCGGGCCGCCTGCTCTTGTAGCATCAGGTAGGCCCCCAAACCACTGCCGCCTAGGAATCGACGCAATACGTCTTCTGCCAACGGAACGCGCTGGCAAGATCCGCTGGCAAGATCGACACGCAGGTAGCAACCATGATAGGCATGCATGAAAAGGGTTCCCGGCGACGCATCACGTCGCGCCTAGTATTGAGTTCAAGCGTATCTTTCGTATCGATTCTAAAGCCTGAAGCGCCAGCGAAGGAATTGGAAGTTGGGAACAAATATGTTTCCTAAAAATTCCTTCGCTGGCGCTTCAGGCTTCATATGGTTTTGAGACAAACGCCTAGAGACAATCATATTACCCGCCTACATCGGCCGACAGGATGAGGATCGCCTGGCCGTCGTTGAGCAGAGTTTTTGGATCGTCGATAAATTGTTGGCCATCGAGATTGGCAATATATCCTGGCCGCAGGCGTCCTGACTCGAAACAGGTTTCGGCCAACTCAGGAAATCGGGCAGCCAACTCGGTGAACACCTGGCCCAAGGTCTCTCCACCACAGGTGGTCACTGGCACTCCAGCCCGCGCCCTGGGGATTCCAAAAAATTCGACAACGACTTGCACTGTTTCAACCTCGCATTGCTGCGATTCCGGCCATCACCAGATAAAGGATCAACAAAATCCACACGAACAGCGAGACAACGCGTGCCCGAGCGATGCCAAACGACACGATCAGCAACCCGCACAACACCAGCAGCCCCAAAATCGCAGCCGCGACACTAGGCCCCAGCTGGCGCAAGCCGGCCAGGAGTGCTGCCGCCAAACCGGTGACTACCGCCAACTCGAGCAGACTGAAACGATGCTCCTCACGAGTAGCCTCGGCAAAATGGGCTGACCACAAGGTATTGATGTCTGATGGCACATGGCCATTTGGCGTCTCGAACACAGACGGCTTCTCGACCGGCTCCACTTCGAACGGCTCATCCACATCAAATTGATCATCCGGCGGTCGGGTTGAGTCTTGCTCGCCTGCCATATGACAATTGATTCGGTAAAGCCCGGAAAGCGAGAATGCGGCTGAACACGATTCAAGCCAATCTTCTTTTGCTATCGTAGAAGAGCCTATCGCCGGAGACAAGGAGTTTCCTTGATGCCGAGTGGGTGAGACCTGAACAATTCGGTTAAGATACTAGTAGACGATGCCATTTTTTTTGTGGGGCCCCGGCGACGCGTCGCGGCTAGGGGGCAAACAGAAGCTTGCAACCCTCAAATTCGAATGTCATCGTCCACTAGGGTTTGTCTCAAAGCCGTCAGGCTTTAAATCCACATGACTTTAGCCTCGTTCCCAAGCTCTGCTTGGAAACGAGAGAACGTTTCTCGATTCGACCAGGACGTTTCCGCTCGTGAAAATTCTTCTTACCGCCATCGGCAGCCACGGTGACGTCCACCCAATGCTAGGATTGGCAAGCGAACTCCAACGACGCGGGCATCAGGTGGTGTTCGCATGCAGTCCACACTTCGCGCCTTTGGTCCGAGGAGCCGGCCTTGAATTGATCGAGGTAGGCACCGTAGCCCAATTCGAGGCCCTTACCTGCGACCCTCAGATTTGGCATCCGACGAAAGGCGTTCAAACGGTTCTGAGTGCAGTTGCCCAATGGGCGCTACGGCCCGGCTTCGAGATGATTCGCCAGCAGTACGTTCCTGGTGAAACGGTGGTCGTGGCTTCGGCGCTCGATTTTGGCGCCAGAGTGGCCCAAGACGCGTTGGGCGTTCCGACCGTGACCGTGCAGTTGGCCCCGGCCTCGTTCCGCAGCACGCACCGTCCCGCGGTGCTGCCCCCGTCGCTTTCCGGACGTTGGGTTCCCGGCTGGCTTACCCGACTTCAGTACCAGTTGGCCGATGCCTGGTACATTGACCCGGTGATTGCCGGTCCGATTAACAAACTTCGCGGAGAACTCGGCCTGGCGGCGATCGACCGACCACTCGACACCTGGTGGCATTCCCCCGAGCGTGTGCTGGCTCTGTTTCCCGATTGGTACGCGCCGGCTCCGCCAGACTGGCCGCCTCAGACGGTGCTCACGCATTTTCCACTTTGGGACGAAACCGGGGTGACGGAAATCGATCCCCAGGCGGCCGAATTCCTTTCCAACGGGCCTCCGCCGATTGCTTTCACGCCGGGCTCGGCGATGCGGCAAGGGCAAGCGTTTTTTCGCGCGGCGGCCCAAGCTTGTCGCCGGATGGGTTGGCGGGGGATTTTGCTTACGCGCTACGCCGAACAGATTCCCGACCAGCTGCCTGAGGAGGTTCGCCACTTCGAATTCGTGCCGTTTCGCTATCTGTTGCCGCGTTGCGCCGCGCTGGTTCACCATGGCGGCATCGGCTCGCTCTCGCAAGCGCTCGCGGCAGGCATCCCCCAACTGATTATGCCGATGGGATTCGATCAACACGACAATGCGGCCAGAGTACGTCGCTTGGGAGTTGGCTCTTCGGTCGGCGTGCGTCAGTTTCGCTCGGCCATGGTAGCCCGCCGGCTCATCCATCTGGTTACCTCGCCCGAGGTCCATCGTTGCTGCCGGCAGGTTGCCGAACGTTTCCAGGGGCTTGACGGCATTCGCTTGACATGTGATGAAATTGAACAGTTGATCCAACACTCAGTCGTTCCAAAGTCCTCCTGTTGAGCAGTAGCAGCGGTCGGTGACCGCTCGCGAAACAGGTGATTTTACAGATTTCCAGAAAACAACCGGTTTTCGAGTCCTAGTTTTTGGAACGACTGACACTTGTGACCGCACGATTTGTGCATTTAAAAGGAGTACCTTCTGTCATGGCAGAGCTACCTTTGGCCGGCCAACGGCTGTTGACGTTTGTCGGCGACATTTATGAAGACTTGGAACTATGGTATCCCAAGCTGCGGATGATCGAAGCGGGTGCCCAGGTTACAGTCGCCGGGCCGCAGGCCGACACCGTATATGCTGGCAAAAACGGCTATCCTTGCACCTCGGATGCCGAGATCAGTCAAATGCAGACGGTCGATTTTAACGGCCTCATCGTGCCAGGCGGCTTCATGCCGGACAAGTTGCGCCGAGACGCCAACGTGTTACGTTTGGTGCGCGAATTTGCCGAGGCCGGAAAACTGGTGGCCGCCATCTGTCACGGCGGCTGGATTCCCATCTCGGCCGGAGTTTACCAGGGCGTGCGCGTCACCGGGTCGCCAGGCATCAAAGACGATCTAGTGAACGCCGGTGCCATTTGGGAAGATGCAGCGGTCGTGGTCGATCGTCATTTTGTCAGCAGCCGCAAGCCGGATGACTTGCCAGACTTTTGCCGTGGCATGTTGTCGGTGTTAACCTGCGCCTAGACTTGCGCCTAATTTTTTGAAGTTGCGTATTTGCGTTGGAAAGTTCGCGAGTATTGACCGTGAAAGAAGATTTCACGCTAAAAAGTAGTTTTTGAAGCCTGAAGCGCAAGCGAAGGAATTGCGCAAGTGCATCAAAACAATTCCTTCGCTTGCGCTTCAGGCATTAGAAAAAGCTCTAAAATAAAGCTGTTCAGGGGAACAACCAAATGAAGCCGATCGACCTCACTGGCAAAACAGCCGTGGTGACCGGCGCGAGTCAGGGGCTCGGCCAAGCCACAGCCACTGTGCTGCACGCCGCCGGGGCGGCGGTTGCCGTCAACTATTTCCCTGACCCGGCCGGTGAAAACGCATCGTTGGCCGAGGCCGTAGTGGCGTCGCTGGGCGATCGGGCCAAGGCAGTCGCTGGCGACGTTCGCGAGCCAGCGTCCATGCGCGCAGTGATGCAACAGGCAATCGACACTTTTGGCACACTCGACATCGTGGTCTCGAACGCGGCGATTTTGCGCGATCGGACCGTCAAAAACATGTCGATCGCCGAGTGGCAAGAGGTGATCGACACCAATCTGACCGGGGTTTTCAATACCTGCCAAGCGGCGGCGGAAAAAATGAACGACGGCGGTCGGCTGATCAACATGGCGTCCATCTCCGCGGTGCTCGGCATCTTTGGCCAGGCCAACTACGCGGCAGCCAAGGCCGGGGTCATGAGTTTGACGCGAGTGCTCAGCAAAGAGCTGGCTCGTCGGGCTATCACGGTCAACGCGGTTGCGCCTGGAGTGGTGCTCACTGAGATGGGCCGTTCGATTCCGGAGGAGTCGCAAGAAAAAATGCTGACCCAAATTCCCTTGGGGCGTTTTGCCGAGCCAGAGGAAATCGCCGAGACCGTGCTCTTTTTAGCGAGCGACCTGGCCTCTTACCTCACCGGCCAGACGCTGCACGTCAATGGCGGTTGGTGGGGTTGAGACAGTTGTTACCACGCAAGTTTGCTAGCACGCCTTCTCCTCAGCCAGGGTGTAAGTCGCTGTTTGTGAATTTCAGGCGGACGATTGGTAGCATCGCATCAGGTGCAGGCGGTCGGGGCGGCGGGTCCAGAAGCGGTCGAGGTCG
>JANQPJ010000371.1 GCA_028289525.1 Pirellulales bacterium
AGAGCCTCAGGTTCCGAACTTTGTCAACAAAAGCCTACGGGCAAGTGGCGATTTTCCGATCGAGCCAGGCTTGGTCATTGCAGTCGAGCCCATGGTCAACCTGGGCACCAAGCGGGTCAAGGCGATGCCAGACGACTGGACTCAAAGCACGATGGACGGCAAGGCAAGCGCCCATTTTGAACACACGATTGCGATCACCGAATCGGGGCCTTGGCTGCTTACCGGCCCCCCTGTCGAGGAGGAGTTGCAACTGGAGATTCTGCGGCATCGCCAGCAATCTTAAAGGGCCGCAAATTGAGTGCCAACGGGCCTTGTCCTAGGTGCCCAGAGGCGCTATATTGGAACGTTTCGAATTAGCCTAGGATCCCCTCACAGCACGGCGGACAGTCCCATGAAGGTCAAAGCCAGCGTGAAACGGATTTGTGACAAATGCAAGGTCGTGCGGCGACGTGGCACGGTCTATGTTGTTTGCAGCAATCCCCGACACAAACAACGACAAGGTTAAAGCTGCTGGCGCGGTTCGACATGGAACGGGGCCTGAGGTTCCGAAGGACTTCAGTTCAGCGTGTCGCGAAACGTCCCCAAGGCTGAAAGAAAAACGCACGAGCCCTTGGAAATGGCATCAGCGGAGTCATGGCAGGAGTGAATTAAGAATGCCACGTATTTTAGGTGTGGACATCCCGGCAGAACGCAAAGCGGTCGTCTCCTTGACGTATCTGTACGGGGTCGGGCCGCAAACCGCACGCGAACTTTGTCACAAGGCAGGGATCGATGGCACGGTGCGAGCCCGCGATTTGAGTGAGGACGAAGTTGCCCGACTGGCCGCGCTGCTCGATAAGGACTATGTCGTCGAAGGGCAGTTGCGACGTCAGGTAACCCAAAACATTAGTCGATTGCGCGACATCGGTTGTTACCGTGGTTTGCGACATCGTCATGGTTTGCCAGTGCGTGGGCAGCGCACCAAGACCAATGCCCGCACCCGCAAGGGGCCGAAGAAGACCGTTGCCGGGAAGAAGGGCGTGAAGGATCTGCGGTAACCGCGACTGCTGGTCCTCGGGCATGGTGCCTGTGGCCAGGGTGAATGATGAGTCAACGTCGATTGGGAGTTTAGAAACGAGTGGCCAAGACAAAAAAGAGAAAAGCTCGTCGTCATGTGAGTGTTGGGGTTGCCCATATCAAGGCATCCTTTAACAACACGACCGTGACGATCACCGACACCAAGGGCGATGCCTTGTGCTGGTCGAGTGCCGGTACGAGCGGTTTCAAGGGAAGCCGCAAAAGCACGCCGTTTGCCGGGCAATGTGCTGCCCAGCAGGTGGCCGAGAAGGCCCAGAAGTTTGGCGTAAAAGAGGTCGACGTCAAAGTCAAGGGCCCCGGCAGTGGCCGCGAAAGCGCCATCACCGCACTCGAGGCAGCCGGCTTGAAAATCAAATCCATTGAGGATGTGACCCCGTTGCCCCACAACGGCTGCCGTCCTCGCAAAAAGCGTCGTGTATAACGCCCATCTCAGGCGATCAATCCATACCACATGAGCAGCGGCCCGGCGGTGAAGGCGGAACTCTGTCGCTGTGGCCCTGATAAGTTGTAATCCTAGGAAAGCGAGTAAACGGACGTCATGGCCCGATACACTGGACCTGTTTGCCGACTTTGTCGTCGTGACGGGATGAAATTGTTTTTGAAGGGAACGCGCTGCGACACGCCGAAGTGTGCGTTCGAGCGCCGCGAAGCGCCTCCCGGTGTTCAGCAATACCGACGCGGTAAGCAAACCGACTACGGCTTGCATCTGCGTGAAAAGCAAAAAGTCAAACATTACTACGGAGTGCTCGAACGGCAGTTCCGGCGCTATTACCAACGTTCTGAAAGGGCCAAGGGAAACACCGGCGATGTGTTGATGGGGCTCCTCGAGCGGCGGCTCGACAATGTCGTCCACCGGCTCGGGTTTGGGCAGAGTCGGGCTCAGGCCAGGCAATTAATCAATCACGGCCACATCAGCATCAACGGACATCGGATGGACGTAACCAGCTATCTGGTGCGGGTAGGCGATGTGATTCGGGTGCGAAACAAGGCCAATAGTCTCGATCTGGTGCGAGCTAACCAGTCTGAAGCCCAACGTGAGGTGCCTGACTTCCTGTCGGTCATCGAGGGCGATATGCCAGAAGGGCGCGTAGTCCGTTTCCCCGAGGCAACCGATGTCTCGATCCCGGTCGAAACCCAGTTGATCGTGGAACTTTGTTCCCGGTAAGTAATCCACACGGCTGGCGACAGCGAGCGCGAAAAAAGTTCGTCTTTACGGAGGTTTCAGATGCATATTCGATGGCGTGGTCTAGAATTGCCCAGCGTGGTTACCTGTGATAAACAGTCGCTCACGCCGACGCACGGCAAGTTCGTGGCTGAGCCGTTCGAGCGCGGGTTCGGTGTCACGGTCGGCAACGGCTTGCGGCGAATTTTGCTTTCCAGCCTAGAAGGCAGTGCGGTTACCCAAATCAAGGTTCACGGTGCCCAGCACGAGTTCACCACTATTCCTGGCGTTCTCCAGGACGTGACCGACTTGGTGTTGAACGTGAAGTCGTTGGTGGTCAAAAACCATAGCGATTCGACTCGGGTAATTCGTGTCGAAAAGAACACCGCGGGCGATGTGACTGGTGCTGATATCGAAACCGACGAGTCGGTCGACGTGATCAATAAAGACCACGTGATCGCCACATTGACCGAAGACGTGCCGTTTGTGATGGAGATGGTGGTCGAGAACGGTCGCGGCTACATTCCCTCACACGAGCACAGTCCCAACGTACAAGAGATCGGGATCATTCCGATCGATGCCGTCTTTAGCCCCGTGGTCCGCGTGCGGTACGACATCGAAGAGACCCGTGTTGGCCAGAAGACCAACTACGACAAGCTAACCCTCGAGATCTGGACCAACGGTTCGGTCGGTCCGGAGATGGCGCTGGTCGAGTCGGCCAAGATTTTGCGAAAACACCTCAATCCCTTCTTGCAGTACAGCGAATTGGGCGGTTTGGTGCATGCTCAAACGCGTTCGGCCGATAATAGTTCGACTGACGCCGAGATCGAAGCCAAGCTGAACATGAGCCTAGCCGAGATGAAGCTCTCGGTTCGGGCTACCAACTGCCTGGAGTCGGAAAACATCAACAGCGTGCGGGATTTGGTCTCGCGCAGTGAAGATGAATTGCTAGAAGTGCGGAATTTCGGCGAGACGACCCTCAGCGAGGTGCGCCAAAAACTGGCCGAAATGAGCCTGCACTTGGGAATGCGGGTGCCTGCCGCGCCTAGCCTGTAGTTGATTTCGCCTGTTTGAACAGAGAGCGTCTGGCAGCCAGGCAACTTGCAGACATTTTGAACCGTTTAGCCCCTAGCGACGATCATGCGACATCGAAGAAAAGGCCGTAAACTAGGCCGCAATCCGTCTCACCAACGCGCCATGTTGCGCAACTTGGCCAGCAGTCTGTTTCTGACCGAACGCGATGCCGAGTTCGACGACAACGCACCCAAGGTCAAGGGGCGTGTGATTACAACGCTGGCCAAGGCCAAGGAAGTCCGTCCGTTGGTCGAGAAATGTATTACCATCGCACGTCGTGCGCTCGATGCTCAAGACCAGGCCGAACAGTTCGCCACCACCGCCGAACGGAATACGGAAGCTTGGCGTTCATGGCGCCAGGGCGACCAATGGCAACAGTGGAACGCGGCGATTGCCCCGGTTGTCACCGCGCGGCGTCGTGCCGTGCGATTGTTGGGCGACAAAGAGGCGGTGCAAATTTTGTTTGAGGAGATCGCCCCGCGGTTTCGTGATCGCAACGGAGGATACACTCGAATCTTGCGGCTGGCCACGCCCCGGCTCGGCGATGCGGCTGCTCGCGCGATCATCGAGTTCGTAGGAGTCCACGATCGGGTTACCGAACGTAGTGAAAAGCCAGCCTTTGATGCCCCAGCGGCCGAAGAAGAAGTTGTGGACGACAGCCTGGCCGAGGAGCAGGCCGTTGACGAGGCGGCCGATGAAAAGGCCGACGACGACAGCAAGTAAAGTCGCGCTTGGCGGCTGCTGGCGCGTGCTCACGGGAAAATGGATTTCACGCTCGTGATGGTTGCTGTGCCATGCCTGCTTCGGCTGTAAACAGCGGATTCGATTTCACGTTCCATGTGCGGCAAGTTTGCCGTGACATGACGGCTCGGCTGCCTGAGTTAGCTCACATTGACATGGATCGTGTGGCGGTCAGCTTTTCACAAGCCCGCAGTTCTCACAGCCACGGCCTCCAAGCAACCCTGACCCCGATGCGATTCGAAGGCGGAGCAACGACCACCCAGCGGGCTGGTCGGCGTTACCGGTGCCAGCAGCTGTTCGACGAGCAGGGGCACGAACGGCTCTACATCTTGAGCTGCTATTTGCCTCGGTTTTTGAACCATGGGCTGCAGGAAAAAGTGGCCACGCTGTTGCACGAACTGTGGCATATCAGTCCGGAGTTCAACGGCGACCTGCGTCGGTTCAAGGGCCGCTGCTATGCGCACGGCCCTTCGCAGAAGAGCTACGACGCACAGGTCAACAAGCTTGCCCAGCGTTGGTGGCGGCGCTCTCCGCCAGCGGAGCTTTACCAGTTTCTGAGATTTTCGTTTCGCGAACTCGATGCCCAGTGTGGACCGATCTATGGGACGAAGATTCCAGCGCCAAAGTTGATTCCGGTTGAGTGAACGCTTGGAAACTGCGCTAGCAGACGATGGCATTTGTTTTTGGAGGCCCCGGCGACGCGTCGCGTCGCGGCTAGAGCGAGTCGCTCTTTACCATAGCGGACGCGACCTAGTTTTTGCCGGGATTTTCCGACGAAACACGACTACGAATTATCCGAAATTGCTCTAGTGGGCAAACAGAAGCTTGCAACCTTCAAAAACTTGTTTTGAGACAAACCCTAGCTGGACAGCGCCACTTTGTTGTGAACTTCTCATCAATACAAGCACGAAGCGAGGGGCGAGTGATTTTGAGCGTAAAGTGTTCACTCGCCCCTCGCTTCGTGCTTGTATTCCATGTCAAAGTGGCGCTGTCTAGCTAAACCGCCATGGTTTCACCGGAATGACGAAACCCCGCGTCCGAAACGATTCGAGCCGCGGGGAAACGCCTTGTCCATGTTGGCCGACGTGTTCGTTAGCGGACCATTTGCAGCGGTCGCCTGTTGGCGATGTCTTCGAACACGTCGAGCAGGTCTTCGCGGTAGTCGGCGACCGATTGCCCGCCGGGTACGTTGAAGTGTTTGCCGCCGGTGATGTCGGCCACCTGAGCCATTAACTCCGTATCGGCACCCGACCCCAGGCTGATTGTCATCACCTTGTAGCCACGATCGGCCGCTAGTTGGGCTTCGTCGAGCACAAACTGTCGGGCAGCCGCGATATCGTAGCCGCCGCCAACCCAGTTGGCCTTGCCGTCGGTCAACAGCACAATCATGCGGAACGAACCCGCCCGGGCATTGGCGTCCAACTCTTCACGCGACTTTTTCAAGCCGGCGCCAATGTTGGTATAGGTGTGGTAATGGCCTGCCTGGAAGCTGTTGCTTTTTGCTTTGACCAGTTCGTAGTCAGCGGTCAGGCCTGTTTCCAGTTGGCCTTCGCCATCTTGGGCATTGTAGACCGCCAGGCCAACCCGATCGTCGGTATTCACGGCCTCTAGATAATCAAAAAACGTATCAACTGAATCCTTTACCGAAGTGATCGGCTGGGCGCTCACCTTCCATAGGTCGGGGGTTTGGTTGTGTTGGGGCCGTCGTTCCAGCCAGTAGTTGATGAGCGTCAGATAGCCATATTTTTTGTGATAGCCAGCGTTGTACAAATGGTTGCTTGAGCGGACGTAGTAAATATAGTCGTCCCAACTGCCTGACGGGTAAGGGTAGGGAACGTTGTTTAGCCCAAGTTGATACTTGATATACCAGGTGGTGTTTGACGAGATGTAGACTGGATCGAACTGGAGGTTGCCATGTGTTGGCGAACCAAGTTCTTCGTAGATCTGTTCGAGGTTGTCGACCACGTTGGCCGTGCCGATGCTGTCTGCGTTCCGCAGTTCGCTGTCGTCGTTCATCGAACCAGACAAGTCGAGCGTGAGCATGATTTCTCGTGGTTGGTAGGACGCGATCGCCTCGGCACGCACCGTGAATTTGTCTTTGCCAAGCATTTTGGCGAAGAACAACGGTTGATCTTTGAGCTCAAAGGCCACGCTGATGGTCGAAGGGCGTACGCTCGATTCGATGAGAGTTCCCTTTTGCCCGGTGACCGCGTCGATGGCATCGGGATCCCAATGCCCGAGCTTCATTTCGAGGTCTTCTTGGTGTTCCCGCAAGAATTGCTGAATGGCTGTTTGCAGGTTGTTTTCGTCCACGGCGGTCATGTTGCCAGCCGGATTGCGGACCAGATATTCCATCGCTCGAGCTTGAGCGCCAGCAGCGCCATCAATCAGTCCACCGGCACCAGCCAAGGCGGCCGAATCGACCGAGCGTTGCACTTCAGCCTGACGCACCAAGATGTAACCGAGGTCGACCGAGAAGGCCAGCATCGAAAACATCACGATCATCAACAACGCGGAGAGGACCAGGATGTTGCCCTTCCGCCGACGCTGGAGGTTTTTGATCGAAGGTCGATGAAGGTTTTTAAACCTTGCTGACAAAACACGGAGGCAATTCATAGCCGAGCCCTTTCCTGCAAGTCCACCGGTGCATAACTCAGATGTGGTTGATCTAGGACGCTGGTTCCTCGACATTGCAAGGCACTTGGCGTCTATCAGAAGGCTAGCTTACAAATACCAGCCGGGTGGCGATCGTGACTGATTTCTTGAGAAATTTTTTCGCGATTCGAAAAAATTTGTAGTTGGTCCGATGTCAGCGATGCTTACCAGTGGTACGACCGGAACCCAGGATAGCGGTGCACTGTGCAGGCGGAGCGAGAAAGAGAGGATTGCCCAAGTGAGCAGGGGCAGCCGTTTCTCTCGTTCCCAAGCGGGGAGTTTGGGGCGAGGCTAAAAACAGACTTTTAACCCAAAGAGAGTAATTCTGGTTTCCAAGCACAGAGCTTGAGAACAAAAGGGAGCCTGAAGCGCCAGCGAAGCCGGTTTTAGAGCGAGTCGCTCTTTACCATAGCGGGTACGACGAGCGTTTTTGTCGAAATTTTCCGACGAAACATGACTACGAATGATCCGAAATTGCTCTAGAGCCAGTTTCAAAACCTGAATTTGGTGACAAAATCCCGCCATCCTGCGTTACTTTTACTGGTTTTGAAATGCGCTCTAGTAAAACCCGTACCGGGGATTGTCGCGGTGAAAATCGACATCGGTCAGGCCGACGTTGACCTTCAGGTTCAAGTAGGTGTATTCCTGGATCAACTCAGGCCGACCACCAGCGGCGCGGGGCCAGCGGTAAGCGGCAAACCGAACCGGCAATTGCAACGTATCGTTGACGAACACACGAAGCGTGTGCAGCCGGCCCATTTCGGCCAACTCTGGTAGTCGAATCTGGACACAAGTGCATGTCTGGCCGTTGATCTTCGAGCCCTTGAGAAACTTCACTTCCCAGGCATCGGCAGGCACTTTGGTGCGAATCCCGCTCAGGCCTTCGTGGATTAGCCGTTGGGCCAGGTTTTGGACGCCAATCTCGGTGATCGGGTGAAGGCTGTTGGCCATCGCTCGACGGCTCGTAGGCAGCAGCGAAAGTGTGAGCCCTGAGAATGGACCGCCGCCGCCCTTGGTCGCCACCAGCCGGTTCTTGTTCTGGCCGTCGACATACAGAACTTCGCGGCCACGGAATTCCGACGGTTTTTGGTAACGCAAATAGACCGAAAATGGAACGGCAGTTCCGTCATCCTGCTGGTGAGGGTGGCGAATCTTGGTTTCAATCGATTCATAAGCCTGTAGCTTGCCGTGAATCCGTTCGCGCTTGACCAACAGGCATTGATAATCTTTGACCTGTTGACCAATTTGCTGGTGCTGTTGCCGGGCATAATGGATCAGCGTGGTGAGTGGATGTTCGGCCGGCAGCGACGCAGACTTCGTTGGGCTCTCGGTCAAGCGACGCACATGCTCGGTTAGCGGATCGCTTGTGGCCGCAGGCGTAGGAAGCAGGGCCGCCAAATTCTCCTCGGCCTGAGCCGGTTGCCAGGCAATCAGGGATAGGCCGATGGCCAAGATGGTTTGCGGAGGGCGCAGGCGTACTCTCTGGCGGTTGCTCATCGTGTCGCTCCATGCCGGGGGATCGCGATGGCCAAGAAGATGAGAAGGCCAGCTTTCCCTGGGTTGCCACAGGTCGAAACGTGTGGCGCAAGATGTGAATGCATCTATCAGTAATACTACTGCTCGATTGCTGGAGAGTGAAGAAAAATCATGTAAAATGATCCTTCGTCTACGCCACTGGCACCGGATTTGCCCGGTAAATCGCCACAATCTTACCTTCGTCGGCCGATTTGACAAACTGCGAAAATTTGGTTCGACACTCCTACTGCGGTTGTCGTTCGGCTTGGTCCAAAAACTCTCGCCCTCAGATCTCATGGATTGAAAATCTGAAACGCCAGCGAAGGAATTTTTGCGATGCTTTTCCCATTTTTAGTCGTTCCAAATCGACTCGTTGCTGTTAGTAATAGCGGTCGGTGACCGAAGCGCGAAATATCGACTTCTCTGTTGTTTGGTAGGCCAATGCGGTAAGTTGAAAGTAGCAGGCACACGGAGTGTGCCTGCTATTTTGAGGAGTTTTGGTGTTTTTTGGGAACTTTGGTCGTCGATGCTGCGTCTGATTTTTGATAGGGCATTTGATGGCTTTTGTAAAAGGAATCTGTGATGCGTAAGGCAGCAATTCTGCTTTCGGCTCTGGGGATCTCCTGCTTGGTGATGGCCGCCGACTCCAACTCTCGAAAGGCCGACTGGCGCCAGGTGGAAGAGGCGGTGGCCAAAGGGTTGCCCAAAACCGCCATCAAGCACTTGGAGCAGATCATCGAGCAGACCAAACACGAACAGGCCTATGCCGAGGCGATCAAGGCCATTGGCCGCAAGGTTGCCTTGGAAGGGACGATTCAGGGCAACAAGCCGGAAGAGAAGATCACCCGCCTGCAGGCGGAGATCACCAAGTCGCCAGAGGAGATGCGGCCAGCGATGGAGGCGATTCTCGCTCATTGGTACTGGCACTACTACCAACACAATCGGTGGCGTTTTATGCAACGCACTCGAACCACTGAACCGCCTGGCGAGGATTTTACGACCTGGGGTCTGCCGCGGCTGTTTGCAGAAATCGACCAGCATTATCAGGCAGCGCTCAAAGCGACCGACCAGCTTCAGGCCACGCCGATCGCCACGTATGACGATCTGTTGGTCAAAGGAAATATGCCGGATAAGTACCGCCCGACGCTCTACGATTTTTTAGCCCACGAAGCATTGACGTTCTATCAGGCTGGCGAACAAGCGGCTGCTCGACCGGAGGACGCCTTCACGGTGTCGGCTGCTGGACCGATCTTTGCGCCGATCGAACAGTTCATTGCCTGGCAGCCAGAGTCGACCGACACCGATTCTCCGCGGTACAAAGCGATTCGGCTTTATCAAACGCTCCTCAAGTTTCATGCCCAGGACGACGATCGGTCGGCTTTTCTTGATTTGGATTTGGGCCGGTTGGTGTTTGGAGTCAACGTGGCGTTTGGCGAGGAGAAGAATGCTCGCTACCGCGCGGCGCTCAAACGGTTTGCCGAGCAGCACGCCGAACATCTAATTTCATCTCGAGCACTCTGGCGTCTGGCCACCGTGCTCGAGAGCGAAGGCAAGTTGGTTGAAGCCCATCAGGTCGCTACGCAGGGCAAGAATCGACATCCGAAGAGCGTGGGCGGGCGTGGTTGCTTTAACGTGATTCAACAAATCGAATCCAAAGAGCTGCAAGTCGTGGCCGAGCGTGTTTGGGCCGAGCCTTGGCCGACGATCGACATCAGCTATCGAAACGTGACGAAGGTTTATTTTCGCGCGATTCCCTACACGTGGGAAAAACGGCTGCTCCGTGGCCGACGGCCCGATCAATTTAGCCGCAAAGAACGCCAGGCGATGCTGCAAAAAACGCCTGCGCTCGCCTGGAGCGTCGATTTGCCGGCGACCGCTGACTATCAACAACGGCGGCAGCAGATACCAGCTCCGAAAGATCTTAAGCCGGGAGCCTACCTGTTGTATGCCAGTGCCGATCAGTCTTTCTCCAGCAAGGAGAATGTGATTTCAGTCACCGACTTTTGGGTAAGCAGTCTGGCAATCGTGGTCCGCAATCGGCAGGGTCAGAGTCGGGTAGAGGGGTTTGTACTTGATGCCGCTAGCGGAGAGCCAATTGTCCAAGCGACCGTCCGGGCTTGGTATACTCATCGCAAGCGAGGTTGGGTGGCCTATCCGGCGATGAAGACCGACGAGCATGGGTTGTTTCGAATGTCAACCGGCCAGCAGCGAAACGTTTTACTGCTTGCCCAACATGGCCGGCAACGGTTGGCCGTCGGCAACGGGATCTATGCCTATGATTACAAGCAGACCCAGCGTCCCACAACCCGTACGCTCTTCTTCACCGATCGGTCGCTCTATCGCCCAGGACAAACCGTGCAGTACAAGGGGTTGGCAATTCGCGTCGATCAGCAGGCTGACTCGTATCAAACGATTGCCAATCAGCCGATCAAAGTGACTTTTCGCGACCCGAACAACAAAGAGATTGCTAGTCAGCAGCACCAGACGAACGATTACGGCAGTTTTAGTGGCAGCTTTACCGCGCCGCGCGATCGGCTGATGGGCCAGATGCGCATTCAGGTTCAGACCGGGCCGAGTGGTTCAACGAACGTGCGCGTCGAAGAGTATAAACGGCCTAAGTTCCGCGTGGAGGTCGCTCCGCCAGCCACGCCGGGCAAGCTGGGCGGCCAGGTTCAACTCACCGGTCAGGCGACCGCGTATACCGGGGCCGCGCTCGATGGGGCAAAGGTCCGCTGGCGTGTGGTTCGCGAGGTCCGTTATCCCGTTTGGTGGCATTGGCGCTACTGGTGGTATCCGCGTCAAAACCAGAGCCAGGAGATTGCCCACGGCACGGCCCAGACCGGCGCCGACGGTTCGTTTCCACTAGAGTTCTTAGCTCAGCCGGATCGTAGCGTGCCGGCCGAGCAAGAGCCGACGTTCCACTTTACGATTTACGCCGACGTGACCGACACGACCGGCGAGACGCGATCGGCCCAGCGGACGATCCGGCTGGGGTATACCGCGCTGCAAGCGACGGTTTCCACTGGCAGCTGGCTAGTGGACAGCAAGCCGGTTGTGTTGCGCGTGGTGACCAACTCGCTTGACGGGACTGGCCAAGTGGCCGAAGGGGGGCTGAAAATCTATCGACTTCGACAGCCGGAACAGGTTGCACGGCCTGCGCTGGCCAGTCCCGGACGCCGCCATCATCATTCAGCCCGAATGGGCAAAGCCAAACCTGATCTTTCCAACATTCACGCGTGGCCGCTGGGCGACGTGGTGCACGAGCAAGGGTTTACGACCGATGCTACCGGGTCAGCCCAAGCGAAGGTAGCGCTGCCGGCTGGTGCCTATCGGGCTCTGCTTACGACCCAAGATCGGTTTGGCAAGCCGGTTTCGGCTGAGCTGCCATTTCAGGTACTCGACCCTGAAGCTGCTCGGCTGAAGGTGCGCGTGCCCTACCTGTTGGCTGCGCCACGCTGGGCGGTCGAGCCAGGCCAAGCGTTCGAGGCCCTCTGGGGCACTGGTTACGAGCGTGGCCGGGCATTCATCGAGATCGAACATCGTGGCAAGGTGCTCTCCGCCTACTGGACCAAGCCTCAGGTAACCCAGGCTCAGGTCAAGCATCAGGTGACTGAGGCGATGCGCGGCGGGTTTACGGTTCGTGTGACCATGGTGCGCGAAAATCGGGCCTATCTGCAATCGCGTCAGGTTCATGTGCCCTGGACCAACAAGAGCTTGGCGGTTCGTTGGGAACGGTTCCGCTCCAAGCTGGAGCCAGGTGCTCAAGAAAAGTGGACCGCCGTTGTGACTGGCCCCGACGCCAAAGGGGTGGTGGCCGAAATGGTCGCCACGCTCTACGATGCTTCGTTGGATGCCTATTTGCCACATCACTGGCAGCGCCATTTTGGGGTGTTTCGCCACGATCGGTCCAATCTGCAATCGCTGTTTGAAAATCGTGTGCAAACGTTGCAGCGTTTTGCCGGCCATTGGAGGCGCCAAGCCCGCGATGTCTCGATGCGCTATCGGGCGTTGCCGCCGGAGGTGATTGCCAATCTATGGGGATGGCAATTTGGGGGTCGCAACGGCCGGGTAGCACCACTCACCGTGTCTGAGGAGATGGCGTTTGAGGGAGCGTCTGCTAAGCTGAAGCAAGCCCTTGCTAGCTCGCCTGCCGAGCCGCGCCAGCAGGTCGAGAAGCAGCAGGCTGACGGCACTAGTGCTGGTAGTCCTCCCGACTTGAGCAAGGTTTCGGCCCGACGCAATCTGAACGAAACGGCCTTCTTCTTTCCCCATTTGATTTCGGACAAAAACGGCCAGGTGCGGCTCGAGTTCACCATGCCTGAGGCGCTCACCGAGTGGCGGCTGATGGGCTTTGCGCACGATGCCGAACTGCGGGCCGGGTTTCTCCAAGGTACGACAGTCACGGCCAAGGATCTGATGGTCCAGCCCAATCCGCCCCGGTTTGTGCGCGAAGGCGACGAGTTGGAATTCACCGTGAAAGTTTCGAATCAGTCAACTGCTCAGCAAACCGGCCAGGTACGGCTGACCTTGTCCGACGCGCGGACCGGCCAATCGGTCGACCAAGCACTCGGCCTGGAAAAAACCGATTTGACATTTGAACTACCGGCCAAGTCGTCCAAAAGCTTTTCTTGGCGTTTGAAAGTGCCTGATGGGATGGGGTTTTTGACCTATCAGGCGGTCGCTTCGAGCGGCCGGCTCTCCGACGGCGAAGAGGGCTATTTGCCGGTCCTGGCCCGACGCATCTTAGTTACCGAATCGTTGCCATTGCCAGTGCGTGGTCCGGAAACCAAAACGTTTGTGTTCGAAAAGCTGCGCGACTCGGCCAAGTCCGATTCGCTCGAACATCAAGCACTCACGGTCCAAATGGTCTCAAACCCAGCCTGGTATGCGGTGATGGCGCTGCCGTACCTGATGGAATACCCTCACCAGTGCAACGAGCAGGTGTTCAACCGGTTGTATGCCAACGCCCTGGCCCGACATATTACGCAAAGCGATCCCAAGATCCATCGCATCTTCGACGTCTGGCGAAACACGCCAGGCGATGCGTTCGACAGTCCACTTGAAAAGAACCAAGACCTCAAGGCGGTGATGCTCGAAGAGACGCCTTGGCGCCGCCAGGCGAAACGGGAGAGCCAAGCCCGTCGCAACGTGGGAATTTTGTTTGACGACAATCGTCTTAACGGCGAGATCGCGCGGGCTTTGGCGCAGCTTGCCGAACGGCAACGTCCCGATGGCGCTTGGTCCTGGTTTCCTGGCGGACCGACGAACGATTACATCACGCTCTACATCACCACTGGGTTTGGTCGCCTGAGACATCTGGGCGTCGACGTCGAAGTGACCCCGGCCATCAAGGCGCTCCAGCGATTAGACGATTGGCTCAATCAGCGTTACCGACGAATTAAGAACCGTGAGCTCAACCATCTTTCCTCGACCGTGGCCTTGTATTTGTATGGCCGTAGCTTTTTTCTGAAAGATCGCCCGATCGGCGACCAACATCGCAAGGCGGTCGACTACTACCTGGGCCAAGCCCGCAAGTTTTGGCTCCAATTGGCTAATCGCCAGTCACAGGCTCATCTGGCAATTGCCTTAACGCGGTTTGGCGACGAGAAAACTCCGCAAGCTATCATGCGTTCGATCGTCGAACGTTCGGTGACTGACGACGAGCTGGGCATGTTCTGGCGCGATACGGAGTTGTCGTGGTGGTGGTATCGGGCACCGATCGAAACCCAGGCAATGATGATCGAAGCGCTCGACGAAGTATTGCACGATGCCAAGGCAGTCGAAGCGTGTAAGGTCTGGTTGCTAAAACAAAAGCAAACCCAGGATTGGAAGACGACGAAAGCCACGGCCGACGCGGTCTATGCGTTACTGTTGCGGGGAGAAAACTTGTTGGCTTCCGATGCCCTGGTCGAAGTCAAACTGGCTGGTGAGACAATCGAACCGAAAAAGGTAGAGGCCGGCACCGGATTTTACGAAAAACGATTTACCGGCGTTGAAGTCAAGCCCGAGATGGCCGACGTGAAGGTGACCAAGACCGACAAGGGAGTCGCTTGGGGCAGCGTTCACTGGCAATACTTGGAAGACATGAGCAAGGTAACGCCGTATGAAGGGACGCCGCTTAAGCTCGAGAAGGCAGTCTACGTCCGCCGTCACAGCAAGCAGGGCCCCCGCTTGGAAGCGTTGCCTGACGAGTTGGCCGTGGGCGACGAACTGGTGATGCGGATTACCTTGCGAGTGGATCGCGACATGGAGTACGTCCATCTAAAAGACCAACGCCCTAGCGGCACCGAGCCGACCAACGTTCTCTCGCAGTACAAATTTCAGGACGGGCTCTACTATTACGAAACGACCCGAGACACGGCCAGTCATTTTTTCATCGACTACCTGCCCAAGGGGACGTATGTGTTTGAGTATCCTGTGCGGGTGCAGCATCGGGGAGAGTATCAGACTGGGATGGCTCAAATCCAATCGATGTATGCCCCGGAGTTCAACAGCCATTCGGCCAGCGTGAAGCTTCGTGTACGGTGAGCGGTTTGCTAGAGCAAGTCGTCTCTTGCGCAAAGTCAGCGACCGCTGGTCAAAGCGCGAAACGGCTAGGTTTTCCTGTTTCGCGAGCGGTCACCGACCGCTGTTTTTGTAGAATCGTTGACTTTGCAGTCTTCCTGGCCCCAAACTCCAAGACTTCTTGACGAAATGTCGTTAAAATACGAAGATATTTTGTTGCACAGTTGCTTCTTTCTTGTCGCTGGGAATCATCGTGATGCGCATGATAGCTGTTGGGGCGTTCGTCTTGTTGATGCTGGCGATTGACTCGCCAGCCGTGGCTGAGCAACCAGACCACGGACAACTGGATCGCGATCGTCGCTTCATCAAGAAGATGACTGGTAGTCGAGTGTTGGGGTCGTTCGTGGTGACTAAGGGCCAGCGTCCCGAAGAGTTTCAGGCTTTGCTGGAAGGCTTCCAGGCAGGCATGAGGCTAAGAATCACCAAAGTAGAACGCTTGACACCAGGGAACCCGGCAAATTGGCGATTCGTAGCCCGACTTCGAACCCTTGTCGGTACATTTAGACTAGAGCATATTTGTCCGGTCAAGATTTCAAAATATCGCGATATTCAATGGATTCACATTCATACATTTTTTGTTCCTGGTTGCGGAAATATCGGAGGTCACGTCTATGTAGTCGGCAACCGGTTCTCTGGAACCTGGTGTACCGGGAATCACAGTGGCACGATGCAAGGCCGACTGAAGCCCAGGCGTCGACACGGGCATGGACATGGGTATGGGGCTGATGTGGCTTACTGGCAAGATCCAGAAAACCGCTCCCAATGGCAAGGATTTCAAGCAGACAACAGCTTTGAAACCGTCTTTGGCGTCTCGCCTGGCCGGGCGATGTCGTTGGCCGATGCCCTGCAGCAGCCAGGCGGTGAAACCGGCTCGTTGTTGAGTCAATCGGTCACGGCGCTGTTAAACGCAGCCCATCCTGAGATGGACTCTGAATATAGCCAGCAGGAGGTAATTCAACTGGTGCAGGACGCCTTTGCCACCGGAGATTTTCAGGCAGCAACGATGTTGTTTGAAAAGCAAAATGCCACGGACTCACAGTAGGCCGATGGCTTGTCTGGATGTTGTTCGGCCGTGGTTCGCCGTTTGGCTAGGTTGCTGTTTGATGCTGGTTGGTGATCCCCATGCCGCCCGGTCGCTGGCCGGCGTGGTCGTGGTGGCCAATCAAAGCTCGCGGCCGGTGATTCTGGCAACTCGGCGGCCAGGACATGGCCCGGTGCGCAACACGTTAGAGCCAGGAGGGCTGGTCTGCCTGCGCACGCCAGAAACGCTTCAGGCCGCCTATCGAGTAGCAGAACAGCGCGCTTCAGCCCGACTGGAACCGGACGGTGTCTATCTGCTTTTTGATCGCGAGACCAAGCAAGTTGGGCTGCGCCGGTTGACTCTGGGAGCCGCCAAGCCCTTGTCACCACCTACGGCTGTCGCGCCGTTTTCAAACGAGCCGTTGGTGGTGCCGGTGAAGTTAATGGTCGACGACGATCAGCCGGAACCGGCTCAGGTTTGGGAGCCTCGGCTCAAAGCCCGTGTTGAGCAGGTTTCGCGCTTGCTAGAATCGCTGGCTCAAGTACGGCTGGAAGTGGTGCAGGTCGACCGTTGGCAATCGCATAGCCATGTGGCTGATTTTCCTCAGTTGCTGGATGATTTCGAGCAGCAGGTGCCGGCGGACAAAGCGCGTTTGGTGATCGGGTTTACTAGTCAGCGGCCTTTGTCTAAAGGGTTGGCGTCAGGCGGAGCGATTGCCCGTCCATTGGCGACCCATTTGCTGTTGCAAGATTTTCACGAGCCGCAGCGCGAGGCCGAAGCTCGGCAAACGCTGGTTTCCTTGCTACTACGTTTTTTGGGGGCGGTTGAGCGTTCAGAATCTAGTCGGGAATTACAGCCGGCGGGCAAGCAGACGTCGGTTGACCCGATCAATGCCTTGGTAATCAATTGGGTGGCCGACGCGCTCCGAGCACAAGACGCCCAGGCACTGGCCGAATTGCCAGCCGCGACTCAGGCAAAGCTTTTGAAAATTTATCGCTGGCTCGATCATGCGTTGCCTGTCGGACGCTTGGCCGGGCAAGCTCGCATTCAATTGGCCGATCCCGAGTTGGTTGCCGTTACGCGTAAGATCGTGGTGGCTTTGCAGCAAGCGGCGCAGCAGAAAGCGCCGCTTAGCGAAGATGCGTTGACAAATCACTTCGTGCGCGCCGCCGCAGTCGAAGCGGTTCGCACCAAGTCGCCAGACGCACCGGCCGGTTTTCTGCTGGCACTAGGCGTTATGCTGGCCGACTCGGAAATTCAGTTTGATGACCCTGGCACGGCTGCCTGTTTTCAAGCTTTGGCCAGCTTGCGCGTTGAGGGAACGCGACCAAGATTTCGCCAGGCAACGATGCACAAACGGCGTTATTTGGCCGAATATTTCATGCATTCGGTGACTGAAACGGTAGCCGCAGGCACGGCGACCGCTTGCAGCACGGCGCTGCGCAGCGAGTTGGACGACCGCTATCGGACAATCGGTTTTCGTGTGGTCGACTTGGCGGCCGCGCTGGCCGGTTGTCGATTCGCCGATCAGGTGCTCGAGGGTTGTTTGACGCTCGACGAGCTGGCTGCCAGTTTTGCGGTCGACCGTTTTCTACCACGTACTGAGCAGTTTCCCGTGCGGCTCGACCACGAGCGTTTCGAACAGCGCTTGGGCAGCCCAGCCGACCCACGTTTCTTAGCCCTGCTGCAAAAGCTCGACCAACGTTTGGCCAGCCAGCCAGGCTACGTGAAACGCCCCAGCGTTACGCCCTAATATGCGATGACATTCAAATATAGGAGGTTGCAAGCTTCTGTTAACCCCTAGCCGCGACGCGACGCGTCGCCGGGCCCCAAAAAACGAATGTCATCGCCTACTTTATTTGACTTATCTCACTTCTCAGTCGGTTTCGGCTGTTCGCGGTGGCGCTACCTCATCCAGCGTGGCCACATACGCGGTCAATCGCCGGCGGGTGGCCACGAACTCTCGTAGTTCAGAAATCACCCGATACGATTCATTGGCGGCCGTCTCTTCATACCGACCGAGCGCTTCGCGCCACTTGTCAGGCTCCACCTGCTCAGCATCGCCAGCAGGTAAGGCCAGATATTGAACCCAGGTTTGGCCGTTGCGCATCGAATCGAGCCGTCGAGTGAGGTTGGTGTAGCTGATTGTCAACTGGTTGCGCGTGCGCGCCTGAGCCGGTTGAACATACTCAGTCAGTGCCGCCTGAATGAACCGGAAGCCAGGCAGCCGGGCGATCATGGCAAACTCTTCGTTGTCGGCAGTGGCGTCAAAACGTTCGACCACCGCCAAGAGCATCTGCCGCTCTTCGGCGTTGGGAGTTTGGTCCGAGGCGCTCTCAAAATGTTCAGCCAGCCGACTGATTTGCAGATAACGTTGCCAGCCTTCCCCGGTGCGAAGTCGTTCGAGCTGCTGGTCGAGTGCCTGAGTGGCCTCGCGAAGCGATGTGGCCAACTCGCCCCAACTCATCTCGGCCAAGATTTGCTCAGGGGTGATTTCAGGCTCTTCCACGACATGACGCGGGGTCGAACGTGAGTACAGGCGGATCGGCGGTTCGTAAGCTTCATCGTCATACCAGGGATCGCGGTAGCGATCGTAAGACGGCGACCGGTAGTACCAGTAGCTACGGCGAGAGTAGGGGGGGTAGTCAGGATGGTAACCGCGATGATGGTCATGGTAATACCGGTGGCCGTGCGGATCACCAAAATCGAGATGTACGCCGCCCAGGTTGAGATGGACACCCTGGGCACTGGCGTTATCAGCAACACACAATCCTGCCAAGGCAGACAACAGTAGACCGAATTGGAGTGATCGCATGGTCGCTTCTCCCATGAAAAACGGGAACTGTGATTAGCTATCAAAAATTCTACCGCGAGCGAGCGTTTCAAGGCAAGCTGCGGGACGACTGCAAAGTCGGATTTGGCGCCAAAACAGCGGTCGGTGACCGCTCGCGAAACGGTTAGATTTTCCCGTTTCGCGAGCGACCACCGGTCGCTGATTTTTTACTTTGCAGTTCTCCTGTGCTGCACACAAAGCTTCGTTGCAATTTTCTCAGCGACATGTTGCGACGCTGTCACGTTTCTTCCTTAGAAGAAAATCTATTTGTGCGAAAAAGCGTTTTCCAATGCCTGACGGTCAAACTGCTGTGGCACCTGATCCTCGGCCGCGTAGAGATAGAGTGCGGCAATCAAAATCGTGTTCAAAGCCGACGAAGCCAGGGAGATTAGCAGGATGCTTAGCAGGCCGGTGACGAGCAGGGCGATGCCGAGTGTTGTTTTGCCGGTGATCAGAACTACCACACCGGCGATCGCCAAGGCGATTGCTGGCAAAGTGAGTAGAAATGAGAGTACTCCAATTCCAAAATTGGCGACCAACGCTTCGCCCCAGGTTTTGCGCAGGACGGCTAGTGAACGTTTCACCGCTTCGACCGGGCCAAGCCGTTCGATCACCAGCACCGGAACGACAAAGTAGGTGGCCGCCGACCAGGCCATGCCGGCCAGACCGGCCACGATTTGACCTGCCTTTTCCGAACGCGATTCGATGACCTTGAGCACTACACCGACTGAAGCGCTCAACAGGGCCCAGCCCAAGATCTGAGGCAAGCGACTTGTTGCTGCCCGGAGTCCGTCGGCGACCGTGGGGTTGCCGCCTTTGAAGCGAATCACCGCACAGGCAACCAACGCCGAGTTGAAAAAGACGACTACAAAGTAATTCACAAAATAGAACGCGAACAAAATCGCATAGGCGATCGGATCGTTTGGCACCGGACCTTCATCCAGCATGCCGGCACCATAGCCAGTAAAGAACAACGGTACGGCAAAGCTGGCCATCACCATCATACAGGCGATCCCGCTGATCAGCGGAAACACCAACAATTCCTTGTCGAGTTTCAATACCTGCCAGCTCTGGCGGGCCAATTCCCAACTGGTAGCGATTCGTTCAAACATGGTGTGCGGCTCATTTCAAAAAGGTGAAAGATTGGTAATAGTTTAGCCATCTGAAGCGAAGGTTAAAACGGTTACAAGATTGTAACCTAGACCAGCATGCCCTCTGGATTCTAGAAGGATTCCATTTCTTAAGACAAGGTTGGAACCGACCGATGGAAACAGATCGCCAAGGTGAAATGGGTGGTTTTTAGGGATGGCTACGCTAGAAGTAGCTTTCGAATCACTTTTTCCTGAAGAATTCTGCGGATCAGCCTTCCGAGGGTCCATTTTCATCCAGATGTAAATGTCTATAATCAAAGGTTTGTCGCCTAGAGCAGGTTACCAAAATGCGTGCTGGTGTTTCGTCGAGAAATCCCGGTAAAAACTAAGTCGCGC
>JANQPJ010000376.1 GCA_028289525.1 Pirellulales bacterium
GAAGCAGAGCTTCAAAAACAGAGCGTTCCCAAGCAGAGCTTGGGAACGAGAGAATTCTATGACACGGGCTGAAACGACCACAATCCGTTACTGCACCCCTTCCTAGCAATGGCTTTCGGCCTCGATTCCTACCAGCTACAATGAACTGCCTTCCAGCTAACCGCGAGGCTTCAGATTCGTATTTCTAACAGGAGGACATATCGGTGGAAAAGTGGCCGCTAGGCGTCTTTGCCAGCATCGACGCCGGATTGGGCGTCAAGCTCGACGTGCTCAAGGAATTGGGCGTCCCGACCATTCAAATTCATGCTCCTAGTCGTGAACAGCGCACTCAGGCCAATGCCCAAGAGTCGCTCGCCCGCCTGGAAGCGATGGGCATTCGGATTACCTGCGTGTTTGGCGGCTTCGACGGCGAAAGCTATGCCGACATTCCGACGGTAACCCGGACCGTTGGTCTGGTGCCCGAAGCCACGCGAGCTGAACGCACGCAAGAGATGAAAGAAATTGCCGACTATGCCCATCTGCTAGGTGTCGATACGGTCGCGTTACATCTCGGCTTTGTGCCGGAAGACCACCACGATCCAGCCTTTCAAGACATTTTGGCGGTTACCCGAGAAGTGTGCGACCACTGTGCCCAGCATGGCCAACAGGTAAACTTGGAGACCGGTCAAGAAACCGCGGCCGGGCTGCTACAGTTTATTCAGGCGATGGAGCGGGATAACCTGTTCATCAACTTTGATCCAGCCAACATGATTCTGTACGGCTCAGGCGAGCCGCTCGAAGCCCTCAAACAACTTGGCCCCTATGTCCGTAGCGTACACTGCAAGGACGCCAAGTGGGCTGCTAACCCCGGGCAAGAATGGGGTACGGAAATGCCGCTCGGCGAAGGCGACGTTGACATGGAAGCCTATCTGCGCACGCTCGACGAAGTCGGCTATCATGGCCCGCTAACGGTCGAACGCGAGATCCCTCACGAACCGGAACGCCAAAAGGCCGAAATCGGCCACGCCATCCGGCTGCTCAATGAGCTAAAAACCAAAATTGGGTAAGCGGCATCACACTTTGCCAAATCACTCGCTCCTGCCTTGATAGATAGTAGGATCTCCTCGATGCCGAGATTTACTGCGCTGTTTGCAATTGCCCTACTCACCACCACCGGTCAGACACCGGCATCCGAACCGTCCACACCGATCAAAGCGTTGCTCGTAACCGGAGGGTGTTGCCATGACTACGAAGCCCAGAAAAAAATCTTGACCACCGGGATCTCAGCCCGAGCGAACGTCGAATGGACAATCGTCCACGAAGGCGGCAACGCCCAAGATCATCGCGTGAGCATCCATGAGCATGAAGACTGGGCGGCCCCCTATGACGTGGTCGTTCATAACGAGTGCTTCGCCCAGGTCAAAGACGTCGACTTGATTCATCGCATCACGAAAGCCCACAAGCAAGGCAAACCGGCCGTGGTGATTCACTGTGCAATGCACTCCTACCGTGGCGAGACCGATGAATGGTTCAAACTGGTTGGTGTCACTTCACACAACCACGGTCGCCATCACCCGATCAAGGTCGAAGTGATCGAACGAGCTCACCCGATCATGCAGGGCGTGCCCGGTTCGTGGACGACACCTCAAGGCGAGCTCTACAATATTGCCAAGGTCTGGCCAGAGACAACTCCATTGGCCAACGGAGTTTCCGACAAGCCAGGCAACCCGAATCCTTGCATCTGGATCAACCAATACGGCCGGGCTCGGGTTTTTGGCACCAGCATTGGCCACCATAACGAAACGATGGAAGACCCGGCCTATCTCGACCTGATTACCCGAGGCTTGCTGTGGACGGTCGATCAACTGGCCGATAACGGTCAACCGCAGCCCGGCTACGAAGGGAATCCCCTGCCGGCAGCCGAAACGCCCACTGCTGAGCCCAGTCCTACCCTGGCCGAATAGTGGTCGCATCCTCAGTGGTTCACGACTTAAAGCCTAGTAGACGATGCCATTTGTTTTTGTGGGGCCCCGGCGACGCGTCGCGGCTAGGAGCAAACAGAAGCTTGCAACCCTCAAATTCGAATGTCATCGTCTACTAAGCATTGCTCTAAAACGCATTCGACCAATTCAGAATCCACGGCAGCAGTGGCCGTGTCAACAAGAGGTTGTGTGGCAGCAGCCGGCACAGACGCTTGAACCACGTCGTGTTCAAGCGGACCGGCTTTCGCGTCAGTCGCTTGCTGAAGGGTAACAGCTAATTGGTTCACCTCGTCGGCCAATTCCTGCCAAAAGTCGTCGTCGCGAAACTGGATTGGCTCAATGGCTTTCCCGGCATTGAGCTGCCGTAGTGCTCTTTTCAGCCGAAAGACCGGGCCGACAAACCGGTTGGTCACCCGTAGCGTATCCCAAACAAGCCACGGGAACGTCAGCAATAGCACCACCAAGACTGGTGTGGCAACCGTCGCCAAATCGCTTCGCAAAGCCGACCAGGAGAGTTGAGAAATGGTGAATACGCGCCAGGTCATCGTCCCCAGAACCAGAACCAGTGCAAAGCCCAGCCAATGCAATACCGCGCGCGCCAGTGCTGTGCCTTGCACACGAATATCAACGCAAAGCTGACGTCGTTTGATGCCCATCGCGAGTACCCCGCGGTTGTCCTTGAATGTCTGCCTCGTCTGGAAGCCGTCATTCAAGACTAGCTCATTCAGCAGTTTCAGTCGTTCCAAATTCACTCGTTGCTGTTAGTAACAGCGGTCGGTGACCGCTCGCGAAACGGCTATTTTTGAGCGCCTTGCTGAAAACAGCTGCCTTTTCGATGCTGTTTTTTAGCACCACTGAGTTGACTCACCAATCTATCGTTTGCCCCATCAGGCGGAAACGTCTGATCGTTGGAGCCGAACATAACGATTGCGCCGAACAAAGCGGGGACTTCCACGATGGTCGAGTGGGGCTGCCAGGCCACTTCGCTTCATTGCCCTACAACCCAGCAGGAAAGAATGCCGACACCTATTTCAACGCGATTGTTCGAGCCAGCGGTTGTAGCAACTGGCCGATCACATAGTTGTCGATCAACTCTTCGCAAATCTGATTGAGTCGATCGAGCGATTCGACATAGGTGGTCTCCGGCGGCAAGCTGCCATAACGCCGAGCACTGACATATACACTCACCTGGTCTTCCGGATATTCACCAGTGCGAATGTGGTAGGCGTTCGTTCGCGTTTCAACACTCACCCGACACTGCAACCGACACTCTTCATCCAACGCCAACGTGATCGACGGCTCGTAGTTAATCACACGACTGCCAGCAACATCAGCTAGACGTTCCATGGCTGGAGCTATCCCTAGGGCTTCGTGCAGCAACTCGTTATGGTTGCCACGATAGGTGAAGTCGAACCCATACAACAGGTCAAGCGCTTCGCAGTCGAGCGTGCTGACCGATAGCATGTAAGGAGCCAACTCCATGATCAAGCGATGCTGATCTAGCACGCTCTCGATCGCCGGAGGGTTCACCTGACCAGAACAGATGCGGCTTGCTTCGATCGTACACCACCGATATTGCCCGCCGTCTTTGTCCTCTTCGAGGATAAAGTCGTTTTTATCACGGTTATAAAAATTCCGCATCTCGGGATACCGCTTCTGAATTCCTTCGAAGAAGTTAAGAATGGTTTCCCGCTGGCTCGACAACTCCATTTCAGTGCTGAGGTTCATGTTGACATAATAATCATCGCACAACGCCCCGTATTTGGTCATGGAAGTGGCTTCCTTGGTTTTCATTTTGTCAAAGATCTAGTATAAAATGTGTGTGGAAAGACTGTCAAAGGATCGTTCAGTCCAGGCAGGGAAGCTGCAAAGTCCATGGTTTCAACCTGAGCAGCGGCCGGTGCTCACCTCGCGAAACCGAGCAAAGCCAGTGGCTCGATGCCCCCTATGTTCCTACAAAATAGGAGTAAAATTGATGAGCGTACCTCGTCCGGCTCAAGCCGTCTCTCGTGCTGCGGCCTTTGAAACTTCGTTAGGCTGGATCGCGGCGGCTGAATCGGACCACATCTGTACTGGCCTGACTCTAGGCCACCGCTCAAAGGCACCGGCAATTCGAGCCCTCGCGCGGCTCTGTGAATTTGAACTCGAAGAATGTGCCTGGCATCGTGATCTCGCCGCCCGGCTGTGCGACTACACAGCTGGCGATCCAGTACCGCTCGATGATGTCGCGGTCGATTGGACCGGTGTGAGTCGGTTTGCCCGTCGAGTGCTGCAGGCCTGTCGGCGTATTCCCTATGGCCAAACCCGTAGCTACACCCAACTGGCCCAAACAGCCGGTTCGCCACGAGCTGCCCGTGCGGTGGGCAATGTGATGGCGTCAAACCGCCATCCTTTGCTGGTTCCCTGCCATCGCGTGGTGACGTCGAGCGGAGCCCTGGGCGGGTTTTCGGCTCCTTCCGGCACCCAACTGAAACAACGGCTACTCGATTTGGAACAAGGTCTCTGGATGCCCACGGCCGCGCAGCATGTAAGCCAAGCTGATCGTAAAACGGTACTGGCTTAAACCAAGCTCGATGCCTGCATAAAGCATCCGTCTGGTGTGCCTTCGTAGCGGTCTCGATCGGCCATCTCATTAGGAATTGAAACCTCATGGCCCACACGTTCATCATTTTTGGCGCTTCAGGCGACTTAACCTGCCGCAAGCTAATTCCTGCGCTCTATGAGCTGTTTCGTAAAGACCGCCTGCCAGCCGACACTCAAATTGTTGGCTTTTCACGTAGTCCTTTTACCCATGAAGCGTGGCGAGCTGCGCTGAAGGAGTCGACGGAAAAGTTTATTGGGTCTGCCTTCGACGCCGCCCAGTTCGACACATTTGCCAAACAAATTTTCTATCAGCCTGGCGACCTCACCTCGCCAGACGACCTTGTCGCGCTCAAGACATTTCTCGACGGCCGAGAGTCAGGCGACAATTGCACTCGCGTCTATTACCTGGCGACCTCTCCCCGTTTCTACCAGCCGGCGATCACTAACCTAGGCAGTAGTGGACTGGCCAATGAAACCTGTGGCAACCGGCGTGTGGTGATTGAAAAACCGTTTGGCACCAACCTGGCAACGGCCAATGCACTCAACCGGATTGTGCACCAAGTGTTCGACGAAAGTCAGGTGTACCGAATCGATCATTACCTGGGCAAGGAAACGGTTCAAAACATCCTGGTGTTGCGGTTCGCCAACTCGATCTTCGAACCGATTTGGAATCGCAACTTTATCGACCATGTGCAAATCACGGTCGCCGAAGAGGTTCAAATTGGCAGCCGGGGAGACTATTACGATGGGGCAGGCGTGTTACGCGATATGTTTCAAAACCATCTGCTGCAACTGCTGATGATTACGGCGATGGAGTCGCCGTCGCGTTACGAGGCCGACCGCGTGCGAGACGAAAAAGTCAAAGTCCTTCAGGCAATTCGTCCGCTGGCTGAAACCGCGGTGGCCGAGGACACGTTGCGTGGCATCTACCGCGGCTATCACGACGAGCCAGGCGTGGCGGCCGATAGCCAAACCGCGACGTTTGCTGCCGTGAAGCTGTGGATTGATAATTGGCGTTGGCAAGGCGTGCCTTTTTATCTACGTAGCGGTAAGGCAATGTCCTGCCGGACGACGCAGATTGTGATTCAATTTCGCCAACCGCCGTTGATGTTGTTTTCCGACCGAGGCGGCTCTGCCCGAGATGCCAATCGGCTAGTGATTCAAGTGCAACCGGCCGAAGGCATCCAGCTGCAATTCGAAACCAAGGTTCCCGACGCTGAAATGCGGCTGCGGATGACGGACCTCGACTTCCGCTTTGGCCGCGAGTTCCCGGCAGCCATGCCTGACGCCTACCAACGCCTACTGCTCGATGCAATGCATGGCGATGCCAGTCTGTTCGCGCGAGCGGACGAGGTGGAATTGGCCTGGGGCATTATCGACCCGATTTTGGCAGCCTGGGCAGACCAAGGAGCGGCTGGACTGGAAGTCTACGAGCCGTCAGGCTGGGGACCGGAACGTTCCACCTCTTGGATGCGTAGCCAGGGTCGGGAATGGTTCGATACCTGTCCGGTGCTGCACTGACAGGCAAGGGGTGTTCTTGTTGAGAACGGAGGCTCACATTGTCTATCTTGCGAACGCTGACGGCAAAATGCCTGCCAAAATTTTTAGGCTCCCTGGCCGATGGGCCTTGTCAAGCGATCAAGAATTTGGCACTTTAGAGTTCTTCTCTGCAGCACACTTTTAAGCCGAAGTGGCGGAATTGGCAGACGCGCTAGGTTCAGGACCTAGTGCCCTTTACGGGCGTGGAGGTTCAAGTCCTCTCTTCGGCACTTGATGAGATAAGGACTTACGGCGATTCGGCCGTGAGTCCTTTTTTCATGGCCGAAGCTGTTTGCGGACAAATTGCGGACAGCATCTCATTCGTATGGCGATTGCGTCGCTGGTTCTTTCCGTATCCCTCGGAAAGAATTAGACCATGGCTTCGCTCGAAAATCGTGCCGGTAATTTCCACGTCGTCTTCCGCTTTGGTGGGCAAAAATACAGCCGCTCGCTGCGTACGAAAGAGAAGAAAACAGCAATCGCCAGCGTGGCAAGGCTCGAAGACAATCTGCGCCGTCTGGAGCTTGGCAACCTGACTCTTCCCGATGGGGTCGATCTGCCTACTTTCTTGCTCTCGGATGGCATGGCGACGCAAAAGCCGGAGAAGAAGCAGGGACCGGTGAACCTGGAGCAGCTCTGCCAAGCCTTCCTTGTCAGCATTCCCAAAGCGGCCATCGAGGACAATTCCCGGCGTGGAATCGAAATCCATCTTCGGCATTTCAAACGGGTTCTCGGATGGCGGTTTCAAATTCGGTCGCTGGGGCAAGGCGATCTCCAACGATACGTCGACAAGCGATCGAAGCAGAATGGCCTGCGTGGCAACAAGGTCAGTCCCACGACCATCAAGAAGGAAATGACGACGCTCACCACCATGTGGAATTGGGCCAAGCAATTGGGGTACGTCAAGAGCGAGTTTCCCAAGAAGGGCCTTCGCTATCCAAAGCTTGTCGAAAAGCCACGTTTCCAAACCTGGCAGGAAATTGAACGCAAGATCGAGCGAGGCGGCCTGGACGACAATCAGGCGGCAGAATTGTGGGATGCCCTTTTTCTGACATTGCCTGAGATCGACCAGCTGCTAGCCCACGTCGAGCAGCGTGCCAGAGGCTCGTTCCTCTATCCGATGTTCACTTTCGCAGCGCACACAGGTGCTCGTCGTAGCGAAATGCTCCGTTCGCAGATCGACGACATCGACCTGTCTGCTCAAATGGCGACGATCCGAGAGAAAAAGCGAGTTCGAGGCAAGCACACGACGCGGACCGTACCGCTATCGCAATTCTTTTAACGAGGCCCTGTAAGAAATATTGTGTCAGCTATCAGCATTCGGTAGAAGTTTGTTCACCGTTTTCTGAAATAGGAGAGATGACACATGGATGAGAAATTTCA
>JANQPJ010000378.1 GCA_028289525.1 Pirellulales bacterium
GACGCGTCGCGTCGCGGCTATTTTCCAACAAATCGCGAATCGCCAGCAGGGCTTGCCTTGCCAGAAGTCCCTAGCCGCGCTCACGACGCGTCGCCGGGACGTGTGAACTTGGAAGAATTACTTTCCAGGAGAATTTCTGCAAAGTCTAGAAATCGACTTTGCAGTCTTCCCGAAACGGCACATGCACACAACCGTTACCTTGACTGCATTGCCCTATAGAATCATCGCCACTACTGGTCGGAATAGACCGTGGTGCTCTCTTCCTTGGTGACCGGCGACTTGGTTTCGTCGGTCATCACCTGCACGCGAATGCGTTGGTCGCCTGCCCGTAGGGCTTGAACTTGCAACCGATACAGCGTGTCGGCCTTGGGTGCCAGCCGTTCCAGGGGCGCGAAGACCACTCGACCGTCTTGAATCTGATGGCGAACCGGGCCTTCGGCGGTGATGGGCTTCATGTCTGGCGGCAAGATGGCGTGCACCACGACGTTCGACGAAGCTTTGGAGCCTTGGTTGACTACGCGAATCTCATAGGTCGTTTTGCCGGTCACTTCGATCGGATCCTCGACGTCGGCCACTTCGAACAAGATGGCCGCTAGCCCTTCGACCGAGACGGTTTGTTCGGCCGAATCGGTCAGCCCGTCGGCCGACTTGGCTTGAACACGCAGCTCTTGCTGACCCGATTGAACCGGCACGGCGACCAGTTCGACATTGCCAGCCTGTTGGGCCGGCAATTCTTCCAGGCCCCAGGAGACGGCGTGCTTTTGAGGATCGTAGCTGCCGGCATTGTTGGCGCGGACGAACTTCATTCCCTTGGGCAAATAGCTGGTCAATTCAATGTCGCGGGCCGGAGCCGTGCCGGGGTTTTGGACCGACAAGACATAGGTGGCCGGGCGTTCCAGATAGCGACGCGTGGGGCCCTCCAGGCCGACGACCAGTTGCGGGGCAATGATGTCGATCGAGATGCTTTCGCGCACTTCGAGGTTCGCATCGGCATGGGCAGTGATCATGTTCACCACCTTCCCTGCCCGCTCGGCGTTGAGCACCAAGTCGAGCCGCCGCGATTCGCCGGCGCGGAGCGTGCCGACCTCGAACTCCAAGGACTTGCCAGCCGTGTGCTGCAAGCCTTCCGGCACATTTTCGACCAACATCACCCCGGTGGCCGCTCCGCTGCCAGGGTTGGAAAGCTCGATTTGTAGGCGTACCTGACCGCCGATCATCACCTTGGGTGGTCCAGTGACTCGCAGGGCCAGCTCAGGTCGGGTTGCCTTGGTGCGGACCGAGGCTTGTGCTTCAAAGACCACGGTCGCAACGCTGCCGATCTCGCCTTCGCTGATTGGCATCAGGACCAGTTCGACCTTGGCATCGCGGCCTGGCTCCAGATCGCCAAGCGGCCAGACCAAACGACCGTCGGCAGCCCGTTCGGCGTTCGGCACTGTGCTGACCAAGCGTGTCCCCTGGGGGATTTCGTCTTGAACGCGCACGTTTTTGGCCGTCGATTGACCCACATTGCGGACCATGATTTGAAACTTGCACTGTTTGCCGACCTGAATTTCGGCCGGCGCAATTTTTTGGAGCGTCAAGCTGGGCGTCTGCGAGCCTTCCAGGCCTTTGGAGCCGGGGCGTCCGGTCCCTTCGCCAGCCACGGCTGCTCTTTGCAGTTGAGCTGCTGGTTGGTGGGCAATCGGGAAACGCTCGCGTGCGGCAACCGCTGGCGGAAGCGATTCGTCAATAGCCGGGGAATCAGCCGGAAGGGCCGTCTCCTGCTCGATGGGGGCCGGTTGGGCGGGAGCCTGATGATAGCGGCCCGCCTCGCGCGGTGGGGCTTCCAATGGCAACTCATGGTCAACCGGCAACGGGCCGGCGGCTGTGTCGCCGCGCGGCTCATAGCGTCGGGCTGGCGCGGCCGCTTGGCCTCGGGGGTCAAACGCCTGGGCAGCGGCCGGGATTTCGTCGACGGCAGCCACCGGCAGCACGTCGAGTTGGTCAGCCTGCTCGTAATGTTGTTCGTATTGTTCAGGCGAACCTTGAACAGCGATCGGTTCAAGACTGGCGTCACGCAACGGGTTTTCGACCTCCACATCGGCTGCCTGCGATCCATGGCCGGCAATCGGTTGCGGGGCGCCGGCCGGCAGGTCGGCTTCAAGCACGGCTGGCTGGGACGCGTCGGTCGCGCCCCGATCGAATCCGTGCCGGGCTTGTGCGATCGCAATCAAGCCCAAGCCGACAACGACTGAAAGAATAGACAGGCGAAGAATGTTCCGTTTCATCTCTGGATCGATCCCGCGTCGAAACGCCTCGAAGGTGGGGGAAGAAAACCATGTACGTGGCGGCTAAATAGCAAATCCTCAGAAACCACGGAAGAGCAGTTTTGAACAAAGGGGTCATTGGGGTGCAAGTCGCCCTTTGCACGCTGCCGCTGGTTGGGTTACGCTTTGGTTCTGGATTTTGGGCAGGAGGGGCGGTCTCAGCGTGAAGCTGGATAATT